>JANQRQ010000011.1 GCA_028284485.1 Planctomycetaceae bacterium | reverse complement strand
CGCCCGCTTGCTTGGCTTCGAAGAAATTGCTTTGACTCCCGGGTCGCGCGCCGATTTGATCCAATTCGATTTCAACGGTCCGGGCAGCGGTCTCGACATTCGCTGCACTCTCGCCGATGGAAAAGTACAATTTGGCAAACCGTGCGGTCCATAACAAAAGAGGAGCCGAATATGGGAATCCGGCTCCTCTTTAGATATGGCACTGGCCCGCACGCTGATACTCACGGGAACAGCAGTAGTCATACAGTTCACCGAGCGCACGTGAACTGACGACATCCTATCGTGCCGATTCAGACAAAATCAACAATTTTTTTCGCAACTCAGGAAACTCAACAAGATGGGTGAAGTCGAATCAGCGATTCGATGGGGTGTCCTCGGCACAGCTCGCATCGCAACCAAAGTCGGTACCGCCATTCAGGCGGCCGAAAACGCACAGCTGGACGCCATTGGCAGCCGCTCGATAGAACGAGCAGCCGAATGGGCAAACGATTACGACGTATCGAAAAGATACGGCAGCTATCAACATGTGTTAGATGATCCCGATATCGACGCAGTGTATATCCCATTGCCCCCGTCGATGCATCGCGAGTGGACCATCAAAGCTGCCGAAGCCGGCAAACATGTCCTCTGTGAAAAGCCCCTTGCCCTCAACCTTTCCGAAGCCACGGATATGGCCGATGCCTGTCGGCAACACAACGTACAACTTATGGACGGTGTCATGTGGTTGCACCATCCACGTGCCGCACAAATGCACCAACCCATCGAAGATGGCACTCTGGGAACACTTCGCCGAGTGACGTCGGCGTTCTCATTCAACTGGGACGAGTTGCCGCATGGCGACTTCCGTCTGGAACGTCAGTACGGCGGCGGCTCGCTGTTCGACTTAGGATGGTATTGCGTCGGCGCGACCCTCTGGGCATTTGGAGAATCACCGCGGCGAGTCTACGGAACGGCACGCTATTACAACGACATCGATATGGCCTTCTCCGGTCTAATGTGGTTCGACAACGACCGTATGGCTTCGTTCGATTGTGCTTTCGATACCGAAATGCGTCGCTGGCTGGAAGTCGCCGGAACAAAAGCCTCGTTGGTGTGCGATGACTTCACAAGGCCCTGGGATGCCGACAAGCCACGATATTGGCTGCATAACGCTTCAGGGTTGCTGGCGGAACACCGTTCGGAGCCGCCGATTCAAGAGGTCTGCATGATCGAAGACTTCTGCAAAATCGTCCAAAGCGGGACGCCCGATGTTCGGTGGACAGAAGCCTCGCTGAACACACAGCGAATCTGCGATGCGCTCGATCAGTCCGCACGCGCCGGTGAACCGGTCGATGTCAACCCTTGAAGTTCGACCGGCGATTGACTCACCCCTTTGAATTCGATCCCATCACGGCACGGCAAGGATTCTTAACGCCCAGTCCCCTTCACCAGGGGTTTGAAAGTCCTGGCTGCCACCGACGATCGTTTGCGCGGGCTCGAATTGCCCGTTGAATCCGTTGTCGGGACTCCACCAGGCGGCTGAGTAGCGAACGCCGGCTTCGAGCTTGACCGTTACTCTTCCCTCATGCGGTAGGTACACGGCATAAGCTGCACCCGGTTTTGCTAAACAGAATCCATCACCGGCAATTACCAAATCGTTGCGCGGTTCCATTTCGTGAAACGGCAATGACTCCATAAAGGCACGGGCACCACCGAGTTCGACCCAAGTGGTTTCCCAGGCGGAGTGCGGCTGATCGTAGTTCTCCGCGACGTGCGCTTCCCAAACGCCGCCACCGATGTATGCGCTCCACCAGGCCAGCCGATCATGTTCTGGCCGTCCTTCGTCAAAGTTCACAACTAGAATTCGTTTTCCCCGCTTCCGACAGCGTGCGATCCAATCAACGGCAATTTGATTATGTTCGATGGCAAATTTCACTGCCGATGGTCTGCCTGGCTGTCCCGTTTGAATGGCCGTCATATCCAGATACGGCGAATCGACGTAGTCATCGTTGGCACGACTGATATTGTGGATTCCCAATGCATGGTTGTACGGGTCAATTTCCTTAAAGCGCCGCGCCATTTCCAACCCTTCGCGCAGCCGATAGTTTTCGTTGTGCTCCTCACCCAAATTGAAAACCAATGCCGGGAGATCGCCGAACCTCGCAATGATTTCTCGCTGATAGCGAACCACGTCATAACGCTTCCAGGCGGAGTCGTCTTCGAGAATCAGGTAGGGCACGACCCCTCGGGTTTGCATGTACTCAAACAGCTCCCGCCATTCTTCCAATTTGGCGACGTCGAATCTGGCATCAGCGCCACCATTTTTCTTTGCTTCTGCTGCTGTAGCCCCCAGCCACGGCCAAACATCCTTATCATCCCCGTCGACGTTATGCGTCATGATGTACAGAGAATTGATTCCCTGGCTTGCCAGGTAGTCGACGGCGGCCTTGCGCTTGGCCTGTGTATCGAAATTGCGATAATTGCCAAGGAAATTCTCCGGGTCATCGCAACCTGCTTTCATCCAATAGGGGCCGTCGCGAAACTTGAGATAGCGAATGCCGTTTTCGGGCGTTCCGGTGTATTCCAAACGGCCCCATTTCCAAAAACCGCGCGCCTCTTCGGGAACTTCTTCGACGACAAACGTACCGTCATGACCAACCAGTTGGCTGTTGTCACTTTCGGTCGAGTAACGCCATGGGCCGACTTCGTCCGCCGAGAACCGTACCTTCCAAACAGGGCCGTCCGTACCACCCCGGCCGTTCCCATCATAGAATCCAGGCACGCGATACCGGTTGCCATCAGGGCTTGTGAATACGACATCCAAACTGATGGCAAATGGATTCGGTGTGCCGCCCGCCGTCGAATCGGGGCCGGTAAACTCCAATTCAATCGTTGACCATTTGGAATACGATTGCGCTTCGACCGTAGCATCGATCGCTGAAGCCGTTTCATCGATGAATGCACCCGCCAGATTTCCGAAAAAGTTATTCCAAACAACATCATCGACGTTGCCGTCCAAACCGAGGCGAGTGACGACTATTCCCCACTCGGGTATCACAAAGCATTTGTTATTGTTGTGACCCATCGCTGCAAACATACTGCTTGGTGCGGCCGGCCATTTCCGTTCGCCGTTCGCTTTGACTCCATTGACCCACCAATTGAATCCGTACACCCCACGCCCGTCGAAGCCACTGATTTCATGCCCCCAGGGTGTTGATGCCGGCACTTGAACAGCCGTCGCCGCCGCAACCCAATCTTCGCTGATCAATTGCTCGCCGGCCCAGTTGCCCCGATTGAGAAACAAATGGCCAAACCGGGCGAACTGTCGGGCCGTAATCTGCATATGCTTTCCACTATTGCCCGACCCGCCATTCACAACGATGCCATCGATTTCGCCGAAATCCCCCCAGTCCCAGCCGGCGGGATTCATCCCGATCGGATCGGCGATCCGTCGCTTGAACACGTCTTCCATCGATTGATCGGCAATGCGCGTCAGCACATTGCCAAACTGATTCATCGCCGAATCCCAATACGCATATTGTGATCCGGGTGGCACGAACAAGGGCTTCGCACCGGGATTGAAGGGAGTTCGACTCGGGCCGTGCGTATAGCCGCCGCGTGGCTCGTCCCCCATTGCGTAATAGCCTGACGTCATCGTGGTGAAATTGCGCAGTGTGACTCTATCGAAACGAGCCGCCATCGCCGGCAGGTATTCTTTTGCGCGCGTGTTGAGTCGCGCTTTGCCGTCATCGATCAACAATCCGAGAACCGTGCTGGTGAACGACTTGGTGCAGGACCAGATCCCGTGCCGGTGGTCGATGTCGGTTCCTTTCCAGATCAATCGGCCATTCCGGACAATGACAAGCCGCGTCACTCCGTCATCACCGACGCCTTGTTCCAACTCGTCGATCGCTCGCAGTAACTTTTCGGAATCAACTCCCTGAGATTCAGGCGTCGCTTCGACCCAATCGCCACCAGGAAAAACCATTTGGTTGTCGGCGGCGAATACCGGAGTAAGGGCTGCGCAACTACCGACGACGATGGCAATGACGACGACTGAAATTCGAGACATAGCTGGTTGACTCCTGCAGAGATCTGAGTCGCGTAACCTGTTTGATGTTCAAGTTTGCCTGATTCTCTGGCCAACATCCAACAGAAAAGCTGCGCCGCATAAGAATCGCGACCTAACTATTCCGCAGCCGCCATCCACTTTTGCAATTGATCGCGCAGATAAACCGATTCGCGTGCAAATGACTGCAAATCTTCGTTCCAATGCTCGATGGCCCATGGGCCACGAAAGCCAGCTTGCCAGCCAATCTCAAAACATCGGCGAATATCGTACTTTTCATGGCGGTAATTCGCATCGAGGTCGAACACTTTGAAGTCGCAACTTGCCGCCCCGGGAAACGATCTTTCGAGCGCCTCGTACCGGATGTCGTCGTTCCAGTTACCCGTGTCAGGACAGGGTGCGACATTCTGCCCGATTGTCGCCACGACACGCCGAATCGATTCGGCGTCGGATTTCAGCCAGCCGCCATTCTCGACCAGCAATTCAATACCCCGTAACTCAGCAAACAGGGCCAAGTCGCGATGCGCAACTAGCTGCGAATTGGAATCGGAATTGTCGAACTTTGGCACCTGAAAGCGAACCCATCGGCATCCCAAAGTATTGGCAGCCTCGACTAAGTTCCGGGCGTTGGTCATCGCCGCTTGTCGCTCGTCAGCGGTCTGGCTGTACAAATTGCCGAACTGATGATTCACCTTCAAGTTCGTAAAAAAGCAGTTGGCCTTTTCGGCAGATTCTCGAACGCGCTGTACATAACTCTTGTCAAACGACTTCAGCCAGCGCGTGTTGAGGTCGATCAAGCTCATCCCCAGTTCATCCTGCACGAACTTGGGCAGCGAGAAAGCATCGAGGATTCGGTTCTCTCGCTGATAATTGAGCCCACCGGTGGTAATCCCAATTTCGCCGGCTAAAGATCGCCGCTCGCTTTGGGCAGCAAACACATTGGCACCGCCCAAGGCAGACGACGAAAGGGCGGCCGCGGTCGCGTGCAAGAACTGACGGCGATTCAATGAGATGTCCATAAGCGATCCGTTAACCATCAGCGCATTCGGACCGTTCGTTCACTTTTCTTCAAAGCGTGCCCGATGCAATAGCGTTGGTGATGATTCACCACACACGCAACGGATTTCAGTTATTCGGAGAGCCACCCGGTCGCGGCCCTCGACCACCAGGGCGTCCCCGACCGCCACGCTGCGGTCGCGCGGGCACAACGTTGTTCAAGTTTGTGAAGTCGATCCGGTCTTTACCGTCCGGTGGAGCCTCAACGACATGACGCAACAGCACCACGTTGTCGAGCAGCACATCATCGGACCAGATGAATTTCGCACCCGCAAAATCATGCTCAAAGAACGGACCTTTGGGTGCAATCGTCTCTTCGGAGTAGACTTTGGCATTTCCCCAACTGCTGTCGTCATAGTCGACGGCAAACCAGTCTTTGGGCATCGGAATACTTTCCACACGCGGATTCTTCGTATCGCCGCCAATCGGCCCCCACGATACTTTCTTCGCTTTCCATTGTTCGTTGCTTACGGTGCCATCACCCAGCTTTAAGATAAATCCTCCATCGCCAATGTTGGAATTTGCGTATTCCATTCCGGTCTTGGGGTCGGCGTTGTCGACCGCCATCACGGCAATCGTCATCGGATACGCCGGCAGGATGTCGACTGAAACCACGTTGTGCGGCATGAATTGAATGGAATCGACGGCTATCAATTCGCCATTGATATAAAGTTTGAATGAGTTATCCGCATACACATTGGCTTTTATGGTGTCACCCATTGTCGGACGGCGCAGCCCTGTTGATTGGCCGGACGGCTCTCGACCCGGGGGTCGCCGCTGCGCCTGCAGCAAATCAGGAGTTGGTGTGAGCAATGTAGCGACACATATTGCCGTCAACAGGTAACCGCGCATTCGTCGAGCTCCTCTTGGTATTGAAACTGTTAGCATTGTACCTCACCAAAACCTCGGGCCGCTTCGATCGTATGGACCAATGTCCAAGTCGATCGCTCAATCGAATCGAAGTGCGACTTATTACAATTCGCCGTTGTTGGAATTGAGCCAATTGATCATATGTTTCATCAACTCTTCGCCCTGCTGAGTCCGGAAGATGTGTTGCGCATGAGCATTGCCATCGAGGATGACCAGTTTCTTCGGTTCCGCCGCGGCCGCGTATTGCCGCTCGACACTGCGACGAGAGCCGTCGCCCCGGCTGACAATAAACAGCTTACGGCCCTTCAGTTTTTCGGGACGACTCGTTGGTGAATGAGCCAGCAAAATCAGTCGATCGATGTCTCCAGCGTTCGATTCCACGGCCGCCCGTGCCGCTGCGCCTCCCCCCATGCTGCCGCCCACAACAGAAACACGCTCGGCCCCGTTTTGTTTCAAAAAGCGTATGGCGGCCAACACATCGAGGTGTAACGCCCCCCGCTCCGATCCCGGCTTCGATTTGCCATAACCTCGAAAATCGATGGCCACAACCTGCAGGCTTTCTTTGGCCAATTTGACCGCCTGGTCGTGCCAACTCTCTTTGTCGAAGACAGCACCGTGCGCCAACACAACCGCATGCTTTCCGTCCCCGTAAACGTTTGCAAAGACGGTTCCACCATCGGTCGCGCGAAAAGAAACCTCTCGAAACTTTTCAGGTGCATCGTCCGCGGCGATGACACCAGCCTGCAGACCAGCGAGTAGTACGAAAAGCAATCTGAAACAATATCGGCTTATCGTTCGCATGGATGTCACCACTATCGACTGCAAGGCTCAAGTTATCGTCTGACGCATACGAATACTTCACCGGTGGTAGAAATCAAGGTCGCTCGATCTTCCATTCCTTCGGCGCCTGAAAGCCTTCGCGACCTTCGGCGTAGGGCGGAACGCCGTTTTTCGGCTGCAGCGAGCGAAATTCTTGTGCCTTCTTGAATAGCTGCGACACGATCTCAGGATGCTTGCCACCGAGGTCAGTTTGCTCGTAGGGATCTTCGACGATACGAAACAACATCACTTCTCGCTTTTCAGCTCCACTGTCATTCAACACATTCGGGCCGTTACAGACCAACTTCCACTCCGGCGTTATTACCGAAAGGTTTTCGGTCTCTTCACCTTGCTGACCGATGTAGTTGTAGATTTCGCGGTCCGGTGCCGCCTCGTTGCCGCGGATTACTTCGAGCACGTTAACTCCGTCGACCGGCAATCCCTCGTGGTCTGCGATCCCAACAATGGCCTGCAGCGTCGGCAAAACATCGATGTACGCCATCGGTGCCGAAACTTTTCGTCCACCGGGAATACCGGCGGGCCAGCGAACGGCAGCGGCAACCCGGGTTCCCCCTTCGAAGACAGTCGCCTTGTTACCCCGCAGCGGTTGGTTGTTGCCGATCGGTTCCGGAACTCCTCCGTTGTCACTGGAAAACCAGATCAACGTATTCTCGGCAATATTTAGTTCGTCTAAGGTCGACAAGATTCGTCCGATCGCTTTATCGAGAGAGGTCGTCATGGCGGCCAGCTTTCGACGGCCCTCGTGTTCGATGTGCGCGTTCGCCTGGTATTCTTCGTCCGTCACATGAAATGGCGAATGGACTGCATTGAATGGAACATACAAGAAAAAGGGATCGTCGCCGTGGCTTTCCCGAATGAACCGGACCGCTTGTTCCGCAAGCAAATCGGTGGCATAGCCCTCGTCGTGGTTCGAATCGAAGCCGTCGTGCCAATCGAGTTCCCCCTCGCGTTCGTGCGTGAAGTAATCAATCGCGCCGTTGTAGTGGCCGTAAAACTTCGTGAACCCACGATTGAGCGGATGATAAGCCCGGCGGGTATGTCCCAAATGCCATTTTCCGATAATGGCCCGGTGCTGGTAACCAGCGCGGGACAACATTTCCGGCAATGTCTTCTCATACAACGACAAACCGAAGTCCCGCCAGGGCGGTATCACCGCTCGCATCAATCCATAGCGAATGGGGTAGCGGCCGGTCATTAGACCGGCACGCGTCGGCGAGCAAACCGGGCAGACGTAAAACCGATCGAGCTCGACACCTTCTTGCGCCAGACTGTCGATGTGCGGCGTCTTCGTTTTGCTGCCATGGTAGCCCACATCATTCCATCCCAAATCGTCTGCGAGCAGAATGATGATATTCGGGCTGGGTGGAGTCTCGTCTGCACACGCCGGGGCAGGTAACGCAACCAGGACGCCCACCGACCCCAACGCCAATAGAACGTGAATCGACGAGAATGTCACCATCGATTTTAAAGTACTCATTGGCCCTCGTATCCAATTTGCAACTTCGCGGTGTATGTACCGAACATTGTGACGACCAACGAGCCTTCCGATCCCGCGACATCTTTAACAGCGATATTGATGGGGCCCTCTTCGCCGCCACCCTCTTCCGAAAACTTCGAATCAATCAGCGGCTTTTCGCCCGTTCCGTAGGCATACAATCGCCAGTCGCTCCCCTCGACGTGCCGGACTGCCAAAATATAGCACGTCACTTCAACTTGCTGACCGTTATCCGTTTGCACTTCCATGCTGCGAACTGCATCGTCGGCGGCCCGCTTCTTGTCAATCACCGGCCGAAATCCTGATGACATAAACAGGTATCCGACGGCAGCACCTTTCGCGTCGTTGACAGCATCGCTTTGGATCACCGAGCGGGTCTCTTTTTGGGGAACGACTACTACTCCGTCGCGACGGATTTTGAAGCCCCGGGACTCGTCCGGATCGGCTTCGACTTTGAGCTGCGGTTTTTCGATTTTCGCAGCTTGCTGTGTGAGCAACTTTCCGACCTTGGTTGCCTCGTCTGTCGAAAGCGATTCAAAAGACTGCGCAGCGGACACGGAATATGTTGCCGCGACAATCAACGTGCAAGTCGCAAAATGTTTGGCATGCATGACCTATTCTTACTCCTGTTCGCGCGGGAACATCTTGGTAGGCAACGGCGATAACAATTCCGCCTTCCTTAGACCGATCGAAGGCTGACGCAGAACCCGCGGGCTGCAGTAAAGTTATCGTGGCAAATCAGCACGAGTGGATACATTGACCCAATCCAATAATCAGTCCTAGCGCTCTGCACTGCAGACTATCCGCCCCATAACGGAAATGCCAACAGATTCCGTGCAGACTTGTTGTCCCATCATGCCGTTCAGAAACAGCGGGCAAAGACCAACGCAATTCCCCATTTGAAGTGGCCATAAAGGACCGGACCGCGGCACGTATCGCATCAGAAATTCGCAAAACCCGAGAAATTGGCGTGATATTCCGCGTGTCATTCCGCCCTTATGAATAGCAGCGCCGATCTCATGCCGAGTTGCGGAAATTGTGGAGGCTGCACAGATCGACGAAGGATCTTTCAGGTTCATTAAAAAACCTGTGAGCGGAGAATTCAAAATGCCGACCGGACTATTGATTGGATCGCTGATTATGTTGGCCGTCGGACTGGTGCTTCTGGTCGGCGGGATTGCCACAATCATCAAGGCGCCCCAAATGGGAGCTGGAATTCGACTTTGTGCAATGCTGATGTTCGTTCCCGCGGTATTGTTCTGCCCATGGGGATTCGCCGCAGCTATGGAACCGGGCGACTACCATATTCTGTGGCGTATTGGCTATGTCTTAGTGTTCCTTTCCAGCCTGGCAGCCATCGGTCGACTCGTTTTTTCCAAGCGGGAACAGCAAAACCTCGGCCATAACTAGGCCGAATTGTGCCGTCATGGGCACAGCCTGTCGTACAACTGATCCAATTTGAGGGATTCGGCAATGACTGACTTTGCTTGAATCGGCCGAAAGCCGGAGGCTGAAACTACATGAATCGCCATACGAGAAACGGCCTGGTCGGCCTCGTTGCGACCACCATTCCGAATCTAGCTTTATGGCTTGCGCTCCCGGATATTTTTGCGGCACCTTTTTCCGGGAGTTGGTGGTATATGTGGTTCCCCCTGTGCGTGATTTGGGCTAGTTTGCTATTGATCGGACTCGCGACCCGCGGTCGAAAGAACGCAAGTGCATGACTTGTGATGTCTGGTTGATTTTCTGATTTCAACTGTATCTTTCGATTTCCTGCTGCAGCACTTCCAACAATTCGGTAGTGTCATAGTCTCCGACGGTCACGTCGGTGATATCGCGGCCCGACTTGCACAGACATCGGCAGGAGTTCCTCATGCGGAAAAGGCTAATCTTCGTTTCCATCATCTTGCCAGCGTTATTACTCGCCGCTTGCAGAGTTTCGCTTAGCGCCGATGCGGCTCCTGCAGTGAACGTCGTTTCCGTAAAACGTGTGTTCGATAACGGCGAGCACAACGCCTTTACCGACCTGTGCCGATTCCGAGATCGGTACTACCTCACTTTTCGCAGCTGCCCCGATGGCCATGGCGTCAATCCGACATCGTCGATCATCATCTTAACAAGCGGCGATGCCCGATCATGGAAGGAAGCGTTTCGGTTCAGTGTTTCGAAACGTGATGTGCGTGATCCGCATTTTCTCATCTTTCGTGATCGCTTGTTCGTTTATACCGGCGCATGGTACAGCGGAGACACGGCCCCGAAATCGTACGACCTCAACGAACACTTAGGTTATGGAGTTTGGAGTGAAAACGGCGAAACCTGGCAGGGACCGATCATGCTCGAGGGAACTTATGGGCATTACATATGGCGAGCTGCAACCTTTGGGGACAAAGCCTATCTGTGCGGCCGACGCAAACGAGAATTCCTGAAAACAGCAACACGTGCCGAACGCGACCCTTTAGTCGAGTCGGCCATGCTGGAAAGTGATGACGGCCTGGTATGGAGAAAGCGGGCCTTATTTCAGGAACAATATGGCAATGAAACGGCATTCCTATTCGAGCAAAACGGCGCTGTGCTCGCCGTGGCGCGAGGTGGCGGGCAACGCAACGCCGAATTGTGCCGATCGCCGCCGCCCTATTCGTCGTGGACGCGCCAAGACTTGGGGCGATACATCGGCGGACCGTTGGTGGTCCGCTGGGGTGAGAGGACCTTAGTCGGCGGGCGAAAGAATTTGACTGGCGAACCTAAGACATCGCTGTACTGGTTGGTTGACGGCCAGCTACACGAATTTGCCGAACTCCCCAGCGCGGGCGATAACTCCTACCCCGGATTTGTGGCGTTGAGCGATCGACGAGCGTTGGTTTCCTACTATTCGAGCCACGAGCGGAATGCGGCCGGCGATGTCAGCACCAACATCTATTTGGCGGAATTGGAGATTGCATCCGCGCGCGAATAGCAGCATTCGCTGGTCGTGGCAACTGAATCAATGATTCAGTACGAATGCGTTGGAATTGAGATAAGCCCAAAACACGTCCTGCAGCGCTTCTGTTCGGGCCTCTTCGACCGATTGCTCACGAGGGCGAGCGGCAATGTGCTGGCGAACGAGTCGGCGAATCGACATTAGTTCTCGGTTCGTGGGATAACGCGACAACGCCGAAAGGCAAAGACGGCGAATTTTCTGAGAATCACTACCGGAAAGATTCGTCACTTGTTCGAACAACGTACCGGACGAGTTCGACAGCACTCGTTGCGTGAGATTCCCGTTCATCATCATCAGCGCTTGCAGAATTGTTCCCTCAAACGATGTGGCCTCGTCATTCTCATCGGTTTCGAAGGCAATCACAAATTGTTGCAGCCAGTTTCGCCGATTCGACTCGGTGGCCCGTCGCTGGTTTCGGACGGCGCGTTGGGAGCCGGTTGCCACAAGCAGCGAATCATAAACCTGTTCAGCCGTCATCGACTTGACGTACATTCGGCTGAAAAGCTGCGGGTTTCCAATGGCGGGATCGTCCAAACGATTGCTGTCGTTAAAGCGGCTGGTCAGTTGATATGGCTGAGAATTGCAAATCCAACGGATCAGTTGTTTGAGGTCGCATCCCGATTCGACGAACTCACGCGACAAGCGATCTAAAACTTCGGGATGCGTAACATCGGCGTGTGGGCCCATATCGTCAATACTGGGTGTAAACCCGAAGCCGAAGAAGTATCCCCACATGCGATTAACGATCGCACGTGCGAATTGAGGATTATCACCAGACGTCATCAATCCTGCCAATTCGGCTCGCCGGTCGACATGCGGCCCAGGATCAATGGTCGTTCCTTCAAAACTGGGAAAAGCGACATCCATTGTCTGATTGCGGGCTTCGTAAAACGTCGGCCCTCCGACTTTCGCATTCACGAGTTCCACGTGGGAGAAGACTTTGTTGCCTGTTGCCGGATCTGTTTTAAAACGGCGAACCTTCTGCGTTTGCTTGAAAAAACTATTGAGCGTCCAAAATTGCTCCTGGGTGGTCTCTTTGTCAAAAGGATGATTATGGCATTGTGTGCAATGCACGCGAACACCCATAAAGATCTTCGCAGTGATCGCAGTGGCCGGAACCGCTTGATTGTTCAAATGCGCCAGGAGAAAATTCGACGCTCCATTCTTATTGGATGGCCCTTTCGCGCCAATAAAATCTCTGACCATCTCATCCCAGGGCCGATTGTTCTTGAAGGACTCGCTGAGATACTGTTCGAGGGCAGGGCGGTCAACGTCGGGGGGTGTCGCCCGGCCGACTAACAGATTGGACCAAATCGTCGTCCAATTCGAGACGTATTCCGGATGGTCAAGTAGCCGGTCGATCAACAGTCGCCTTTTCTCCGGATTGTCATCCGCAAGAAACTCTTCGGTGACGACAGCGGGAGGGATGTGCCCGACAATATCCAAATAGACTCGGCGAATCCATTCTCCATCCTCGGCGATCGGCGAAGGTTCGACTTGATAATCCGCCCATTGATCCTGAATTCTCTGGTCGATGAATTCCATTAAATCGGAAGAGACAGACGTGCCCTCTCGCAGTTCGGGGGCGGTTGCCCTTTCGGGTAAGTCGGGGGTCACCATCGCGATATTACGAGAGTCTGCCGCGAGGGATTCGCCGGTCCCGCTTCCGTTCTTCGGTCCTTCCGGCTTTTCCATCGTGGGGGTGTCGTCACTCGACTCAATCGTCTGCGAACCAGCTTGGTCCTCTGGGACACCTGGAATCCCCGATCGGCTTGCACTCTGATTGGCAACCTGGTTGTTCGAAGTCGTAACGGAATCCTGCAGGTTTGTGACATACAGGTGGACGGCAACTGCTGACAAGATCAGGCCGGCCACAACGGCTGTCGTACCACGAAACCGATTCTGCCTGGTCTTTTGTTGTCGGCGCTGCCGCGCTGATGATGCAACAGACGTTTCGACGGACTCCGTAATGGCAAATTGAACCGGTGCAGTATCTTGTTGCGGCTTTGCGACAGACGACGGCTCCCGATGGATCTCCGATAACACCTCTTCCAGAGAAACTTCACTGTCCTCGTCGCTAACAGCGGTGTACCAATGAAGCGATCCGTGCAAATCGATGTAGTTGAGGTAAAGCTGCTGCGCCTCGGGATCATTAAGAACGATTTGTTCGAGGCGCGCCATCTGCTCAGGCGACTGGCGGTTTTCGCACAACGCTTCGAGCAGGTCCAAAAGTTCGGCGTGCCGATCGTCCATCAGATACCGTGTCCTGCAGCGTCCGCTGACAGATGTCGGTTGACACATTCCAGCAGAGTTCTACGTATACGTCCGAGTGACTGATAGACCGAATTCACCGGGCGTCCCAACTGTTTGGCGATACCCTTGCCGGACTCCCCCGGAGCATATCGGCGTTGAACGAGTTCGCGGTCTTCTCGTCTCAGCTTCGAGAGGCATTCGTTGAGAATGCGACGTCGATGATCGGATTCTTCGAATCTTTCAGTAGCCGCGTCGGAAATGTGCTTTATAAATTCGTCACTGAAACAAAGCTTGTCGCGGCGGCAACGGTCCCGATATTTCAGAATTTCATAGTTGGCAATCTGGCAGGCCCACGCCAAAAAGTTCGTTCCCATCTGAAACCGATCACATTTTGTCCAAATGACAACATTGGTTTCCTGCAGAATCTCTTCGGCTTCAATCGGATTCGGAACATGCGAGAGAATAAACAAAAACAGTCGCCGCTGGCCGCGCGTAAACAACTGTACAAAGTCGCTCCCTGGAGGTGCGTTTGGCAGCGCAAAGATTTCGTCCGACGTGCTGTCCTGACTATCGGTAATCGGCATGATACTTCCAGTCGGTTGTTGTCGGCCCGCAATCGACTTTGAGTTTAAATCACTTCTGAAACGGCCTTCAGCCGATCAATTCCTGAATCGGCGTCCCACCGCCGGCCAGTTTCAAAGGCCGACCACGCTTCGACGTGTAGACTTTGCCAACCGGCAACCCCAACGCCTGCGCGACGGTCGCCCAAATGTCGCCCGGTAGATAACTCTTGCCAATGATTTCGACACCATCGGCGTCCGTTGCCCCTACTGCCTGGCCGCCTTTAAGCCCTCCGCCACCGACCACAACCGACCAGCTTCGTGCCCAATGGTTACGCCCCACGGTTTGGGTAATCCGCGGAGTACGGCCGAATTCGCCCATCCAGACCAGGACCACATGGTCAAGCAGGCCACGTTCTTTCAAATCAGTCGTCAAGGCGGCGATTCCACGATCGAGATTCGGCAACAGATCGTCGCGCAATCGGGGGAATACGTTGTCGTGAAGGTCCCAGCCTCCCATGTCGACTTCGACGAATGGAACTCCGTTTTCCACAAGACGACGGGCCATCAGAAGCCCGCGCCCAAAATTGTTGTCGCCGTACGCGTCTCGTGTCTTTTGATTCTCTCCTTCGATGCGAAAGGCTCGCATCTGGTCGGAAGTCATCAAGTTAACGGCTTTTTTGTAGATCTCCTTATGGGACGTCGGTGCTTCGCCCCGATCCGAGTTGATAAATCCTGTTTCGATAACATCCAACATCGCCAGCCGCTGGTTGAGTCGCTGACGATTCGCAACGGCGGGTTGGGAATTTCGAATTTGCCCGTTGGAATCGACCACAAAAGGTGCGTGGGCCATCCCCAAGAAACCAGGGCTGCCGCTGGCCCCACCGATTGAGACAAACGCGGGGATTTCAAGATCCTTGCGCTGTGTTCCCAATTCGTAGCTGACGATCGAACCAAACGTCGGATGAACGACTGTCGCATTTGGGACAAAAGACGTGTGCATATAGTAGCGACCACGTCCATGGTCGGCCTCGCGCGTACTCATCGAGCGCACGATGGACAGGTTGTCCATCACCGTGGCGGTTTTCGGCAGGTGCTCGCTGATCTCCACGTCACCCCGTGTACTAATCGGCTTGAATTCACCGCCGTTCTTGCTGCCCGGCTTCAAGTCCCATAGATCGATCGTCGGCGGTCCGCCTCCCATCCACATCAAAATACACGCCTTTTGGTTTCTGCGGACTTGGGCCGCGTTGGCTTGCATTTGAGAGACGAATTGTAATGTCGGCAATGTCGCAGCGCTCGTCGTCAGATGTCGCAGAAAATGACGCCGCGTCATATCGTGTGGAACTCGTAGATTCATATTGGCACCACTTCTATTAATGGACAACGATAAACTCGTTGCAATTCAACAACGCCCAAAACAAGTCTTGGTAAGCTTCTAACTTGTTACGGCTTTCGCGAATCATGCGAGACGCCTTAGACATCTCCGCTCGCGTTGGGATACGACTCAAGGTCGATAAGAACAACCGGCGAATCTTCGTGTTGTCACTGTCGCGCGACGACAGCACCGAGTAAAGGTATCCCCCTTGCGCTGCCTGAATGGCGTTTTGTGTCAACTCGCCATTCATCATCATCAACGACTGAGGAATCGTCCCGTTAAACGTCGTCGCTTCGTCGTTTTCGTCCGTTCCAAAGGCCACGACAAACTGCTGAAGCCAACGATCCCGCTGTCGCTGGGCGCGCTCCCAATTCGCTGTTCCCGTTTTGTCCGCACTGGTGGCGACCAGCAACGAATCATACAACTGTTCTGCTTCCATTAGTTTCACATACATGCGGCTGAACAAGGGAGGATTGCCACTGGCCGGGTCGTCATAACGATTGTTTTTCGCAAACGAAGACGTCAGTTGGTAAGCCTCGCTGTTACAAATCCAGCGCATCAATTGCTGCATACTGTAACCGTTGTCGATAAACTCCTGGGCCAGCAAGTCCAACAGTTCCGGATGAGACACTTCATTGTGTTCGCCCATATCATCCACGGGATTTGTAAATCCAAACCCAAAGAAGTGTCCCCAGATCCGATTGACCATTGCTCGAGCGAGGTACGGCGGCTGGTCGGGTTGGACCGTTGTCATTAAGCGCGCGAGTTCAGTTCTGCGCTCGGTGGAACGCTCGGGATCGACGTCGACGCCAAAAAAGCTCGGGTAAGCAACATTCATCTCGCCGGCGCGATTCTCGTAGTACACCGGACCGGAAAAGTTCGTTCCAACCAGTTCAGAAAAGTCGTCAACTCTGCGGCCGCTTGCTGCGTCAAAACTGCGATGATCAATCCGGCGAGTCTGACGGAAAAAACTATTGAATTCCCAGAACTGGCTCTGCTTCCACGCCGTGACGAACGGATGGTCGTGGCATTGCGTGCATTGGATTTGAATCCCCATGAACAATCGCGTCGCCTTTGCCGTCGCTTGGATGGCATCGTCGCGATTTGTCATTTGAGACAACAAAAAGTTGACCGCGCCTTCTTCTTCAAAGTGACCCTCTGCCGAAATCAAATCGAAAACAACGTCGTTCCAAGGACGGTTGCGTCCGAAGGCCTCCCGAAAAAACTTCTCCATACCTGTGCGGCTTGTTCGCCGAGGTGTTTGCCGCCCAATACAGAGATTCGTCCAGATCGTCGTCCAATTTCGGGTGTAGCCGGGATCGTCCAGCAATGTTTCAATCAGTTTGGCCCTTTTGGACTTGTCCCGATCGGCGAGAAAGGATTCGACAACGTCGACAGAAGGAATCGAGCCGACGATATCAAGATGAACTCGTCTCACCCATTCACTGTCGCTAGCCAAAGCTGACGGCTCGACGTCATTGTCTTCCCAGGCTTGTCGAATGTGTTGGTTGATCAACTCAACGACTTCATCGGGACCACCGGTTCGTGGAGTGAACCGATCTTGTCCATGGGCAGCGAACGGATCACACCAAATCAAAGCGCACAGCAAGACAGTGGCGACGATTTGCCGAGACGGAATCAAAGTTATCAGATCGTTTCGCATCATCATCCAACGCATCTTTTGAAATGACAGCAACTGGATAGTACGCCATTTCGTGGTTAACAGTCGTTGCAATTCACGACTGGCAACAAAACGGCGCGGTCATTCCACGAAGAAAAGACCGTCCCGTTACCTAAATAACCACAGAAGACGCCCAAATGTTCGTTCAGACTTGGGAATCGCAGTGTCGGCGGATTGAACAAACCGAAGAACCCTTCACTTAACTTATTATAACCATGGCACTTGTGGATGAAAGCAGAATCAGTGTAATTTCTGTAAGACTGACTGCTCAGTCGCAAAACCGCAGCAGCTAAGCCCGTTGATCGCTCCTTTTTGCAGAACCCGTTTAATTGGACAGTTTCTTGCCTCGGCCACATGTCATCTACGGTCGTAGGCGCCCGTCTTCAAATAACGGTGGATTTGAAATGCCCCCGCAGACGACTCGCCGTGGCGGCTTCATTTTGAATGACCACCGAACTAACATGTGACAGGAATTATCGATCTCAACACGATGCGCCCCGCAACGCCCACGCTCAACTGGCTGCCGCTATGGAACCTGTCGATCTAGCTTCAAGAGTCGCGATTGTCACTGGGGGAGAAAGCGGGATCGGTCGAGCGACGGCCTTGTTACTCGCGCAACATGGCGCCCAGGTTTACGTGGGCGACTTCCACCAGTTGCCTGAAAACCGAGAACAGTTTTCAGACGCGGGGATTAAGTCGCTACTGTGCAACGTCCGAGTTGAAAATGATATTCGGGCTCTCATCGACACTGCAGTGCAGGAAGCGAATCGTCTCGACATTCTTGTCAACAACGCCGGCATCGCGATGGTGAAACAAATCACCGACGTGACTGAAGACGACTGGAACGCCTGCATCGATACAAATCTCAAAGGCCCTTTTTTCGGATGTAAACATGCCGTGCGACACATGCGCGATTCGGGTGGCGGAGCCATTGTCAACACGGCAAGCAACGCTGGATTGCTGCCGCGCGCGCATGATCCGGTTTACTCGATTAGCAAGCAAGCCCTGATCGGTTTAACGAAGAGCCTTGCGCTTTGTCATTCGAAGGATCGAATTCGAGTCAATGCCGTTTGTCCCGGACCTGTCGGTGACACTGCGATGATGAATGCAGACCTCGACGCCGCAAGCGACCGCGACAAGACGGCGCAACAAATGATCTCAGCCAGCCCGCTTGCTGCGGCCTACGAGCGAATGATCGACCCCGAAGAAGTTGCACAGGCGATTCTCTACTTGGTCAGCGATGCATCAATGATGGTCACGGGAACGGCGATCGCCATTGATGGTGGCAAATCCTTGGGTGTGCCACCGAAATAATGCGATGGCGTCACAGTTTGGCGGTCGTGTTCGCGGCGGCAACATCTTCACTTCGATGCACAACACTGGCTGCCCATTTCGAAACCTCACGATGACGCGCAGCGAACGACCCTGAATGTCCTCGTGCCCCAATGACCGATCCCGATCGTGGTTGACATCCGCTGATCCCGTGGAGATGGGCAAGATACGCGGTTGCTCTTCGATTGTCCGGGTACTACAGCCCGTCGAATTAACCTTTTCTTAACGGGGAACCCGTCAAAGCATTCATGACGGATCTCTATTCTCTCCGCAACAACAGTCGACAGGGGGCCATACGCAGGTGCAGTGGGCCAAGAAGAGTTACCCGTCGGTCATCCTCAAAATGGAGAAAGGGACTTGGAAATGAAATCGTTGAAACGAGAGACGCCGAAAAGTGAGCGCTCCGGTTTCACACTAATCGAGTTACTTGTTGTGATCGCGATCATCGCCGTGCTGATTGCACTCATTGTTCCAGCCGTTCAGGCCGCACGTGAGTCAGCACGAACTGCACAATGCAAAAACACGCTCCGTCAATTCGGTCAAGCCATGCACGCCTTTGCCACCGCAGATCCTCAAAACCGGTTCTGCACCGGTGCGTATGACTTCCGCCGTGACGGCTGCCCCGACACTTGGGGATGGGTTGCTGACATTGTGAATTCGGGTGCGGGCTCGCCGCAGAAGATGCTCTGCCCCTCGTCCACCTTGCGTGGCTCTGAAAAACTGAACGACATGATCGGTGCGGTCAACACCAGTAACAAAGACGGTGCTCCGATCAACAGACTTACTGACGGCCGATGCAACGCCTGGACCGCCTCAAACGCTGGCCAACCGGTCCGAGTTGGGATGGTCATGCAATTGCTGGAAGACGGGTTTGGAACGAATTACGCCTCCAGCTGGTACTTGGTTCGTTCTGGAGCGCAAACCGACGCTGCTGGCCAGACACTGTCGAAGCTCAAGGGATTCCAAGGAACGAACGGACCGTTGACACAGCGCCGTTTGGAAGCTTCCAAGCTTTCACCGCAAATCGTTCCGTTCCTGGGATGCGGGGCTCCTGGTGATATTTCTGAAGCTGTCCTCAGCCACGATCTGCCCGGTTACGATCTGGCAGCCGGAGACCGCTTGGCGGAATCGTTCAACGACGGTCCTGCACGGTGGGACGGCTCTAAAGTCGCTTTGATGCCGGCGGGAACACTCAAGATCGGTGCCATTCCTCTCCAGCTTCCGAGCACGAACCTCGCCGGAGCTCCCGGACCGGACGGTTTCTTGTGGCTGCAGGATACACGTGACTGGTATGCGTGGCATGGTGCCGGCGAAGGTGCCCACTGCAACATTCTGATGGCTGACGGAAGCGTCCGAGCCATCGCCGACACGAACGGCGACAAGTTCCTCAATCCTGGCTTCCCCGTCACGGGAAATGGCCATGGTTATATCGATGGAACCGTTGAACTTTCGAAGGGCGACTGCTACTCGGGTCCGTTCCTGGGTGAAGACGCCATTCGCAAAGGCAACTTCGAATAAGACTGCAACGTTCAGGATGCCTCTGCCGAGATTCAATTTCCAACTCGGCAGGGCGGTCCTGCTGAAGTTCCGTTACAACCTGCACGTTGGCCGTAGCTTGGCGAGAGATTTCTCTTGCCAACTGCGGTTGGCAGGGGCAGCACAATGAAACTTGGGACATCGACGGCCGATACAGCGATCTGCCATGCCGCTTTGCTGGGAACCGACAGACCAAATGACGACCGCCGATCTTTTGCCAACACAGTGGTGCTGCGATCATTGCAGCAGACAACATTCAACAAGCGCAGACATCAATCCCCCTGAGTCGAGTTCGGTCGAGGGGCCTTAAGAATCGACCAAACCGCGTTGGAAGTTCGAAAAGGAGCGCTGATCAGCGAAATCGAAGGAAGACTCCGCCGAGGCATCTGATCAGAAAACGCCAACACCCACCTACCTGACTCAACCTAGAATTTTCGCCTTGGAAAAGAAGATGCAATCCCGTCAAAGACCGATGGACGTGTCGTTGACCAATCGTCGTGGAATGACGAACGTCGAGCTTGTGATTACGCTCGGATTAATCATCCTCTTAGCGACACTGTCGATTCCAGCAATCCTATCGGCTCGTGCTGCCTCGCGGTCCACCCAGTGCACTTCGAATCTGCGACAATTCGGCTTGGCGATGAATACATTCGCGACCAACGACCCCAAAACGCGATTTTGCAGCGGGGCTTACGACTACTATTCGGACGGTTGTCCCGACACATGGGGATGGGTCGCAGATGCCGTCAACATGGGAGCTTGCCTTCCGCAAGACATGTTGTGCCCCTCCTCCGAACTGCGGGGCTCAGAGACCCTCAATGAAATGGTGACAGCCGACAACAAACGGAATCCCAACAAGATTCCACCGAGCCGCCTCTCCGAAGGAGTTTGCGCAAACTGGACCGCTGCTACGGCTGGCAGCGAAAGTCGTGTCAAGGAGATTATGCAACTCCTGGAAGATGGCTACGGGACGAATTATGCGGCTAGTTGGTATTTGGTTCGATCGGGGCCGCGCCCCGATGCGAAGAAGGTCGAATCCAGTTTTGGCTTGCTGGAACTGTCAGGGACAATCGGACCGTTTACTGTTCGAATGATGGAACGAACAGAAATCGCAGCCAGTACCATTCCATTATTGGGCTGCGGGGCAAAATCGTCAGACGCGACACCACTCAGCCATGGCTTGACCGGCTATGCTGAAGCGGGTGAGCAATTGTCCAAATCGTACACCGCCGGCCCCGCTTACTGGACTGGGTCGAACGTCGAAATCATGAAACCGGGAACCAACATTCGAGCCGCCGACCCGCTCAACCTTCCGAGTGAAAGCGAACCAGGGCTGCCGGGATCTGACGGGAAATTGTGGTTGCACGATACACGCGGTTGGTGGTCGTGGCATGGCAGCGGCAGCAGTCGGCACTGCAATATTCTTATGGCCGACGGGCACGTCAAATCGATGCGCGACGTCACGGAAGATGGCGTGCTCAATCCCGGGTTTGTGGTACCAGAGCAGTCGCTGCCGTTTACGAACGACACACTTGAACTCGGAACAGAAAATGTCTACTCCGGTCCGTTCTTGAAGAAGCGATATCCTCAGTCGCAGCAAATCACATTAAAGAAACAGAAGCGTCAGCGCAACTGACAGCGGCAAGAGAATCGCGCAGCTATACAGCATGTAGCCGAAGAAGCCGGGCATTCTGACGTTGTTCTTTTCGGCAATGGCTTTGACCATAAAGTTCGGACCATTTCCGATGTACGTCATGGCTCCCATGAAAACGGCCCCCAGGCTGATACCGGTCAGCATACTGACACCGACTCCTGCCATCGTGGCGCCTTCGGCAGGTAGTGTCCGAGCGGTCTCGAAGAACACGACATAAGTCGGTGCGTTATCGAGAAAACTCGACAACACGCCCGTTCCCCAATAGAACTTCCAAGACGAGTCGAATCCTAACTGTGGTCCGTACGTATGCAAGATCTGGATCGGCGCCTGCATGCAAATGAAAATGCCAATAAACAACGCGGCCACTTCGAGGATCGCATCGTAATTGAACGCATTTTGCTGACGAATCCTTGGTGACGTCGACCAAAGCGACAAGGCGGTCAGTCCCAGCATCATGATTTCTCGAAAGTAGACCGGTGCATGCCAGTTCGTACCGGGCACCGCTTTCGAAGGATCGAGCACTGCGACACAAAGGATCACACCGGCAAGCCACAGGAAATTGACCCCTCCGCGAATTGCGAATCGTTCTTTCTTGACTGGCGCCGCCTCCACTTCGTCGCGATTCTCACTCCGATACCGATACGTATCCCAACCAAAATAGATCGCGATGAGTGCCACATTCATGCACAACCACATCGGCCACAAATTCATCGTCCACAAGAAATCAACACCCCGAAGGAAACCAAGGAACAGCGGCGGATCACCGATCGGAAGTAAACACCCCCCGGTATTGCACACGACGAAAATGAAGAACACGACAGTGTGTGCAACATATTTTCTTTTCGCATTGGCCTTAAGCAGCGGTCGTATAAGAAGCATCGCCGCTCCTGTCGTACCAATGAAGCTCGCCAAAACTCCACCGATTCCGATGATTGCAGTGTTCAACTTCGGACGGCCAACCAGGTGGCCTTCGACAGCAATCCCGCCACTGATGACGTACAAACTAAACAACAACGCAATAAACGGAATGTACTCCACGAGCAATGCGTTCTTGAGAACCGTCATAGCTGCCGGTAATCCGGCCGCGGAAACGCCGTGCGTGACGTGGTCGACAACACCATGCCCGTAGGCGAACCAGTAATATCCGAGCGTGGCGACACCACAGCTGCCGGCGACAATCAGGCGGTTCCAATTGTTTTCCCACCAATGCTCAGTGCGGTGGAATAAGGGCAATAACGCAATCCCTAACAGCAAGACAACGAATGGAAGCACGCTGTAGAACGCCGGTGATACATGTCCGCCAGAATGCGACTCTCCCGTCGACGCTTCTGCATGATGCGTCACCGCGTGCTGCACAACAGCCAGTGCCGCGTGTTGAGCCTCGGCAATTCGCCAACCAACGTAGAAGACGACCAACGTCACAATGACGGCGATCACAACGCGTCGCGAAGATTCTTGCTTAGTTCTGGTGAGGGCTGTTAGTTCCATATCATTAAATTCCCAAAAATTGGGGGATGTTGGTTTCCGTATTATGAACAGAGATTCGTTTTTCTGTCGGCTAAGGCCGACGATCGATGTGTGCCGCTTCGCCAATTCAATGCGATCGTGCCGATGCCTTTGGGGCCAATTGTTTTAAAGAACATTCGGGCAAACATTCGGTGAAGTATTCCTTGATGAGTGAAGCCATAGTCGTTTGATCGATCATTCCCTGATTGACCAGGTTGCGACCCACCACGAGCAGATCCTCGTGTTGGAATACGAGCAACTGGGCAAGTTGATCGTTTGATAACAGGTTCAGCCGCATTGCGATTTCACCGAACCGTTCAACACTCGATTCCTGATGACTCAGAATGAGATCAATATCGGCAGGCGACAACATACCGTGACGGCAAGCTAACTCACCAATCGGAGCCGTGACAGGTTGCTGGCGTAGAAGGACTTTGGTGACATCCTGGATCGTGAATAGGCCACGTTTGACCAACCAACGACTGAATCGATTTTGATTTACCTTTTGCAGGATTTCGCGATTCTCCGGCGAAATCAGCGACAGCACGTGAATTCGATTGCGGCCATTTTCCTTCGAACGATACATGGCCTTGTCGGCCTCACCAACTAGCATTTTTCCGACTTTGGTTTCATTTCTGGCCGGCAAAATAATCGCTGCACCGATACTGACCGTGACCGGCACTCGCTTGCCTTCAAAGGCAACCTCGGTCTGCTCCACGCTTTGTCGGACCCGCTCAGCCAGCTTTTCGAGTCCTTTTTCGGTCGGATTGCTGACGAGAACGACGAATTCTTCCCCGCCGTATCGTGCGAGGACATCCGCCCGGCGTAGCATTTTCCGAAATGCCTGTGCCACCATTTGTAAAACCAGATCGCCAAATTGGTGGCCATATGTGTCGTTAATTCTCTTGAATTTGTCGATGTCCGCAAACAGAACGCCGAGTTGCTCGGCTTTCTCGCAGCACTTGGCCACTTCGATTTGCAAAGCTTCTTCGAAAAAGGACCGGTTGTAGACCTGCGTCAACGCATCGAATTGTGTCTGCTGTTTGAGTCTTTCGTTTTGCGTTTCCAGATCTTGCTTTTGCTGTTCAATCTCGTGTTGCTTGGCTAGCGACTGAGCGTTCGAAAGGTGCTCTCGCATTGCAAGCTGGGAAAGCTGCTCGTTCGCGTCAGCCATCAAATCGCTGGCATCCGGAATTCGCTTCGTGTCTGCTGAAAAAAGTTCTCCCACTTGATCGATTCTTTCGCGAATCTGTTCGAGCAGTTCTTCGAGTTTTTCTTCCGAGAAACCGTAAAAACTTGCGGCAAGTTCCCTTAGTCGTTGTAAAGCGGTCCCGCGGTTCTGTCGGCAAAAGTAGTCGCCGGCTGACGAGGCGACTGCGATGGCCCGAATCAAGTCAATTTCTTCATCATCGGCGTTGGCTTCGAGTTCTTCCTTCGACGCATGGTGCAGTCGAGTCGCGGTGATAATTGACTCAGGAAACTTCCAATTGGAAAGCAGCTTTTCGCCGATCAGGGAGTGGTCGAATCCGAACGACTCCTGCTCGACTTCGTACAAATCGCATCGGTTCTCTTGCGATTTCGTCAGGACTGGGAGATATTCCTCGCCAATCGTCTTGAGGATGGCGAGCCGGCCAATATCAGTCAGCAACCCGCACATGAAGAATTCATCTTCGGCTTTCCCATTCAAGCGGGAGCCAAGAAGTTCAGCGGTCACTGCCTGAACGACAGACTGCATCCAATACGACTTGTAATGTTCGACAAGTGGTCCTCTTGCCGTCGCAGCGTCTGTCAGAGAAAAGTTTAACGCCAATGACGCGATGACAGTCGTTCCAAGTAGTGGAACGGCACGTTCAATCGAGGTGATTTGACTCTTGATTCCAAAATACGACGAATTCGTGGCTTTAAGAATTCGGGCCGTAATGGCTGGGTCCGACTTAATCAGCTGGACGACTTCGCGTATCTCGGTATTGGGATTCTTGGCAAGGCTTACCAGCTTGACCGCCACACTTGGTAGCGTCGGCAGTTGCGAAGATGCCCAAATTTTTTCTGGGTCGATCATGAGAAATCGCCATTTTGAGATTGTTAACTTTTGGCCACAGCTTCGAGTGACTCTCGACAATCCGACCAATCGCCTGAGGCATGGCTGGAAATAATGAAGTCCAGATTCTGTTCCGGTTGGAATTGATAAAAGCAACCGGTTGCCCACGCTGCATAAAATCGTGTGTAGGTGAAACTCACAATTTGCGCATCAAAAGGCAGTGCTGTGGCAAAAATGCAACGGCATAGTGAATATAGGACACAGAATGCTTCAGAAGCCCTGAAAAGCTGCCGTGGATCAACAGTGGTTCGGCAGCTCTAACGATTGGGTTGCCTCTAAGGCATGCGGTCGTTGCAAATCAATCGGTCGTATCGATTCTGTCGACAGACCGGCCACCCTTGTAACGATTACGGCAGTTCGAACTTTGCAGACAGACTGACTGCAATCCGCCGCTGAACCGGGCTGAGGCGGCTTTGGGGACAGCTTGTCCAAACAAGACATTTCGCAGCACCGAAATACGAATGCCCCGAAAATCTTCGACGCAGGACGCGTCCGTGGTTTCCCGAAACGATTGATCAAGGGAGAGATAAGCACGCAAGAAAAGCCATAGCGACGCCTCGAAAAGTCGGGAGTTGATCGACTAGGTCACCACAGCAAGTGCGACGGCATCTGGAAAGTGCTATGCCCTTTCAATAGAATAAATAGTGGGGGTGTACCGATGGGCCGATCCTGTCGAATCGGCTGTGCAACCAACGACATTTGAAAACGCCAACGCGATGAAACGTCTTACCGATGTCACTGAATCGCCGAGCGAAAACTTTCCATCCGGTGCTGCTACACTCGACTACATCCTCGTTTTAGGGATCATTCTGCCGCTGGTAGCGTTCGTCGTTCCCGCCGGAAGACGCATGATCTCGCTGGTATTTGAAATGCTCTCTGTGATGATATCGTGGCCATTCATGTGACGGCTTTATCATTCACGGCCAGAACAGTAGGAACGATTTAGTAACGATCAACTCAATTGGTGTAATTCGGGCCGGAATTCGCGTTTCTTAGGATTGGGCGAATTCTGTATGGGACGACCTGGCAGAATATTGCCGAAGGTCCACGACAAGGTTGCCAACCATGCAAAAATCGCCATCTCTGAAAAAACTATTGAAACAAGTCCATCAGGATCAGCGTGGGGCCGTGAGCCTCGAAACGATCCTCATCATCGGGGCGATCGCCATTCCGATTTTGATCTTTCTGATCAAATTTGGTTGGCCTCGCATCAAGAACTATTTCAACCAGGGACTCGAAGATCTCGAAACTGAAGGCGAGCGAGTCCGAAGCGGAAACTGATTAGATCCGACTGGTAAGAGTCGCTACTCGAGAGCGGGATACTTTATCTCGTGGGCGTTTCTGTCTCGTGGGAGCCGGCAATCGATAAAACAAAACGCGATGGTCGCGGCCATAAGTCAGCGTCATACGCTGTAGCAGCCGCTGCTGACAATTCTGCGGAACTCGGCATATCCAACGAGCCGCACAAACCTGTGCTGCGACTACAATTCTTTTGGTTTGAGCAATTATTGAAGCCCTGACAGGGCATAAGACAGGCCCGTCAAAATGGTGGCGTATGCATTGTTGTTAATCTTCCTGTTAATCGCCGCTGCCACTGACTTAAGAAAACAGTCGATTTACAACTGGACCACTTACCCCGGAATGCTAGCAGGCGTTCTCGTTAACGCATTAGGCCAGGGAAGTCTGGGACAAGGCTGGGATGCCATTCAAAGCAGCATTGCGGGATTCACGATTTGTGGATCGGTTATGTTGCTTTGTTACGTGTTGTTTCCAATGGGTGGTGGCGATGTCAAATTGATGGCAATGATCGGTGCCTTTCTCGGTCCATATCGAGGGATCGAGGCTTTGTTGTGGACATTCGTGCTGGGAAGCATCATGGCAGTTGCCTACCTCATCTGGACGACGGGCATCATCAAGATGATCGGCGGCATCGGCCACCATCTGGTTCTCGTCTTTCGTTCGAAAGGTTGGGTCCCTTTAACTAAAACAGAACGCGAGCCATTACAGCGAGGCCTGTTTCTCGCGCCTGCTGGTTTTGTTGCAGTCTGCATTGTCGTCGGCCGGTACATTGACTTTGCAATCTGAAACGCCAATACGGGAAGGGCTATAGATTCAAGTTCACGTATGAGCCGAAGCCAACCGGAGAAGTTCATTGAACCGTGCCCTTATTGAGGCAATTTGGCCGTTAATCTTGGCACTCGCCGTAGCCTTGGTGCTGCTGGTGCTTGTTTGCCGAATAAGCGGCGCTCAGATCAAGTGGCGACGCATTGCGCGTTTGCACAAATGCCAGCAAGGTGGTGTGCAATCTCTTAGCTTTGTGCTCACCATGCCGGTCTTCATCATGATTGTGCTGTTTATCGTCCAAATCAGCCAACTGATGATTGCGACGATGGTCGTGCATTACGCTGCCTACGCCGCAGCGCGATCAGCATCGGTGTGGATTCCTGCACAAATTTTGGGCGACTTTGACATGGATGATGAAGCCGAAAATGTACTGCCCGCCCCGATCCGCGAGGACAATCCGGTCATGCTGGCATATGACCAACAGTACGTGTCGCCCGAATCTCAAGACTACGATGTCTGGGAGTATAACGGGACCAGCGGATTTATCGACCGCACACGAAAGTACGAGCGCATATTTACGGCCGCCGCGATGGCCTGTGCTCCGCTGGCACCGTCGCACGATTGGAATTACGACAACGGACTACAAATTAGCCCGGTGATTGATGCGACGCAACGAATGTACGCCGCAACCGTTCCATCGTCTCGGTCGAACGAACGCATTCCGCAACGACTAGCCAATAAGCTGTCATATAGTTTTCTTAACACAACCGTGCTCATTTCATTTGTCGACAAGAATACGTTACGTGGGCCAACTTACAATCCTCGTGTCCCTGTTCGACTTGAGGATGGCGAAGTGCTCCGTACACCCGAAGGCGAGGTCGTTCGATCTTGGAATCCTCATGAGATCGGCTGGCAGGACCCGTTAACGCTGACTGTCACACACCATTTCGCGCTGCTCCCTGGGCCAGCCAGATTTTTGTCATCTCGCCTCGTGCGGGCAGACGGCCTTCCCGACCAAACCCGTGATCGAATCCGTCCGACAACGACAGGCAACGATCGTCAACTTTACGTCACCGATATTCGTGCCTCCGCCACAATTACCACGGAAGGGATCAAATCAGTCGTACCATACCTGCAGTCACGCACACTGCCGTCAGGCTTTGAGTAGGAAGTACGTTGGTCTTGGCAGAACGCCAATAGCGATGAGTCGTATTTGTCTATGAACAACCACAACCATCACAAACGACAGCGCAGCGGCTTAATCCTGCGAGCGATCAAAGGCTTTGTGCTATCCCTGCACCGCGACCAGCGTGGAACGATGAGTATCGTAACGGTCTTTGCGTTATTGATGTTCACCATGCTGCTGGTGATGGTCGTCAACGTCGGCCGACATATCGACGACAAAATCAAAATGCAAAATGCCGCAGATGCCTCAGCCTACTCCGGCGGAGTTGTTTTGGCACGCGGGATGAACGGTATTGCATTTACCAATCACCTGATGTGCGATGTGTTCGCCATCACGGCCTTCCTTCGCGAAGGACGGGATCGCAATGCAGAACAATTTGCTCCCCAAATCTTGGAAGCTTGGGAGAACGCGGGGCAAATGCTGTCGATGTCGGAATTTGAAAAATTCCGCGACCTGGGACCAGCCATTATCGCAAAGGTTCCGCTCGAGCAGGAAGCCGTTACCGCGTTCGGAGAAATGACGGCTGCCGCTTCGGAGCTGGCATTGCCGGTATTTGAATATATTCTCGAAGCACGTCTCATCCCTGAGTTTCAAAACGAATTGGTTCACACCATCCCCCGCCTCGCTGCACAAGCAGCCGAAGAAGTGGCCTTGCGCCAAGGGGGCGATCGATCTGACACGACAACAGGCGAGCCAACCGATCGCAGTGGACGCGGTCCGCAGCAAGGGGTCCTGTGGCGTATCCGCCAGCAGGCTGAAGATGCGGACCCCATCGAGGAACAATCCGAGGCTTTTAACGAATATATTCCGCAGCGGCGAACGCTTCCGGTTGTTAATCCCTCGCCCCTCTACTCCGATTATGCCCAAGTTCTCGACCCAGAGGCCTATTTGACCAGGGGCGTCGCCGAACGCCGCCGCTGGGCCCGGCATTACTTGAACCGCTGGAACGACAGCAAACTCCGTCTGTTTTTTACCGAGGCCAAGTTTTCGCAATTTGGAAATCTGTGGCGTATCGCCACTTGTGCACAACTCGACAAATTGCTGATCGAAGAATACCCGCTTTCCAATATCCCCTGGATCATCCGCGAAACCGAGTCAGGGACAGGCATCCGCCAAATGCTGGCGAATAGCCAATACGCCGAGGTGAACGATTACCTGGAGCGCAATTTCAATTTTCTGGGAGTTGTGTATCGCGCTGGGCTTCCGGAAATCGGCCCGGGACTATTCCAAAACCCGATTGCCGAAGAAAGCGATGCCATCACATTTGCTCAGGTTTCGGTCTTCGTGCCGCGTCCGCGCCGCGTGCTGCGGTACGCCAATCGGCCACGGCGAAACGACGATGTGAATCTGGGTGGTACTTTCGGATTCGACACGGGCATAACAGCACCGCCAGCACCAGAGTCTCCGTGGAATCCGCGTGCCGAGGATGAACGCTGGCCCCAAGAAAACTGGCCGACTCGCTGGGACACTTTCAACCAAAACTGGACGGCGAAACTTGTTCCCGCCACAAGCCCCATGATCTTGGAAGTCTTGCAATCACAACCAGGGCCTCGAGAAGGAGGCCCCATTCGACGCCCGTTACTCCCGCTGAATAACGTCACGACACAAGACCTGCAAGAAATCAATACTCACTAAGCGAGCGAAACAAAACGAAGTCATGCGGTCTCGCCGACGACAAATTGAAACTCCGAAAGCCCGGGCAGGATTAGCGCCGCTCGAGTTGGTGCTGGGCCTGCCGATCATGTTGTTCGTCATGGGGCTGATGATCGTGTTTGGCAACGCGGCGTCGTGGAAGGTTCGGACACTCACGAACGCGCGCCAGGCCGTATGGAGGGCCATTCCACCAGGGACCGGCAACAACGACCCGAACCCACTGGGATGGCCCGAGTCCGCCGAAATGCGGTTGCAAGGTAACCCGCCCGACATCATCGCCACCGACCCCTATGCCGAATTTCAAATCGTGCGAGGGCCGAGCGTTACCGTACCAGATACCGACCACAGCCTCCCGATTCGCGTGCAAATCATGGATATGACTGCCGGAACGATGCAGGGACTGGCCGGCATCGAACGAGGCTTCCCGATGCTCGGAGAAATTCCCCCTCGACAATTCGATTTCGAACGCAGACTCGACGTCCTCGGTGGGACGCGCTGGCAGTTCTGGTCTATGAGAATTCGGTCGAATGTGACGCGGCGCGTTCCTTTCTTATTCGACTTCAACCTCGGCCAATGGCTACCGGACGAAACAATGCGGTACACCCAAGCCGCCATGAACATTGTCGAGAATCCCGATAAGCCGGCACTATTCGTCCTCGATCGAGACGAAGAGATTCGTTCGTTCTATGGCCGCTATCGAGACTATCACCCTCGTGTCAATGCCGGGGCATTTTGCACAGTCGATTTAGACCGTCTTCAAACTGACGTCGTCGAACCCTTAATTGAACGCATTGAAGGCCGTCAACCTCCACGCCGATCACTTCGGGATGCCGGAGTCCCCGGGCGGCTGACAACCGACTTCCTGCGCATGTACCAATCGATGCTTCGTGATATCGAAAATCTGCTGCAGGACCCGAACCTCCCTGCTGATACTCGTGCGCAGCTGCTCACTCAGCGCGAAACACTGCAAAGGCTGATCGACCAGTTGCAGCGATTTTCCAACCAATTGCTGCAATAACTCGAGTCTTCCACAACAAGCACACCACATGTCGGCGGCGAAAAGCAATACTGACGAATCACCAGCGATTAAGTCGAGCGAACATGCCGAGAAACCAATCGGCTTGGGTCGCCTTTCGCAACGCGTGCGCCGCCGCACGCTCGATCTTGTGGCGATCGGGATCGCGGCCATCGGACTGCTAACTGTCGGAAATCAACTTGCCGAGTGGTGGTCCGTTGAGACACCCACCGGTGCCGGCACTCCGATGGGCCCGCCAGCGACACCGGTATTTTTGGACTTTGCCCAATCCAACGAACCATTACTGCTCTCTTTTGGCAAAATGCCGACAACCATTCTCAGGCAAGAGATCACCGGCACTCCAGATTCCGCTCAGGAATCGTTACGTAACGAATGCCGCCGCATTTTGAACTCGACCGATTATCCGCGGTTCGATGCCGAACCGGCTGAGATTCGATTGCTCGACCAATTGGACGGAATCTCTCCCATCGACGAACATCCCGGCGGCGGTCAGTTGTTTCAAATCGAACACCCGCTTGCGATGGTTATTGGAGTCAAACAAAAAACGGGAGAAACGGGGCGAACACTCGACGCACGTGTGATTTGCTGTGGCATGGCATGTCCATCGGGCAACGAGAAATGGACACTTTACATTCTTCAACCCGCGGCTGCGGACACACCGATTCCAGAATGGGGTATGGCGTCCCCGCTGCCCGACAAATGTCAAACTGTCGTTTCGATTGCGAATCGACAAGGTGGTCACTTCTCCGTCTTTCGCTGGGACGGAAAAACCGCCGATGGCGTAAATGCCTTTCGGACGTGGTTTACCGAACAGGGCTGGGAAGTGCATTCCAACGATCGAGTCGGCACAGAAGCCTATGTTTTGGAGTGTCGCGACAACCGACAAGAACCTCATGGCAGCGCATACCTGCAGATTCATGAAAATCCGCAGTCATCGCCAACCGGCATAATTCACATTTATTCTTCAAATTAAGCGTCGTCTGCGCGCCGGTCAATTCGTCATAATGAACCATGTGCATCACACACGAACGCACAGCGATCGATCAGCCTATGAAAGGTCTCATCCGGAATGCCAATGAGAACGCATTGGAGGGGGAGCGCCGCACGATCGGTTCCGCAATTAAGTTCGGCAATCAATTTCAGATTCAGCGCTAAGGTCATCTATGAGAGGGATACAGGGAGTCGTCATCGCCGCCTGCGTCGGTATCGTTGGTGCAGTCTGCAACTGGTACTACATTCACCGCCTTTCCCGCGACAAAGAAAAAGTAGCGTTTGTCGCAATCGAAAGGCAGGCGCAAATCAACTTGGGCGATCGGTTTAAAGAGGCACATTTCGTCAAGGTTGACATTCCCAAAGACAACCTGGGTCGTTTGGACGAAACCGCCGTCAAATGGGACGCCCTCGATACGCTAATCGACCTTCCGGCAACACGCAGCTTTCAAGGTGGAGAAATCCTGCTGCACCAGGATTTGAAAACACCGGCCAGCAAAGAACTGAACGACCTGATCGGCGAAAACGAGCGTGTCATGTGGCTCCCGGTTGACGCCCGGTCATTTAACCCACAACACGTCAATCCAGGCGATGAAGTTTCCTTTCGTATACCGAGCATGATCGGAATCACTGCCGGCAGTCGACCTGGCCAGACACCAAAAACGGGATCCGAAGAAATCATCGGACCGTTTCGCATCCTGGCATTGGGAAATCGGAAAGGCAGCAGTGAAGTCCACCGCGCGTCCGGGCTGTCGGCCGGGTCGGAAAATACGATTGCCATCAGCGTGAAAATCGAAAACGATCAATTGGAGCCCAAGGCCCAGCGCATTTCTGAAGTGATGCAAATGACGAATTTCAACGGCGTGCAAATCTTATTGCACCCCGCGATCGAATAGATTTCCCTCAAATCGAACGAGCCCAGAAGGTATCAAACGAATGTCCGCTCGAGTGCGGAAAGTGCAATTCGTCTTTAGGTCTGAGTTTCCATGAGAATTTGGTTTAATCGAGTCCACGACAGCCGGCGGTCGCTCGTCGAAACCGATGAACCGGAGGTGCGCATCGGTCGAGACGATTCGAACACGATTGTGCTGCGCAGCCCGTTGGTCTCCAAGAATCAAGCCGTTGTCAAACAGGTCAACGGAAAACTCCATCTCGAAAACATCGGACTCAATAGCTGCCTCGTCGGCGATGCGGAAGTCGTCGGAGGCGAGTCCGTTGAATTCGAAGCGGGCGATACCGTTCGAATTTGGCCCTTCTCCTTGACCTTCGAGTCCGACGAAGCGGCACCGATTAGCCGTGCCGAAATGGAAGCCCATTTGCGGTCGATCATGTCGGATTTAGAACTAAAAGTGCACCGCAAGCTTTTGGAACGATTCGACCTGTACGAGTTAGAATCGAACCGCCTCGGCGACCAGGACAGCATCTTGATGTTGGAAAAGAACATCGAAGACGTTTGTCGCGAAATCATGCTATTCGATGCCAGCAACGAAGCCTTACTGGAAGAGGTCGTCGGACTGACGCTTCGTGACCTGACGGTCAACCAATTGATCCTCGAAAGCGACAAAGATCAATTGAGCATGATCGCCCGATTGACGGCCAACGAATTCGACGTGCCCGCAACATTGGTTCCCGAACGAGAGAGCGAACTCCACAACCTATTGCATTTCATCTTTGAGCGGCTGAAGCTCGATCGACTTCCCGATTTGAGCTCCCGCATACAACGGGTCGAATCCGAGTTCAAAGAGGTCTTTCCGCTCGTCCGCCCGCATTTGCATCAGGAATTGAAAAAGTACCTGATCCTGCGCACCCTCAAAAAAGACCTCAAAGACACGGCCTTTGGTTTTGGCCCTTTGCAGGATTTACTGCGAGCCCCGACAATTACGGAAATCATGGTCGTCAAAAGCGATCAAATCTTCGTCGAGCGCGATGGCGTCGTGGAACTCTCCGGACGACGCTTTATTTCCGACAAAGTGACCGAGTCGATCATCGAACGCATTGTCGCCCAGGTCGGCCGCCGAATCGACAAAAGCCAACCACTTGTCGACGCTCGATTACCAGACGGATCGAGAGTTAACGCGATCATCCCGCCGCTGGCAGTCCGCGGGCCTTGCCTGACGATCCGCAAATTCCCGGTCCACCGCTTTTCCATGGAGGACCTTATCGAAAACGGCAGCATCAGTTCTGCTGCCGCCATGTTTCTGCGGGCTTGCGTCGTCGACCGCCGAAATGTCCTGGTCAGTGGTGGAACGGGCACGGGCAAAACAACGATGCTGAACGTCCTTTCCGGATTTGTCCCACCGAAGGAACGCATCGTCACGATCGAAGATACGACCGAACTGCAGTTGCACCAAGATCACGTCGTTCCCTTGGAAAGCAAACCACCGAACGTCGAGGGTGCCGGCGAATATACCATTCGCGATCTTGTCAAGAACGCCCTGCGTATGCGCCCCGATCGAATCATCGTCGGCGAATGTCGCGGCGCCGAAGCACTCGATATGCTGCAGGCAATGAATACGGGGCATGACGGGTCGATGACGACCGTGCACGCTAACAATACCGACGACGTCTTAAAACGACTGGAGGTCCTCGTTTTGATGGCTGTCGATTTGCCCGTGGTTTCCATCCAGCGACAAATCTCTTCCGCGCTGGATATCGTCGTGCAAATCAGCCGGATGCCCGGCGGAAAACGGATGGTCACGCAAATCTCGGAAGTGGCAGGTTTCAACCAGGAGCGGGGTGAAGTCATCGTGACGGATTTGTTCAACCTCCGCGGGGGAAACACGCTGTTGCCGACCGGGTACTTACCGACATTTATTGATTCCTTGACCGAGAAAAAACTGCTGAAGCTCGAGTTCTTATACGGCTGAGCGAAAAACTCCAACAAATGTTCGAATATGTCCTGGGAATATCCCTAACCGGTTGTGCGGCGGGTCTCATGTCCTACGCCGCCTCCGATTACCTTGCCGAAGCGTTCGGTTTTGTGGAAACCGACCTCCGCGACAAGCTACGCCGATTGCGCGTCGGTACAAAAAACTTACGCAAATACCTCGTCGCTTGGCTGGTCGCTGTTGCGATCGTACTTTTGCTGATTGCCGTCGTAGGACGCGCACCAATCTTAGGCGTCCTCGTGGCGATGTTGCTCGTTTGCTTGCCCTGGTACCGCGTTCGTCAATTGGCAGAGAATCGACGACTGCAGATTGAAGATCAACTGGCCGACGCGATGGTGTCGCTGTCCAATGCGATTAAAGCGGGCCTGTCTTTAGGGCAGGCCTTGGAGATTCTCGCACAACAAAGTCCGCCACCCATTTGTCAGGAATTCCAGCAAATCGTGGGAGAATATCAATTGGGCAAGCCGCTCGATCGCTGCCTTATCGAAGCAAAAGTGCGGTTACGCAGTGAGAATTTCGCTCTATTTGCCGCCGCAATGGAAGCCAGTCGAGAAAGCGGCGGACGCCTCAACGAAACCGTCGAACGAATCGCACATTCGGTCCGCGAATTGCAGCGACTAGAACGCAAAATCCAATCGGAAACGGCCCAGGCCCGGTCGTCGGCTTTTTATATGGCTTTGGCACCCTTCGCGATCTTGATGATGTATTACTTCTTAATTGACCCGGTAAATACCGAGCGGCTCTTTACAGAGGTCCTCGGCCAGATCATTTTGGGGATTTCGTTGATACTCAATTTGGTGGCCTATCTATGGGCCCGAAAGATTCTGAATCCGTTGATTTGATGAATACAGGACTTGCCACCACCGAAGAAACATTCCTTTCGATTCCGGAACAATGCGAATTCGTTCCTCGACTCTTCTGAGACAATCTTGATGATTCCGATTCTTGCTCAAACGCCGCCTAATAGTTCCTCAGTGGAGCTTTGGCTTCCGATTCTGGCAAGCTTCTGCGTCGGCGGGGGAATGGCCCTGTTGATACTGACGCTCGTCAACGCGCTGCATACCGAGGATTTAGAGCAAGATAACGAGTGGCGATACGACGTCAACCGCATCAACGAGCTGCGTCAGCGCAGTATCCTTTATCGATTGTTCCAACCGGTTATTCAGTCCCTGGCTTTAATGAACGAACGATTGTTCGCCGATGAACTCCCCAAAATCGAACAGGAGATTCACGCGGCCGGCCTACCGAGATTCTGGACGGCGCCGGAATACTTGGCCCGGTTTGAGTTAATGGCGATCTTCGCCTCACCATTTTACTTGTACATCGGGCTGGACATGATGGGCCCAGCCGGGATTCTCATTGCCGTTTTGGCAACGGTTTTGACGGTTTACGGCCTACGGCTCGGGCTGTCTCGCCAGGCGGAACGCCGTCTGTTTGAAATCAAACGCCGCATGCCGTTTCTTCTCGACCTTCTCACACTTCTGATGGAAGCGGGGTCGACTTTTATTCAGGCGCTGCAAGAAGCCGTCGAGGAGTTTCGCGATCACCCCGTAGGTGCCGAATTCGGTCGCGTGCTCGGAGAAATCAGCATGGGAAAAAGCCGCACTGCGGCTCTGGAAGGTATGCGCGATCGATTACAGGATGATGAAATCACGAGTATTATCGGCTCGATTGTACAGGGGGAAAACCTGGGAACACCGTTGGCCCGACTGTTCCGTACGCAAGCCGACGTTTTGCGGGTCAAACGCACACAGCGGGCCGAAACCATCGCGGGTGAAGCCGGCGTAAAAATGCTGTTGCCGGCCATTTTGGTAATGGCCTCGACCGTGTTGATCATCCTGGGACCGTTTGTCATTAGCTTTGTTTATGAAGATTTTCTGTCGTAACCCAGCGTCTTGAGAACATACTGGCGAATGATGTTAAGAAACCAACAACCCGGTCGACCCCTGATTTCAAAGTGGGATCGATTCGATTCGAGTGTCGCAGACTGCAATATGTAACGCGGGCGCTGTTTCTATGTCCGAGACTGCAAAAATCACCTTTACAACCGGCCCCGATCGTGGCAAGGAGTTTGAACTTGCCGACGATCTGGTACACATTGGCCGCAGCGCGGATAATCAAATCGTTCTTGAAGACACGGTGCTCGCCGATCGGCAGGCCAGTATCGTGCGCCGCAACGACCGCTACGCCATTTACACATCGATCGAGTCGACGGTGGAAATCGATGGTAGCGTCATCCCTGCCGAACGATGGGTCTGGCTGCCATCCCGTGGAACGGTTCGACTGGGAAAACGGACGGCATTCGAGTTCCATCAAGGCGAAGCCAATCAGTCGTCGGCCCCGGTTCAGATCGATACGGGCGAACAACCGAACGGAAAAGAGACGGAAAGGCCACCGGCACCCCGAAAAGGAAAGAAACGAAGTCGGCGACGTCCGGGCGGTAAGTCAACTCGTGAGGTCGCGAAATTCATCACGAATACGTCGGGAGAATCGACCGTTCAACTCGGTGAAGACGGGGAACTTCCCGAGCTATCCCTGATCGAACCTTCGATTCGCAAACCGGTCGAAAAACGGTCCGAAGGTTCAAGCGCGGTTATCTTATATGTCGTCCTGGGGATCAGTTTCGCAAGTAGCTTATTGTTACTCTTCTTAGAGAGTCCGACGACGTCGCCTGTGGATCGATCACAGGCCCGAATCGAAATCGTTCGGTTTTACGGTTCTGATTCCGACGAATTGTTGCCCTATCAACAACTTCTGCGTGATGCCCGGCGTGACGCCACACGGGGCGACTATTCCGGGGAGCGGGATGCTTATCTGGCAGTTCTCCGGATCCTCAATTCCGAGGACATCAATCCGCACACGGGAATTACGGGATCTCCCGAAGACGATGAAAAGCTCAAACAGTTGATCGGTCTTTTGTTGAGTCGCTAGGGTGGTTGACGATTCCATGTGGATGTTTCTGGCTCAGTTGAGCCAGCTATCAAAGAGCACAACTCGATTGTCGCGGCCTCAAGTCAGCGTCATACGCTACAGGGCGGCAACCTGTTGCTTCTGAAAATCGAGTACAATCCCTCTCCGCCTGCCGGAATATCCCAATCGGTCGATTGTTGTAGCTCGGAGAGGGTTTTAGGGTGCAGCATCGATGGCAAGTGAGCACAATAATCCCCAAAGCCAGCACTTTTGTCAGGGCAGATTGCTCGCCATAATAGTAGGAGAGCAGATGCGGCCCCGCTGCGAATCAAAATGCAGCATGCGACAGAATGACACCGACACCAGGAGCGGAACGTGAAGCCGAGTTCGCGGTACGAAATGTTGGAAAAGTTAGGCACGGGTGCGTTTGCAACCGTGTACCGCGCACGGGACAACGAGCTCAAACGTGAAGTGGCGATTAAACAAATCCACGAACAATACTTGGCCGATCCCGCTCAGCTCGAACGCTACTGGGAAGAGGCTCAGCTTCTGGCATCGTTTCAACACCCGAATATCATCACGGTTTACGATATCGTCCGTGACCGCGGCTGGCTGGTGACAGAGCTCATGCAAGCGAACCTCAGCGAGCGAATGGACGGTCGCCCGATGGACTTGCGTTCGCTTCGCACCACCGTCGCCCACTGCCTGCGCGCGCTCAAGTACCTGCATGCCCGCGGGATCGTCCACGGCGACATTAAGCCGACAAACTTGATGATCGACGCCCGACGACGGATCAAAATTGGGGATTTTGGCTTAGCACGACGAGTGAGCGACGACGAAGGGAGCTTGCTGAAAGGGACGACGAAGTATATGGCTCCCGAAGTCGTTTCGGACGAATTCGGCGACGTTGGTCCTGCCAGCGACTTGTATTCCCTGGGATTCTCGAGTTACGAACTGATGTGCGGGGATAACTTCGAGACGCTTTTCCCGGGCTTAAGCGCATTCGGTAGGAATCAACAAGTCGCTTGGATGATGTGGCAAGCCGCACCGGACCGTAAGCTCCCTCGAATTGCGCGGGTTTTGCAAGGCGTCCCCGAAGACTTGGCACACGTTATCGAAACGCTGACGGAAAAGGATCAGTCCAAACGATACCGAGCGGCCGACGAGGCATTAGTCGATCTCAAAGTTGATCAAAAAGCTGCCCAGTCGCCATCGAAACCAGAGGCTTCCAAATCGGACGATACCGAGTCCGCTGCGCCCGAAGATAAAAAACGGCGAATGATTGCGATATCTGCGTTTTGCGCGTCGTTGCTTCTGTCGGCAATCGCCCTGTTCTTGCCGAGTGGAGATTCCGTCGCACCCGATGACGCAGAGTCGACGATCCTGGCGGTCGTAACCGACGTCTATGCTGATCGCAATCAGATCCGAATTGAAGATCTTCAGGACGGAATCCCGGACATTCTCGATGTCGGTGACCGACCACGGATCTTCCTGACGAATGAAGACAAGAACATCTTAGTCCAGGAATTGTTGCCCGGAGATCGCCTCGAAATTGAGAAATCACTCAACGAAGCGGGTGAGGCGACGATTACAATTACCGCATCCCGACCGGTTGTCTCCTCCGGACGAGTGCGCGAAATCAACCTTCCCGATCGTCAAGTTGTGATTGCTATCGACGAGGGTGAATCGCGTGACGATGTCCCCCTTTCCGTACCTGAACAGGCGAAACTAGTTCTCAACGGAGTGCAAACACTCGAACTACGCGAAGTCGAACCGGGTGACGACGTCGAAGTACAGCATGTCGAGGCACCAGGCGGTTCGAAGCGCGCCATCACCGAACTGCGCATTCGGCGCATGACGGAAATGACCGGCTTTCTCGAGAGCCTGAATGTCTCGGAGAATGAACTCACTTTGGGTTACGGGCTCAGCGACGACGCCGAAGCCACGACATTAAAGATCGCCGAAGATTGCCGTGTGCAACTGCGAAACATGGCGGACGGCAACATCGAAGAGATTCCAGTGGACGATCTGGCGTTAGGTGACAGACTTGTAATTTTTTACGACACGGAAATCCGAGAAATTACGGTCACACGTGACCAAATCAATACGTCCGGCGTTCTTGATGAAGTCCAAGTAGCCAACGAAATGTTTGTGGTTTCGACTCCGGATGGCCAACGCCTTTCGATGTCGGCAACACCTTTGACCGATATTCGAATTAACAATATCAAGGTCGAGTTACAAGATCTGCGGCGATTCGACAACGTCGATGTTTCCTATAGCCGCTCGAATGGCGATTCCTACCTGGCAGCGGGCGTTAATGCCAACCGACCCGAACGCAATGATCGTTGGTCAATCGTTATTGGAAACCAGACATTCCAAGATCGTTTTCTGAGCCCCGTTCCCTATGCCACCCGCAACGTCAATGATTTCGCGGGAATTCTCGAAGACCGATACGCCTGCAAGAACGAACGCATGCTGGTCCTGATCGATGGGGACAAATCAACGGTCACGCAGCAATTCACCGACATGCTCGATCAAGTACGCAGCCAAACCGAATTGGTTGTTTACGTTTGCACGCAAGGCTATGCCGATTCTCAAGGCCGAGTCTATCTGGCGGCCAGCGACTTTAATTGGGATCAAATGGAACAGTCCGGCATCCCGCTTGAATGGTTCGTCGAACAACTCGAACAATGCTCGTCGAACACAAAGACATTCCTCTTCGACTGCAATCATTCGGGGTCCGGTCAGGATTTGGACCGACAGCCCTCGGCAGAGGACATGTTACAATCCGTTGCGACATCGCTGAAAACGACCGTCGCGATCGGTAATAGCCAAAGGAATCAGCGCGGCCAACGCCTTCCCGATGAGCGAGTCGGGCTTTTTGCACGAGCCATCATCGACGCCTATAGCGGTCGCGCCGACGAAGACCGCGACCTGCATATTACCGCAGAAGAACTTTTTCCCTACTTGCAGTCGCGTATGAATTCTCTCGCATCGGAAGCTGCCGTCTCCCAAGCGCCCGCCCGCTTCGGTCCGAATTGAGCAACGCCTGAGTCGCGTTAACAAAGATTCGTGTCAAAGACGCGCACCTGCTGCCAACTCTCTTTGTTACTTTCGATGAACTGAACGTGCTTTTCGGACACCTGATAGTCGTCGTGCGCCTGGCGACTGTCGAAGACGATGTGCAAACCAATTTGAAAATCGCGAACGTTGACGGGCCGCGATAAATCATCGACAAGTGCCCCCACCGCGAAAAAGTCGATCCCGGGGTGATCGTTGAGATACTTCTTGCACTCGGAAATCAGATGAGCTCGTGCATCAGGCGAATCTTCTTTCAGCGTGAAATAAACGTTATGGGCCAAAGGGGACGATTGGTTTTCACTCATTTAATCTCTGCTTTCTCAAAACTCGTGGAACCACCCCCGCAATCAGATCGGGAGTTGGGACTAACGGTCGTCAAACTCGCCACACAGATGCCAAGACCGTTTCTTTATTCCTCTTTGGTGCCAGGGCTGGTTGACAAGAGAAGGCCATTCGTCGTCTAAACCGCGATTGGCGCGATTACCAACCAGCCGAACACGCCGTAGAATCAGCATTCTCACCCCGAGTGCCCCGAACCGCAAGCGATCGGTGTTGAAGTGAAACAAACAAGTGAAGATGAACGACAATATCGATCGTCGTCTCTCACGGAATATGCTGATTAGGCACTGGCTGATTTCGAATTCTGACGGCGACGACAAATCGGAATGACGGCAATTTCTAGCCATTGCCGATATCGATTGCGAGGATCGTTTGACCGGCTCCTCCACCGTTTGATTGCGACGCACAAACGGCTGGCTTGCATCGGATTGTCAAACATTTTCGTCTGGCGATATTGCCTGCAATTGATCGCGCGACGATTGGAAACTCTGACTGGTTTTGCAGGCTGGAAGGGTTGAATGTAATGATAAGGATTTTGCAGACTACCGTCGCCTTGCTGGCAATTGGAACCGCCGCCCCGATCCATGCCGATGCTCAGGTTCTAACGCAAGTCGGCACCGTTCATTGCAACCCCTGCCTGCAACCCCAGGCGCAATGCGTGACAATGCAACCCGTTGTCGAAACGCAGTACCGTCAGCAGCAGGTGACGACCTACCGCGATGTCACCGAAACACGATATCGGCAAGAAGCTTGCGTGCAGAAGGTCCCGGTAACCACGTACCGCGAGGTCACCGTCGACGAAGGAAGTTACCAAACGGTTTGGGTACCCAAGTTGGTCAAGAAGCAGGTCGCCCAGACGCAGATTCAGAATCGAACGTCTTACCGCAATGTGCCTTACCAGGTGACGACACGCGTGCCACAAGTCTCGACTCAGGTGGTCCCGGTCCAAACTGTGCGACATGTCCCTGTCGCCACACCAGTTATCGCGCAAGCTCCGGTATGTGATCCCTGTTCATCACTGGCGGCCGATTGGAATATTGTCTCGCGACAAGCAACTGCCGCCTTGCCGACTCAAAGTGCTCCGGTTAGCCAAAGCAAAAACAACGTCGCACGAAACTCCGCGCCCCGCCAAGCCAGCACCCAGGCAAATGCCGCCACAACCGGGTACGACTCGTGGACGACAGTTCCTTCGAGGGATCGTTCGGCATCAAGTCATCGCAGCAGCCCCGTAAGTTCAGCCGGTCGCCCATCCAGTCGCCAGAACTCGCAATCGAGCGGAGTTGCAAGGGCACCGAGTGCTGCGAAGGTTTGGCAGTCGGGTCTTCGAAGATGAGGCTTCCGCCTCTCTGGCGATCACTTGGTCTTGAAGTTCGGATCACCCGGCTGAGCTTGCGCGTGACATTAATGGAACGGCGGGATTTCGGCGATGCTTCGGCCATCGATCATGCTAACGACATGGTCCGATACATTCACCACAATTGATTCGATCATGGCCGCACCGGCCTCTGCCGTTGCCGAGAGCGGTTCTCGATCCTCCTGATCTTCCATCGCATCCATACGCACGTTTTCAGGAAACGCAGCCAACGCAAAAGCCGTCTCAAACTCCTGAGCGTGTCCCGGGCAGCGGCCCGTCTTAAGATGGGCCTCGGCAACATCTTCCGGTAGAAAATCCCAGTACGACCGAAATTGCAAATTGATTTCCAAGCGCTGCAAGAACTGCGACCAAATGCCTTGGCAGGGAGCGATGTTGCCACCGTGCCCATTGAGAACAAGGATGTTGGTAAATCCAGCGTGATTCATGCTACGGATCGTATCAAACAGCAGCCCCAACCAACTTCCAGGCAGGGCGCTGAGCGTACCGATGTGACGCATGTGGTGTTCACTCATTCCGATGCTCATCGAGGGGGCAACGACAACACGGGGACTCAATCGTTGCGCAACCAACTCCGCGATGTGAAGGCAGCTCCGCCAATCGTGTTCCATCGCAAGATGTTCCAAATGCTGTTCCGTCGCTGCCACGGGAATCAAACAGGCTTTCAACTCTCCGGCGTTCATGCGGTTGCGGAATTCACGACGGGTATGCTTGTGCAACCAGATCTGGGAATCATCAGATGCGTTCATGGATTTGCCTCTTACTGAGTTCTCATTGCCGGCTCGTTGAGATTCGACACATTCATCGCTTCCCCGTTTCCGACGATACGAATTCTACAGCGTATTACGCTGACTTGTGCCCGCGATAATCGCGCTTTGTTCGATGTTTGCTAGCTCCCACGAGCCAGAAACGCCCACATGAAAAAGTAAACAGCTCTCGTTAAGCCACTGTCGTCGACTTTGGTTCGAGTGCAGAACACACTAATTGACTTAGCCGCACAATCAATTGGCAAGCAGTCGCTCAAATACGATATAACCGGTGTCGTTCATTCCCAGCCGGTTGTAGGTTCCCTGGGCCGGTTGATTCTCCGATTCCACATAAAGCCGAATTCCCACGACCTGCGGATCTTGCTCCGCCTCGTCGAGCACGTGCTGATACAGTTGGCGAAAGACTCCACGTTTCCGAAACTCCGGAAGGACGTAAACGCTTTGCAGCCACCAGATTTCGCCGTTCCTCCAATCGCTCCATTCCCAGGTGTGCATGATCTGACCGATCACGGCGTCTTCGACACACGCCACGAAATACCGCCCCTTGCGCGGGTCTTCCAATAATGACACGACTCCGGCATGAATGGTCTGCCGATCGAGTCGCGTTTCTTCAGTCTCCCACGCCAGGCGGGAATTGAATTCGGCAATGGTCTTGCTGTCTTCAAGGCGAGCACGCCGCACTTCAATGGTCGCTTTGGTCATTTTCAAGAATCTCTCCGTTGGGAGACATGCGTCGCTGTTCGGGATCGGCACCGCGGCTCATTCCAACAAGTATCGGACGGCAGTTCATTCCTCGCTTTCCCTCGGTCGCGAGCAAGCGGACGGTCGGACGTCACCAACCGCATCTGTCGCGACCTGTAGAATCATTCAAATCGTACCGTAATCGACCCGCAAGTTCCTCATTTTCGACGAACTCATTTGCTATTCCACGAATGTCACGGAATTGCCGCCTTTCGAAAGAAATCCGATCACAAGAAGTGGCGATATTGAGTCCTGTGGGTGCTTCGCATAGAGCTCACAAACCGAGCAAGATGTGCCGGCTGTCCGCATAATGACTGTTCTTGTGATCGACCGCTTCTGACGGAGGTAGGACCTTGCATATTTCAGGCACGACTCACCGACTCGAGACAAATCGCACATACAGCGGCAAGAGGCTTACCTGGACGAAAATGTTCCTGGGTTTGGCGATCGGCTTCGCCGGAATGTACACGCTAATCGTCATTCCGATTGAGCGTCAGCTGGACCTGATGCAGCAGGAATTGGCTGCTGTCGAGCAAGATATGCACAGCCTGGTTGGTGTGCAGGGATCGATCACAGAAACCAATAATCTGCTTTCAGCCATCAATCTTCAGCAGGGCCAAATCCAAAGTGCCCGCACTTCGCTCGATGCCATTCAGCAGTTTCGCCGGGCCGTCGAACGAGAATCTGGCCAAACAGCCAACGCTTTTGCATCGCTCGATCGTCTTTCGTCGTTGCAAAACCGTCTGCTGGAACAACGCGGCATGTCGGCACCGGCATCTTCGTCACTGGATATGATGATTTCATTGCAGGATCGACTCATCAATGAACAAGCAACATTGGCAGACGCGAATGTCGCTCTCGACCACCTGTCCGACTGGAAAAACCGCGCTCAAGATCAGAATCATGATATTGAACAGGCTACGGTCGCATTGAATAAGCTAAATGAATTACGTGCGGAGTTCGTTTCAGCACTCGGCGAAATCGACAAAGCCAGCAACAATCTCAACCGGCTTATGAAGATGACCCATTCGCTTGCACGTGAAGGCGACGAAGTCGACTCCGCCATTGCTGCTGTGGATCGGCTCGTGACAATTCGCGATCAAGTCGTGGAGAAGGGTGAAATGACAGCGGCCGCCGACGAGAACGCCCGCATGCTAATTCACATGCGGGACAATCTTGCTGAAAAGCAAACCGACATTGTCGCCGCCAATGAGAATTTGAATTCGTTGCTCAAAATCGAATCCAAGCTCGCCGACCAAACTGAAAACCTCGCAGATACGGTCATGTCGCTGGAAATCCTGGCCGACTTACAAACCGAAGTCCAGACTCGAGTTCACGCCCTTGAGGGAGTCCGACGCGATCTGCTGGAAATCGCCATGCTGGAAAGCACCGTCGGGCAAGCCGTCCGCATCCTGTCTCCTTTGACGGAATTGGGGAACTTGCGACGACTGAGTGCCGACGAAGTCCGCGACGCTGCCAAGTTTGTGTTGGAAAATCGTGGAGTGTCCCGCCTGTCGCGGAACCAATCCTCGCCCGAACATGTCGGTTCCGATTCGGTCTTGGATGACGGCGAACCAAAGGATCAGTTGGTTCCGCTCCCTCCCGAAGGTGATTGAATAACTGCCTCAAATCCCGGTTGTGCTTGTTTTCAAATCGCAAGATGCGAACTCAGCACGACGCATCAGAAGAGTCGTTACTCACTTGGAAGAACGATTGATGTAGGACGACCGGCCCGGTCGCGGAATCCCGAATGATTCCGCGGCTTTTTTTGTAATGCCCTCCTCTGAACATGGTGCGATGCATCCGCTCGCCATCCAGTGATACCCAGAGCCTGGCCGCTGATATCGACATCGCTGCCATATCAGGGATTCGGATTGGGGGATCAAGGCATTGGACTGGGGGCCGGAATCCAACCAATTCTGAAGGTTCGTCAACTTGGAAGAGGCCCTACATGCCGGGCGAATGACGACTCAATCGGTCAAACAAATTCTGGATTGTTCAACAAATGACCAAAACTTTGGATTTGTTCCAAGCTAAGCTTGTGCTTGAATTGGCATGTAATTTTCCAATGACCGTCGCTGTCTTCGAAGCAACGCACAACTGTTGCGGCGACGTCGATTTGCCTGTCAAAACGGGGATTGCGCAAACGCATTAGCACAGCCGATTGCTGAGCAACCGGTTGCGGCAATACGACGGCCGCACCGCTCATGCTGATATCGCATAGCTCACCCTTCAATTGGCAAGAATGCAACATCCAAGCCATTTGCTGGGAATCGACGACCTCATCGGATGAAACCGGTCGGACACTGACCACGCAGCCGCTGTTCCGCCTTGGGAAGACACGCCGATCGCTGGCTGACTTGCTTTGTGTTGAATCATCAACCGGCATCGATGCGTTCGGACCGATTTCGGGCCGACCCTCGTCGGTTTGATCCGACGCCACCGATTCGGAATTCATCGGCTGTTTACCGAGGATTTGTCGTAGTGCAACAGTCAACCGGCGACTTGCACGACGAGTCGTCACACTGCGAAGTTGGTGCGTGTCGTCTCGACAGGCGCAACTTCGTGTGACCGTTCCGCGACCCGGTTGGGTGTGGTCTGGAACCTCTCGAGGGCCGGTTTGTACTGTCGAAATGAATGTCATGAAATGCCCCTAAAGGCGCATAGCAATGAACGCCTTGGACGCACGCATTTGACTTGCATCGGTGTCTAATTGAGCCTATTACCAATGTTTTCTGCCGTCAAATCGCGAACAGCGAAATCGTTGTTCCAATCGCATCTTCCGGATGGCGAATTTGCATCATAACGGCAACTCGGTCGGGACAATTAATCTCGCCAGCCGTCAAGCTCGGCAAAACCGCTAGAACAGACTTGCGACTGGGCATAGTGACATATGAACACGACCCGGGACCGGTATCGGGCAGAATCCCGACCGAAAGGAGACACGAAGTCGGTTGAGAAAACAAATTATCAGCACTATACTTTTGGACTTCGGCCAACCAGCAGGCCTGTTGCCAAGTACGGAGTTCTATGCGATTTTCGTTGATTGACAGGATCGTGACCCTGGATTCGGGAAAAACGATCACCGCGGTCAAGAATCTCTCGCTGGCCGAAGAATACCTCGCGGATCACTTTCCGGGGTTTCCGGTCATGCCGGGTGTCTTGATGCTGGAATCGATGGTTCAAGCGGGCGCTTGGCTCATGCGATATACGGAGGATTTCAAGTACAGCACGGTCCTGTTGAAACAGGCTCGAGCATTACGATTTAACAATTTTGTCGTACCGGGAAAGATGCTGACCATTTCTGCCGGTATTCAAAAATGGGAGGGTAGTGATTGCGTACTGAAAGCGTCGGGAACTGTTGACGAAACGACCGCGGTTAGCGCGAAATTGACCCTGACGCAATTCAACCTCAGTGAACGCAACGACGAAATGGCCGACGCAGATCGATTTAGTATTGAAAAGATGCGTTCGCTATTCGACCAACTCTGGACCACTCCCATGCAAACCGAGACTAACCAAGAATGAAACTGGCTGGAAAATCAGCGATTGTTACCGGAGGCAGCCGAGGAATCGGTAAGGCTATTGTGTGGGCATTAGCGCGTGAAGGTGCCAAGGTCGCGTTCGTCTACAGATCCAATAAGGAAGCCGCGGATCAACTCGTTTCAGACCTGGAATTGAATCAAACCGAAGCGATCGCCGTTCAGGCAGACGTCAGCCGACAAGAGGATGCCGACAAGGTTGTCGAGACCGTGCTCGATAAATGGGAAAAGGTCGACATCTTGGTCAACAACGCCGGCATCATTCAAGATGGACTCCTGGCGACAATGTCGGCAGAGCAGTGGCAAGATGTAATCAACACGAACCTGAATGGCGTTTTCTATTTTTGTCACGCCGTAACAAGACCCATGATGTCCGCCCGATCGGGGCGCATTATTAATATGTCCAGCGTTGCCGCGTACGTCGGAAACCCGGGACAATCGAATTATGCCGCAAGTAAAGGCGGAATCAACGGTTTTACCCGCTGTTTCGCTGCCGAAGTCGCTCGACGGGGTATCACGGTCAATGCCATCGCTCCTGGGTTCATTGAAACAGACATGACAACGGCGGTCCGAAATGCGGCCGAAGCAGAAATCAAGAAGAAGATTCCATGTCGCCGACTTGGAACTCCGGAAGACATTGCCAATGCTGTACTGTTCCTTGTCGGCGATGATTCTTCCTATATTACCGGTCAGATTCTGACAGTCGACGGCGGATTAACATTGGGGGGACTCTGACACGGCATAAGCATTCGATGTTTCGCTTTTCCAAAATTGGCGTCATTCCCTTCTTGAATCGCCACGGTGTTTAGCAAACAGTGAGTTCTTTGCCAAACGTATGCGGCCCGCGAGCCAAACGAAACGACTGGCTCTCGAAAAAGTAATACGTGAGGATCGGTTTACGAGACTAAGAATCCCAAGGAAAATTAAGAACAGGGTGCACTCGGCTTAGAGGAGAGCGCTGATGGCGACAACTGAAGAGGTTTACGAAAAAGTCCAGGAGACATTGATCGATGCATTAGGCGTCGACGACGATGAGGTTACCGCCGATGCGACACTCGTCGGGGATTTAGGCGCGGAATCCATTGACTTTCTGGACATCGTTTTCCGGCTTGAAAAGAACTTTAGCATCAAGATTCCACGTGGGGAGTTGTTCCCCGAGAACCTGGCGTCCGCAGATTCCTCCTTTGTCGCAGACGGTGTCGTCACCGCAGAGGGTTTGGAGGAATTGCGCTCCAAAATGCCTTTTGCCGATATCGACAAGTTCGCCGATGACCCCAAAGTCGAAAACATCCAAGACCTATTCACGGTCAATATGATCGTGAAATACGTGGAGGCGAAGCTGGCATCGGGTGAATGACACTCGTTGACCGAAACTCGTGATTGCGGACGATATCGCTCGGACTGGCTTGGCGGACCCGTATGCGTCGCCGGATTTGCTCTGGTACGGAGTTTATTGAATGCGCTGGTTTTGGATCGATCGATTCATCGAGTTCGAAAGCGGATCGCATGCCAAGGCCATCAAGAACGTGACTCTGGCCGAAGAACATCTGCATGACCATTTCCCCGGATTCGCCGTCATGCCTGGTTCGCTTATGCTCGAAGGGATGGCCCAAACCGGGGGAATTCTCCTAGGAGAAAAGAACAACTTCGACCATATCGTCATCCTCGCGAAAGTCCCCAAAATCCAGTTTCACCGATGGGTTTGCCCAGGTGACACGCTGATTTACTCAGCGACGTTGCTCGAAGCCCGTGATGAAGGCGGGTCGGTCGAATGCGCCGCTCATGTTGAAGATCGCCTCGTCGCAGAAGCCGAAATCGTTTTCGTGCACCTCGATCCAGACGATCCCCAATACGGCCCTGCTGACCAAAAGAACTTTGTTTTTTCGATGAATCTGATGGGCATTCTCGATGTCGGTAAGGCCGGCGACGGTTCCGATGAATAAATGCGGCCGTTACTCTTCGGAACGAGTCATGCTCCGCTTGCCGATTGAGACCGCTTTCTTGGCACGGAATACATCGAGATTTGAGTGATCCCCGCCTACACTCCAAAGCGTCTCGAGAATTGAGTTCGCCCCATTGCGAGGGGAAACGGTTGATCGGCTCAGTGCTCGCCGAGGATGAGATCACCCTGCTTTGGCCGCATTATCCGACTGAATCCTCCTTCAGAATTCTCTCCAGCGTGCCTTTCTCCACTCGAAACCGACTTTGGCATCAGGTAACGGTTGTATAGAATCACGTGGTGCGGGAACCGGTCTGGCATACAGAACAGATAATTTGCTACAGAAGGGCGTCCATTGACGGGCGGATCGACCAAATGCGATCGAATCTCGCAAGACACTGAGTCGTGGCCGGCCGGCGTTTGCTTCTCGTACAGATGGAATTCTTTATGATGAATCGTCCGAAACATCAAATCCGTCGGAGAATGTGACCGAACTGCCGATGGACTTGTTGTGTTCGTCAGCTCTCAGCCAAGATAAGTGAATAGCCATAAAGCTCGCTCCTTGTTGGAGAAACTTAGAAAGAACGGAAAAATGAATCGACGAGTGGTCATCACAGGAATCGGCTGCATCACGCCATTGGGCAACAATGCGGAAGACATGTGGAAATCTCTGCTATCCGGTGCCAGCGGCATTGGTGAGATTACGCATTTCGATGCATCAAATTTTCCAACAAGGTTCGCGGCAGAAGTGAAGGACTTTGACTTCAGCCGATTTGATGACGATTCCGATCGCTTCAAGTATTCCGGACGGAATATCAGATTTGCAGTGGCTGCTGCAGACCAAGCCGTCAAGGACTCTGGAATCCTGGAAAGTGGCATCGATCCGACCATGCTCGGTGTCTATCTCGGCGCGGGCGAAGGTCAGCAGGACTTCATGCTGTTTATGAACCTGATCGCCAGTGCCCAAAAGGATGGACAGCTCGATCTCGAACAGTTTACGCGGGAAGGTTTGGACAGACTTCATGCGCAGACAGAGTTAGAACAAGAACCCAATATGCCCGCGGGGCACCTTGCCAGCTTGTTTAATGCACAAGGGCCGAATCTGAATTGTTTGACTGCGTGCGCCGCTTCCAGTCAGGCCATTGGTGAGGCGACAGAGATCATTCGCCGTGGCGACGCGGACGCCATGCTCTCTGGTGGTGCACATAGCATGATTCATCCGTTCGGTGTGACAGGATTCAATTTATTGACTGCTCTCTCGACGAACAACGAGAACCCACAAGGGGCTTCTCGTCCATTCGATAAAAACCGCGACGGATTCGTAATCGGGGAAGGAGCCGGAATGCTCATCCTCGAAGCCTTGGAGAGCGCCCAAGCCAGAAACGCACCGATTTACGGCGAAATCACTGGTTATGGCTCGAGCGCCGACGCCTACCGGATAACAGACATCCATCCCGAAGGTCGAGGTGCGTCGTCATGCATTGAAATGGCACTCAAGAACGCAAGCCTCAACACCGACGACATCGACTACATCAATGCACACGGAACGAGCACAGCAGTGAACGACCGTGTCGAAACGATGGCCATCAAAAGTGCTTTGAACCAAGATGCATACCGGACCCCTGTCTCCAGCGTCAAAAGTATGCTCGGGCACTTAATTGCAGCGGCAGGAAGTGTAGAAGCCATTACCTGTTTGCTTGCAATTCGCGACAATGTCCTGCCGCCAACAATAAACTACGAAACACCCGATCCGGATTGCGATTTGGACTATGTTCCGAACGCGACGCGCGAAACACCGGTCAAAAGAGCCCTCTCTAACAGTTTTGGCTTCGGTGGGCAAAATGTTTCCTTGATATTCTCTGAATTTACGGGATGATAGTAGTGTGCCGTCAGGCAATTCCGACGGATTGGAACAAGACCAGCAAACGGAGATACCAGTGGTCTGGGTGTTTGTCGGCGTCGCTGCAGGGATATTTGCGGTAGTATTGTTCGCGGAACTGTCCTATGTGCGCGTCGTGCTACCTCTCTTCGAGAACCCACCTCCGATCAACGTTGCACCGGCGTCCCCCGACTCGAATGCCGAACCGATCGAATTCAGCACTTCGGATGGGCTCGTGCTTCGCGGAAGCCTGCTGCGGTCGTCATCGGTCGTTTCCAAAGGCCTGATCGTCTTCTGCCACGAGTTCAGCAGCAATCACTGGTCGGCGACTCACTACTGCGAGGGACTTCTCGACCAGGGATTCGACATCCTGGCATTCGACTTTCGCAACCATGGCGAAAGCGACCGGATGCCGAATTACGAGCCGTTACATTGGATTACTGAATACGAAGTCGAAGATGTCGAAGCATCACTGCAGTACATCCGTAACCGCCCGGATTTGTGCCACCAACCAATCGGACTCTTCGGAATAAGCCGCGGTGGAAATGCAGCGATTGTCGCCGCGGCGCGAAATGAGGACATCAACGAAGTGGCCTGCGAAGGCGCGTTTTCGACCGACATTATGTTGGATGTCTACGCCCGCCGCTGGATGTCGATCTACGTCCACCCTTGGATTTCCCCCTTCGTTCCAAAATGGCATGTGCGAGTCACTTTAGCCGGCGCTCGTTGGGTGAGCCAATTTCGACGTGGATGCCGATATGTCAAAATGGAGAGCTACCTTCCTCAACTCAGCGAAAAGTCTGTGCTGCTGATCAGTGGTGAACGAGATTCGTATGTTCTTCCCGAAGTGACGCGGCATATTAACGGAAAAATCGGCAGCGACAGCCAAAGAATCTGGACTGTCCCGCATGCGAAGCATAGTCTCGCCCGGCCTGCGTGCATGAAGGAATACGACCGCCGGCTTGCCTGTTTCTTTCTACAAGAATCGCCGACCGAATCGAATTCCGAAGTGGCCGAAACAATCACCGCCTCTTCGATGGAGCCGACAAGCTAGAGAGATTTACCTTTTTCTCATGGGCGTTTCTGGCCCGTGGGATCCAGCAAGCTTTGGTCGATACGCGATTGTCGCGGCCACAAGTGAGTGGAATACGCTGTAGCAAAAAACTCATCGATGCATTTGCAAATTAGCGCCTACTTCAATGAGCAATGAATGACAACGATCTGCTGTCAGATTGGCAGATTCTGACTGCATGCGACATAAACACGATCCAGAAAAGTCTGCCGAGAATATTTCCTAAATCGTTTTAGCTTTGATGGTTTCGCATCGAAATTCCGATCGGAGAATCAGCATCACCCGCATCTGGTATCCCATTTGCGGTGGAGTTTTTTGCCGCATTGCACAGTGTCACATCAGTGTGATCGACCTTGATCGATCGTGAAATTGTTGGTTGCGTCAGTTGTTGTGCCATAGAGGATGAAGGCAACACCCGAATGTCGATCGGCATACAAGTCGTTTCCGCTTTGCTCTCATTCCCATCTTCGTTAACCCGAATCTTGGCTTGCGAGGATTCGATTGGTCGCCAGTTCTAAGACGTATCAGTTACTCGTCGCAGATGACGACTCCGGGTTCCGAGAGACTCTGCGCAATATTTTTGAGCCACCCTTCCGAATGCTAGAAGCACAATCGGGAGAGGAGGCCGTCGCGATTGCCGAAGCTTATCCGATCGATATCGCGTTGCTCGATATGCATATGGATGTGCTCACCGGTTTGGACACGATGCGAATCGTCAAATCGATCCACACCGGTATTCCATGCATTTTGATAACGGCAGATGCGACCGAAACACTCAGGAAAGAGGCCGACGTTGCCCATGCTTATTCCGTTTTGGCCAAACCCGTCAGCAAACGGGAATTGGTCTCAACGGTCGGTACGGCCCTCGAAGATGTCTATCAAGATATGGTTATCTCCGAGAAACTCGGTAGGCGCTAACGCAGCATTTCGCTTTTCCAAATTCGGGTGGGCTCGCGGAAATCTCGACCCTGGGAATGGTTTGCAGCGCGGTGTCGCAACTTTCGCTGTTCGTTAGTCACGCTTCGCCTGCTAGCAAGTCCTATTCGCTTCCCGGCCGGTTTCGCCGCCAATCTGGAGAGAGCAACCTCGCACGAATCGCCTCCCAACTCAGCATATTGACGCTGCCAATCACGGCGTGATACAACAGTAGTTCAGTGCTGCAACGTGTAACGCTGTCACGACATTCCCGTGCCCAACGAAACCACGTCTCGCCCCTTGCTTCGCAAATCCGATGACCCGTGTCACCATTCTCATTCTCGAAGGTCTGGAAAGAGGGCAGGTGTATGCCGATTTGGAACCTCCGTTAACTTTGGGGCGGGAAGAAGATAATACGATTCAATTGAACGACGAACGCGTCAGCCGATTTCATGCGAAAATCCAGGAGGACGGCGGCCGGATCATTCTGACAGATTTGCAAAGCACGAACGGAACGCGTGTCAACGGACGTCCGGTCCAAATGCGGGTGATGCAACCAGGTGATCTTATCACGATCGGCCGTTGTGTCATGATCTACGGCAGCCTTGCGGAAATCTCCGAACGAGCGCGGTTACTCGAATCCGATCCCACAGTTTCGCTGGACAATCGCCCCACCGAAATCGCAGGAGCCGATCCCGAATCGGATGATTTGTCATTAAGCCACTCGGGCATCAGCAGCGAAACGTTAGATCTATTTCCCAACGGCCCTCCTGCAGCCCCTGAGGGACTTCAACCATTCCAACAAGCACAACTCTCAGACTTATTGGCTTTTGTGCATGACCGAATTTGTGGAGTATTGACGGACGCCCGTAAGGAGTCCGCCAACGATTCCGGGGCTGACGAAGGTCTGGTGCAGTTGGATCAATCGGCTTGGCTTAAAATGGTCGACCTGGAACTCAAGTTGGCTGAGTATCTCAAAGCGATTGCCGAACCATAAAAAGCCCTCAAGGCGACCCTTGAGATTCAAGGCCGGATCAATCCTTCCCGAATGGCAAACCGCGCTAATCTTACGCGGTTGTGAATTCCAAGCTTATGCATGATTCGGTATTTGTGGCTTTCGACCGATTTCTCGGAAAGCTGCATCGAGCGAGCAACCTCGCGAACACTTTCGCCGTGTGCCAAATGCCGCATCACTTCAATCTGTCGTGGAGACAGCGTGGAATTCGGACTTGAGGACACGACACGATGCCGCTGAGCTTCTGGGTCGAACTCCAGGAATCTTTGCACTGATTCCGAAAAACAAGTTCCACCTCGCGCTACGTTCTTGAGAGATTCGATCAAGAATGGCAGCGGCTCTTCCTTAAGAATCAATCCATGGACTTGCGCTGCGATTGCTCGCTCGATCATAAAACTCGACGCCGTCGTGCTCAGCAGAATTGTGCGAATCCGCCGATTCTGTCGCACGAAATCACAGACTTGCTCAAATAGGGCCGTATCCGCAAATTCAACAGCCACAAGAATCACATGGGGCTGCGTTTGTAATGCCGAATTCAATCCTTCGTCGATATCAACCTGCGCAGCGACAACCTCGAGCGCCTCGTCCGCATTAATGGCTAGCGCTAAGCTGTCAAGAAGCAGCAATTCACGATCAACGATGACAACTCGAAATCCCTTCGAGTTCTGCATGAGTCCACTCTTTCAATCAGTTCTTCGCGGTCGATCCCAACTCGGATTGTCACACATTTGGTGCGGAACCGAGCCCGCGGCACTCAAGCGACAATCCCAGGCATCAAGACATTGAGCCGACGCACCTGCGTAGCCGGACCACTAACACTTATGTCGAGATTTCGAGAACTTTGCGGACTAAAATTGTTCTGAATTGCTCAAATCTTGTCCGTCGCGATGCAAACTGTCAGAAAACAGGCAAAATGGCACAGCAACTTTCGGGCGTTGCTTAAGTTAGCCTCGCGACACCGAATTTCGCAACAGTAAATTTTGATGCGTTGCCCGAGTCAAGAAGAGCTGGCACTCTATCTCGCTAATGAATCAACTGATCGAACTTGAAGGCTCGGACCCAACGCGACCTTACGAAATCACTTCGATTCGAGTCCGGAATCGCTCAACTGGTGAAAAAAAGTCCCTTCTTCGGCTCCGAGTCTCCATGAGAATGTCCAATGCACAATTCACCGACCTCGTTTGAGTGTTTTCACGCACGAAAATGGTTCGGGCTGCGGCATCGACTCGCGACGATTGTCGGCTGCGGATTCGGTCTTCCCTTGAATTCACGTTTTCGTCGAATCTCCCTCGGGGTGCGAGAATTTGACGCAACGAGACCGCAGCGTTTGTCTTTGTGGTGAGGCCAGCATGAATTGTTTCGAAGTTTCCGTCGGCCCCAGGGCTCAACCCGAGACTCAGTGACCGCCTGAATTGGCTCCAGGCAGCCTGGTTCAGACGCGTCATTCGAATCAAACGAAAGCGTAGCCGATCGGCACTAGGCGGATTGGCCTGCGTCACAACAGGCCGTTATCGTTGCATATTTCGCCCGTATTGATAGAGTAACGAACTTGAACTGATGTATTTCGAGAGGTGGATCCGGCTCCAGGCCGCGCCATGCCGCTCGTCGGCCAAAGCCGACGCTGTCGAAACTACATGGTTGTTCTCTGTAAACCAAGTAGCCAAAGGGGCTTAAGACAGCCAAATGTCCATTACCAAGACACGCAAAACGGAATTGATTCAAGAATACCGGCGCACGGATGGCGACACCGGATCTCCGGAGGTGCAAATCGCCGTACTCTCGGCCCGCATTGACGCATTGACATCGCACCTGAAGTTGCATTTGAAAGACCATGCCAGCCGCCGAGGACTGTTGATGCTCGTGAGCCGTCGGCGCAGGCTCCTCGATTATCTCAAAAGGGTCGACGCCGATCGTTATCGAGAAATCATTCAGCGACTCTCGCTTCGCAAATAGCGGTCGAGGAGGATCGCCGTACAATCTCAAAGTGTTAGGAAAAAATTGTGAAAGTCACTGTTGAACGCGAAATTGGGGGCCGCAAACTCAGCTTTACAACTGGAGAGTTGGCCAAGCAGGCCAGTGGTGCCGTACTTGTTCAGTATGAAGAAACTGTTGTTTTTGTCGCGGTCCAAACGGGACCACCCCGCCCAGGGACAGACTTCTTTCCACTTACCGTCGACTACCGCGAACGATTTGCATCTGCCGGAAAGTTTCCCGGCGGTTTCCTCAAGCGCGAAAGCCGCCCGACGAATCGTGAGATTTTGACGTGTCGTTTGACCGACCGACCGATTCGCCCGTTGTTCCCCAAGGGGTTTAACGACGAAGTCCAGGTCATGTCGAACGTCTTGGCGTGTGACGGCGAAAATGACCCTGACGTCCTTTCGATCAACGGCGCCAGCGCTGGGTTAATGATCGCGCCGCTTCCTTTCCAAGGTCCGTTGGCCGCGGTTCGAGTCGGTATGATCGATGACAACTTCATTGTTATGCCGACCAAGACTCAAATGCAGGAAAGCACTCTGGATTTGGTCGTTGCCGGCAACCTCGATTCAGTTCTCATGATCGAGGGATTTGCCCATCAACTTCCAGAGGCGCAGATGGCCGATGCCATCATGTATGCACATTCCGAAATCGTAAAGATTTGCGAGTTACAACAGGAATTCGCCAGCAAGGTGGGAGCCGAACCCGTTGAATTCGAAGAGCCCCCTGCGAATCCCTTTGCGGGTATGCTTCAGGAAGAAGCCTATAGCCGCGTCAGCGAAGCCAAACAGATCCAGAAAAAGTTGGAACGACACGCAGCGACCGACGCGATCAAAGAAGAGTTTATCGAAAAGCTTTTTCCCGAAGGTGCAGAGGAGACATCCGAAGGGCACACTATCGAGCAATTTAAAGAGGCGTACTACCAGATGGAACGCCGCGTCGTTCGCGATTTGATTCTCGAAGACAAGCGCCTCGACGGCCGCACGGCCGGCGAATTGCGTTCCGTTTCCTGCTCAGTTTCCATACTGCCGCGAATTCATGGCTCGGCCGTCTTCACACGTGGTGAAACGCAATCACTGGCAACGATCACGCTCGGTACTTCGCGGGATACGCAGCGCGTCGACGGACCGTTCGATGAGTACGAAAAGCGATTCATGCTCGACTACAACTTCCCGTCGTATTCCGTCGGCGAAGTTCGACCGATTCGCGGGCCCGGACGCCGAGAAATCGGTCATGGCGCCTTGGCCGAACGATCGGTTCATTCGGTCATTCCACCCGCAGACGTGTTTCCCTACACGATTCGAGTGATCTCCGACATCACAGAATCCAACGGCAGCAGTTCGATGGCATCGGTCTGCAGCGCCACACTATCGCTGATGGATGCCGGCGTCCCTATCGCCCAACCGGTGGCGGGGATTTCGATTGGCCTCGTCCAGGAAGCGGACCGGTATAAGATTTTGACAGACATCATGGGAGACGAAGATCACTTCGGCGACATGGACTTCAAAGTCGCCGGAACGGGAGTCGGTGTCACCGGCATTCAACTCGATTTAAAGATTGCCGGAATCAACGAACAGGTGATTCGCGAGACCCTGGAACAAGCGAAAGAAGCCAGGCGAGAGTTATTGAAAACGATGCTCTCGGCCATCCCACGTCCCCGTGCGGATATTTCCCAATATGCACCACGCTTGTCACAAACGAAGATCGATCCGGCCAAAATTGGCCTGCTGATCGGCCCGGCCGGCAAAACCATCCGAGCCCTTCAGGAAGAAACACAAACGAACATCGATATCGACGAAGATGGCACCGTGACAATCTCGTCGTCGAATGGTGCCGGGCTTGATGATGCCCTGGCCCGGATCGAAGCGATGACCGAAGAGATTCGAGTCGGCCGCATCTACAATGGTACGGTCAGCGCTGTCAAAGATTTTGGTGTGTTTGTGGAAATCGCACCCGGTAAGGATGGATTGTGCCATATCAGTGAATTGTCGGACGGTTTCGTCAAATCGGTAACTGATATCTGCCAGCTTGGCGATCGATTGGAAGTGAAAGTCATCGCAGTCGACGAGCAAAATCGTGTGAAACTGTCCCGGCGAGCGGTACTTGCTGATCGACAACAATCCGAAACGGAATCATCCGAAGAATCATAGAATAGATACCGACGATTGGGTCGACCACCAATCGCGCAGGGGGCGTTGCCAACCACGGGGACTCGATTGACCCGTGGTTGCTGTGCTTATGGCCAAGCATATCGCCCAAAACGATTGCGCAAGCCATGAACGCCGTCCAGCAATTCGACCCTTTTCTCAGCTCGAAGCGCCGGATGGCGGGAATCTTAGAGTTACAGACCACATTCGTCCCGCACGTCAGCCGAAAGCAATGAAAGGGCGGCACTAGAGCGGTTTACTTTTTCTTGTGGGCGTTTCCGGCTCGTGGGAGCCAACTATCATAGAACAAAACGTGATTATCGCGGCCACAAGTCAGCGTAATACGCTGTAGCACATTGTCGTGTTCCAGATCACTCTCTCAGAGGTATGTTATGCTTCGGGCCTATTCGCGTGTGCGATGACCCGAAGACGGTGCCCTGACAGAGCACACGTTTCGAATGGTTAGAACAGTGGAACAGCGAAAAGCGGCAACAACGACGGAAACCGTTTCCGATGCCGACGAGCAGGAACGGCAACGGTTGCTGCAGCAGTATGCAGAAATCGCCACACTTGCCGGTGGGCTGGCCCACGAGATCAAGAACCCGCTTTCAACGATCGGAATGAATCTGGAACTTTTGATCGAAGAACTCGAGGGGAGCAACTCGGCCCGCGATCGCCGCATGCTGACGAAACTGCAATCGATTCAACGAGAAGGGGACCGGCTGGAGGACATTCTCAACGCCTTTCTGCAATTCGCCCGAGTCGGTGAACTCAATCTGATACCGATCGACTTGAACCGAGTAATTACCGAGTTCATCGACTTTTATCGCATCCAGGCGGAAGGGAACGACATCGAAATCAGCCCACACCTGGCAACGAACTTGCCGAAAGTCGCACTCGACGAGGCATTGATCCGACAGGTCTTAATGAATCTGGTCCTAAACGCACAGCAAGCCATGCCCGAGGGGGGGTTATTGGAACTGCAAACCTTTACCAGGGATGGCCTGGTGCACCTGGAAGTTATTGATAACGGCCTGGGAATGGACGAGCGTGCCAAAGCCAACATGTTTCAAGTCTTCTTTTCGACACGCCCCAGTGGAAGCGGACTTGGACTCCCGACAGTGCGTAAAATTGTTGAAGCACATCACGGAACCATTTCGTGCGAAAGCGAGTTAGGGCAGGGAACACGATTTACGATCTCTCTGCCGCTGGCGGAATAATTCATGGCCACCAAAGAGAAAAGTTCAGACGAACTTCCCGGTTCCAACATCCGGGTTCTCATCGTCGACGACGACGAGCCTCATGCCCAAGCCGTTGCCGAAAGCCTCGAGCGTGTCGGCTACGAATGCGCCACGGCGAATTCCGGCGAACGGGGCACCGCGATGATCGAAAGCGAAACTTACGACGTCGTTGTCACCGATTTGCGCATGGACGACGTTGACGGCCTAGATATACTCCGAAAAACCAAGGAAGAATTGCCCGATGCCGAAGTGATCCTGCTTACCGGTCAAGCCTCCGTGCAATCGGCTTTGACCGCCGGCCAAGCAGGCGCATCAATGTACCTGACCAATCCGTTGGAGATTAACGAACTACGGACCGCTGTGCAAAAAGCCTCTGCCGGCGGAATAATTCATGGCTAATAAAGAGAAAAGTTCAGACGAACTTCCTGGTTCCAATATCCGGGTTCTTATCGTCGACGACGACGAGCCTCATGCCCAAGCCGTTGCCGAAAGCCTCGAGCGTGTCGGCTACGAATGCGCCACGGCGAATTCCGGCGAACGGGGCGCCGCGATGATCGAAAGCGAAACTTACGATGTCGTTGTCACCGATTTGCGCATGGACGACGTTGACGGCCTCGATATACTCCGAAAAACCAAGGAAGAATTGCCCGATGCCGAAGTGATCCTGCTTACCGGTCATGCCTCCGTGCAATCGGCATTGGCCGCCGGCCAAGCAGGCGCATCGATGTACCTGACCAAGCCGTTGGATATTAACGAGCTTCGGGCGGCCGTCGAAAAAGCCTCCACGCGGATGCGGTTACTTCGGCAGAATGCCGAGCTGAGCCGTTCGCTCGACGAAAAGTTTGGCTTCGAGGGAGTCATCGGCAGCAGTCCTGCCATGACCAAGGTTCTCGACAGACTGAAAGCTGTCGCCCCAACCAATAGCACAGTACTTATCGAAGGGGAAAGCGGAACGGGAAAGGAACTTGTCGCGCGGGCCCTGCATCAAAACAGCGAGCGAAAAAGCAAACCGTTCGTTCCATTAAATATTTCCGCGTTGCCGGATAGCATTTTGGAAAGTGAACTCTTCGGACACGAAGCTGGTGCGTTTACCGGAGCCGTCGGAAAGCGTGTTGGGAAGTTCGAGTTTGCGAACGGTGGCACATTATTCCTCGATGAAGTGGGCGAAATGCCCATGGATACCCAAATCAAACTGCTCCGGGTTCTTGAAGACCGCAGGATCACCCGCTTAGGCGCGAACGAAGAACTCGACGTCAATGTCCGACTAGTCGCCGCCACGAATGCCGACTTGGAAAAGGAAGTTCAGGAAGGTCGGTTTCGGTCCGACTTGTACTATCGACTACAAGTCGTCAGCATCTTTTTGCCGCCGCTGCGCGAACGTCGTGGGGATATTCCCCTATTGATCGACCACTTCCGCAGACAGCTTTCCGAAAGTTACGGTCGTGATGTCCCGGGAGTCTCTCGCGGAGCCCGGCAAGCACTAATGTCGTACAGTTGGCCAGGCAACATTCGCCAACTTCGAAACGTGATCGAACGCATGATTGTGTTGGACTCCGACGGCGTGCTTGATATTGATGACGTTCCCGAGGAGATTGCTCCACCGGATGGCACGGTGACATCGGCTGCGATTCCTTCCGGGGCGGGCGCCGATGCGCTCGTTGGCCGGCCGCTTTCGGAAGTCGAGCGGTACTACATCCAACAAGCTTTGGAACTCACCAATGGCAAACGAGAAGAAGCCGCCTCGTTACTGGGGATCGGCGAACGGACCTTATATCGCAAGATCAAAGAATACGATCTGAAGAACTGACGACTTCATTGTCTCGCCAACGCACGGCGGAACGGTTTCCTCGTTTCAGACGACCGCCAGCGAATTTTCGAATCAAATTCGCGTCTAATTCATTGGAAACAGCGTCGCACCAGCGATCGTTACTGCCAAGCCGACGACTCCCATTAATGTCGTCATGGGAGTGACATACTTCAGCGTCTCTGCTTCTGTCATGCCGCTCATTCTGCCGATCACCCAGAATCCACTGTCGTTCATCCAGGCAATCGGTTTCGAACCGCAACCAATCGCAAGGGCCAGATACACCGGATGAAATCCTAATTCGCCCGAGGTGGCAATACCGGAAAGAATTCCGACAGCGGTGATCATGGCGACTGTCCCCGATCCTTGTGCCGTCCGCACTGCCGCCGTCACCAGAAATGCAAATGAGATGATTACCGGGGTCGAACCCAACGGTAATTCGCGGATGAGACCCGCCACGCCCGTTTCCTGCAGCATCCCACCGAAGGCACCACCGCCGGCGGTAATCAAGATAATCACGCCGCCGCTGGCCAGCGATTCTTGAACAGAAGTGGCCAATGCTTTCAGGCTGGTCCGTTTCTGCCACACCAGCGTTCCCAGCGCAATCGCTGCCGAAATGGCTAATGCAATATTCTTGTTTCCCAATGTATCGGCCGACCGCATGATGATGCTGGGAACTTGATCCGGGAATGCTTCATTGAGTGACTTCAGTACCGTATTGCCACCAATCAAAATGACCGGAAGCAAAATCGGTAACAACGAGATCCACGTCGGCGGAAGTTCGTCGTCATTCTTTTGAGAGAGTTTCTTGAGCTCGTCCAATGAGAAGCCGGGGGATTCGCGAAGCGGCAGTTCCCAAATTCGATTCGCAAAAGTTGCGTAGATGTATCCGAATCCGCTGGTAAAAAAGCCGACCGCGCATCCGGCGAGTATCATCATGCCGATATCAATCCCCAGTTCATCCGCGACGAACAATGGGCCGGGCGTTGGCGGAACAAGCGAATGGGCCATCGTTGCCCCCGAAACAATGGCCAGCACATATAACAGGTAGTTGCGACCAACACGCATCGTCATCGCTTTTCCCAGTGGAATCATCAGGTAGAACACCGTGTCGAAGAACACCGGTATCCCCAAAAGAAACCCGCTCAATATGAATGCCAGCGGCGCTCCGGCTTCCCCGAGTACTTTTAAGGCCGAGCGGACAATTCGATCAGCGGCCCCGCTATCCAAAAGACATTTTCCGATGATCGAGGCCATCGCAATCAAGATGCCGATGCTCGTGCAAGTACTGCCGAACCGAGTCGCGACTCGCTCACCGACGGTTTTGCGAGATGCCGCTTCCGCCGCCTTCCAGTCGAACGGATGAATGACAATGTCCCCGGGCTGAAACTGCAATTCGCCCGGCTGAACCGGTTTCATCACGGCACGTTCGATCGTCTTTCCATCAACCGTCTCATCAACGAATCGGTCGACAGCGGCATCGCCGATCTTCTCAAGATCACCGTTATCGCCACTCGGTCGTAGGATGACGTATTGCATGCCGACATGCACTTGGTCCTTTTGGGCAAGGGCGACCGTCAATTCCGAACTATCATCGGCGATCGCCACAACGTCGACGGCGGCTTTGTCGATGTTGTAACGCTCGATCGCTGCGAACGGTGTCAGAATACCCACCAGTAAAGCGCCAAGAATTAAGGCCAAAAAGGCGTGCAGCCGCAGAACGAGAATTCCGCCCACGACGACGACGATCCCGGCCAAGAGAATCCCGAGCGTCAACCCCATCGAATCCATGTTGTTTCCTCTCGCTGCACTGCAGTACTCAGTCTCACGTTTCGATTGATTGCATTAATACTGCGAATTTTCGAGTTGCAGCCATCGCGTTAAACGAAACGAACCCGGTCTCCTCATCCCCGAAACCGCTTTCAGAACGGGGAACGAAAACTAAACACTTGCAGGGCCTACAGCGTAATACCCTGATTCGTGGCCGCGAGAATCGCGTTTTGTACTATGACCGCTGGTCCCCGCGAGCCAGAATCGCCCACGAGAAAAAGTAAACCGCTCTATCGCTACCAAGTGTGAGCCATCTTAACAAAGAGACCGCACGAAAGTGACCGCCGATCAGGTCAAACTACAGATTGAAGTCTTCGAACGGGCCGCACCGAAATCGAACTGCGCCGAATGTGGCACATTCGCCCATTTGCGAATTTCACCAAAAATGGGCGACAAATTGGCACGGAGAGCGGAAATCGGGCAGTTTTTCCGCGAATCATTTCGCAGAGTGTGGGGTTTAATACAGCAGCGATTTGCCAATCGCTGACGCATCTCTGAACGTTTCCGCACTCCTACATTGTCCATCCGGAAGAGGGCCTGTTATGCGGTTGTCGACGCTGGCCATCCACAACGTAAACATAGGGTTCGGATTACAAATGGCCTCGGCCATCCTCGTCTTGGGTCATTTTTTCTCTCCACCCACATTGGGCGATGATCGGAACTCACAATCCAGCCGGTTAGGAGATCGTTTCTCACGATCAAGCGAAAACGATTCGAGCCATGCGGTTGCTCAAAGAATCGACGAATTGGTTGCGGCAGAATTGAACCGTGCTGAGATTCCTCCGGCTCAATTGGCTCGCGATGAAGACTTTTTAAGGCGCGTGACATTCGACATCACCGGTACATCGCCTAGCCCGACCGATGTAACGCTGTTCGGGCTCGATCCCAATCCGAAAAAGCGAACACAACTGATCGATCGCCTTTTGGATTCTCCCGAGTATGCCGGGTATTGGGCTCGTTACTGGAGCGATGTCATTTTTCTGCGCGCTTCGAATGCTCGAGCAGGCATCGCCAGACAGCCATTTACCGAATGGATGACAGGGCAATTGTCGGAAAACATAAGCTGGAACCGCATTGCGAAAGAACTGATCACCGCTAAAGGTGATGTCAACGAAGATGGGCGGACTGCCATTCTATTTGCTCATGAGGGCTCCCCGTCAGAAATTGCAGCCGAAGTCTCTCGCATATTCTTGGGGATTCAAATCCAGTGTGCGAATTGCCACGACCACCCCACCGACGATTGGAAACGCGAACAGTTCCACGAGCTAGCCGCATTCTTTCCCCGGGTCGGTGTCCGCCGACAGCCCGAAGGCGAGCTACGCGATTGGGAAGTGATTTCGGTCGATCGGCAACGGCGTCAAAGTTCCAGGGGCGCAATGTTTGCTGAAGATCCCGGGCGATTCGTCAGAATGCTCGATCGCAATCGCGACGGCAAACTGAACGAGTTTGAAGTGCGAAATTCGCCGCTACGGTCGCGGTTTTCAAACATGCTTGAGCGTAACGATTCGGATAACGACGGCGCACTCAGCCTGAAGGAATTTGAAAATATTCGGCGACCGCCCAACAACCGACCAGGGCAGGGGAGTGCAGAGTATTACATGCCCGACCTTAGCAATCCGACTTCACCAGGAACATTGATCAACCCGGTGTTTTTCGCGACGAATTCTCGTCCGCGTCCCGGCATGACAGACTTGGAGAGACGCAATTCCTTAGCCAACTACCTGACTGCATCGACCAATCCGTGGTTCGCGAAAGCGTTTGTCAATCGAATTTGGGCCGAGTTGGTCGGTGAAGCATTCTATACGCCCATCGACGACATGGGACCGCAACGTCAGCCGAACCATGCGGAAGTCTTGGAATTGCTCAGTCAAGGTTTTGTCGATCGGCGCTACGATATTAAGTGGCTCATTCGCACGATCGCCAATACGCGCGTCTATCAGCGTGCAACCGCAAGTTTAGATGGAGCAATCGACGGACAGGAACTGGCCGCAGTGGAACCGGTTCGACTGAGGGCGGACCAAATCTACGACTCACTCACGAGCATTCTTGGTGTCAACCGGCTGGCGGGAAGGGGCAAACGCGCCCAACAAACCTCGGGCGGCGGCCGGCCACAGTCGCCCCGTACCGCATTCTCCGCCATTTTCGGATTCGACCCATCAACACCAAATGATGAAATCCTCGGCAATATACCGCAGGCTTTGTTCATGATGAACTCGCCCCTCATTAACAACATGATTCGAGCATCTGGACGGACGCGGCTGGCACGCTTGCTACGGGACTATCCCGACGACGGCAATGCCATCGACGAACTGTATTTGCTCGTACTGTCCCGAGAGGCGACCGCCGAAGAAAAATCGATTTGCCTGGAGTACATCGACGAAGTCGGTGGAAGAAACGAAGCCTTTGAAGACTTGTTGTGGTCGCTGCTCAATTCGAGCGAATTCCTATCAAAGCGATAGGGATGACCTGGCCGCCACTTCCTTCTGATGACCACTATTCGGAATCGCTCAGCATGAATGAATTCCTTCATCAACACATCGGAATCAACAATCGCTCGGTAACTCGTCGCAATTTTCTGCACACAGTTTCTGCAAGCAGTGTGGCGGCTGGCACCATGGGATTTCGAGACCTGGTCGGTCTGCGGGCCGATGAAATTCGCAGTCGCGGCCGCGCAATGATTCTGCTGTGGATGGCCGGTGGGCCGAGTCAATTGGAAACCTTCGATCCCAAACCGGAATCTGAGAATAGCGGCCCGACAAAGGTCATCGCGACAGCCGTTCCCGGCATTCAAATCGCTCAAGGTTGGGAACAAACAGCATCGACAATGAAGGAAATCGCGCTGATCCGGTCGATGACCAACAAAGAGGGCAGCCATCCCCGGGCAACCTACCAAATGCACACCGGTTATCTGCCATCTGGCGGAATCAAGCACCCCAGTTTGGGAGCTTGTATTGCCAAAGAGATTGGCGATCAAGGCAACGATTTGCCACCCGTTGTTTCGGTCGGTTCGACTCAAGGAGCGGGATTCCTGGGCGTCGATTACGAGCCGTTTGTCGTGAACAACCCGGGGCAGCTCCCGCAGAATGTTGCTGCAACCGTGAACCAGCCCCGATACCAACGCCGCATGGACGTTTTGGGCAGGCTGGAATCGAGCTTTGCAAAGTCCGGTGGGAAAACCGTCGTGGAGAACCACCAACGACTCTATGGAAAAGCAGCCAGACTCGTCCAAAGCCCCAACGTCAAGTCTTTCGAATTCGAGGACGAATCGGCCGAGTTGATCGATCGGTACGGCGACAGTGATTTCGGACGGGGATGCTTACTGGCACGTCGGCTCGTGGAAGCTGGTGTCACCTTTATCGAAGTCGTCTCTCGGGGCTGGGATACTCACGCCGACAATTTCGAACGGGTTGCGGAAAACGCGAAACAAGTCGACCCTGCTCTTTCCACGCTAATCGACGACTTGAAAGACCGTGGGCTGCTGGAGACAACGCTCGTCGTCTGGATGGGAGAATTCGGCAGAACACCACGCATTAATGGCCAAACGGGGCGCGACCACTTTCCGCGAGTCTTTAATGCAGCCATGGCCGGCGCTGGAGTACGCGGTGGACAAGTCATCGGAGCCTCAACGGCCGATGGCATGGATGTCGCAGAACGACCGGTGGCCGTCGGTGACTTGTTCTGCACGATTTGCAACGCGCTGCAGATTGATCCCCGGATCGAAAATTATGGCCCACTCGGCCGGCCGTTGAAAATTGTTGATGGGGGAGAACCAATTCAGCAGCTATTTTCGTGATAGCTTCGTTTGGGACGATACACGAGCGGATCGGCCTCTAGAGGGAGGGGACGCCACAAGACCGATTCGTTGTTCTTCAGCCAGATGGGGGAATGCACCAGCTCAACAGTCTCCGACAACGATTTGTCGTCGCGCCTGTAATGCAGGCCCGTTCTTGTTGTGACAGCTTAACTTGTCCCCTACTTCCGCACGCCGTGTGCGGAATAGTGCCCCACCTGATCCCCCGTCGGTGGGGCACTCCTATTTCTCTTTCGTGGCAGTATCTGATTAACATAGAATCCCCCAGGAATTCTGTGGGCAGTTCATCAACAAGATTGCGCAATGCCATCAGCCGCGACTCATCCGAACGTGACGAAATCAAAACGCCGCGCTTTGGGTCAGTACTATACGCCGCAACGGTTAGCCGCATACATGGTTCGCGAGTGCATGGTCGGAATCACCCGCCACCGCAGCTCTTCCGGGCCGGCGGCGCCTCGCATACTCGATCCGGCCTGCGGCGACGGTGCTTTCGTCATCGAGGCCTTTCAGCAGTTGTTAGCATCTAACAAGGGACTGACTACTGCACGTACTGAATCGAATGCGACCTCCCCGAGTTCAATCGACGTCGCGGATCAGCTAGGCATTCTGAAAAACTCGATATTTGGTGTCGACGTCGATCCTTCCGCGATTAGCGACTTGCGCCAACGATTGCGGAGTATGATTTCTCCACCGGCGTCATACGAAAGCCGGTTGACTAAAATCCTGCATTCTAACTTTCACGTTGGTGACGCGTTACTGGGTCCAGATTTCGGCACGGCCAACGACGCGGCCAATTTTTCAAACTTTGATTCGGCCTTGAATTGGACCGAGGCATTCCCCCACATTGCTTCCGAAGGCGGATTCGACGTTATCCTGGGAAATCCCCCTTATCGACGCGAACTGCACGCGCGAGATGTTTTCGATCGCATCAAGAAAACTTCATTCGGCAGGCGCTGGTGTCAGGCACGCATGGATTTGTGGTACTTTTTTGTTCATCGTGGTCTCGACTTGCTCCGTCAAGATGGGGCATTGTCATTCGTCGTTAACAGCTACTGGTTGAAATCGGCTGGAGCGAAGTTGCTGATAGACCGATTACAGCACGAGACAACCATGGAAGAAATTGTGCTGCTCGGTAGCGCCCCGGTCTTTGATTCCGTTCAAGGGAAGCATCTGATTTTTCGGCTCCGAAAGTGCCACTCAAAGCAACGTTGCCGAATCGTTGACTTCTCCTCGCGAGCTGAGGCGATCGATGCATTCCTGCGTGCCGCAAGAAAAGAACCGAAGAAGAATGCGTCGGGCAATCAGCAAGACAAGCCAGCAAAAACACATGATTGCGATCTCATGTCGTCGCTCCGGCAATCGGAGTTGTACGCGAACGGACATATCATCGTTCGCGCCGACGACCGATTCGCAAAGCACGCTTCGACGCTCCCGCAACTTCAAAACTCTTTTCATGTGCGTCAGGGGATGGCCGAAAACCCTCCGGTCATTTCCTCTCGGCACAGAAATCAATCGAGTGAAGAGTTCCGCATCGGCGAAGGTGTTTTCGTTTTGACGGCTGATGAGGTTGACGAGCTACGGCTCTCGGCGCAGGAACAACGGCTGTTACGACCGTACTTTCAGACTTCTGCAATCGGCCGTTATGACATTCCGCAATCGACAGATCGATATGTGTTGTACATGACCAAGACGACAGCTCCGTCGCTTTCGCATTGCGCGTCAATTGAGCGCCATCTCACACGGTTTCGGCCGATTCTCGAACGCCGCCGCGAAGTTCGACAAGGATCAATCGGCTGGTGGCATTTGCACTGGCCGCGTCAGGAAAGTCTGTTTCGCCAACCGCGGATTCTGAGTGTACAAATGGGCCGAAGGCCTCAATTCGTGTGGGCCGAACACGCAACATTTGTGGGGTTCTCCATCAATATTGTCCAGCCGATTGAACAGGAAACGCTCCCTCTGCCTGCACTGACTGCGATTCTTAATTCCTCATTGGCCTACCGCTGGTTTCAGGTTTACGCAAAACACCGCGGTGCGAACCTGGAGATTAACGGCCGCGTCCTACAACGATTTCCCTTACCGCTGCGAAACCACGGCATTGAAACCCGGCTTTCCGAATTGGTGTCCAGAATTCAGTCCATCCTCAGCGATGAATTCGGAAAACCGCCAACAGAAGAACTCGCCGTTGCGGAATCAGAAGTAGAAGAACTCGTCAGCAAGCTTTACAAATTTGATCCCACACACTCATAGGTCGTGGTCACAAATCCACTTTTGTTAGGACTTCTCTTTGCTGGACTTGTTCTTTTTCTTCTTTGGGGTCGGCCGAAAATACTTCATCGACTGCGTCACCACCGTTTTGCGTCTCGCGAATCGGCTGGCGAGAGATAGGAAGTAATTCCCCCAGCCGGGCACGATATATTGACGCCGTTTCTCCAAGTATTTCATCGCAGCGCGGACAACCTTGCTGGGTGGATGCGAACGACGCTTTTTAAGCCAACCGGAAACTCCTGCCACGTCAAAAAAGTTGGTATCGGTCGTGCCGGGACACAATGCCATCACAGTGACACCGCGATCGCGAGCTTCCGCCCAGATCGATTCTGTAAAATGCAATACGTACGCCTTGGTCGCTGCGTACACACTCATGTGAGCCACAGGTTGAAACCCAGTCGTCGATGAAAGATTGATAATCGCCCCATGCTGTCGCGCGAGCATTCCGGGTAGGAACAGATAGGTGAGTTCTGTTAAGGCGCTCACATTCAAGCGAATCATGGCGAGCATTCGCTCGAGATCAGTTCCGTCGATTTCGCCTACGAACCCAAAGCCGGCGCTGTTGACCAGTAGTTCGAGCTCGATTCCCTCTTGAGAGATTTCTTCGAAGATTCGCTTCGGCTCGCTCGGATCACTCAGGTCGGAAACGATAATCTTCGAATTCGTGCCGTGCCGTGTATCGAGCTCCTGTGCGAGCTCCTCCATAAGTTCGCGGCGGCGCGCAACGAGCACCAAGTGCATGCCGCGTCCGGCGAGTTTCCGCGCAAACTCGGCACCGATTCCCGACGAGGCACCCGTGATCATTGCCCAACGATCCGCGTATGCCTCAACCACTAATCGGCCTCCTGTCCGAGAGACAGAATCGCGTTTCCTTACCTTCGAATCGAAATCGTATCAGATTAACATAGAATTAAAAGTGAGAGAATGCTTAGATAACCCCCGAAATTGCTTTGAGTTACGCAACCATGTATCGCTAATCACGGGAGAAGGCTCTATGTCTGTAGGCGCTCTTTCGAGAGATCAAGTGCGAGCAATCGACCGGCGAGCCGTCGAGCAGTTTCAGATTCCGTCCATCATCTTAATGGAAAATGCAGGAAGAGGAGCCGCAGAACTGCTGATTTCGTTCGCCCCGTCTGGCCCCATCGTCATCTGTGCGGGTACGGGAAACAACGGTGGAGATGGATTTGTCATTGCCCGTCATCTCGAAATCCATCGATATCAGGTCCAGGTTCTTCTGTTCGGAGCACCGGAAAAGCTGAGCCCAGACGCATTAACGAATTACACAATACTCGAGCATGCGCGGACGCCGATGCGCGTCATACGCGAGAATGTCGACATCTCGGAAATCAAAAACGAGCTTGAACCAGCCGAGTGGATCGTCGATGCCCTGTTGGGAACAGGAACACGAGGAGAAATCCGCCCGCCGATGGCCACAACGATCGATGCCATCAATCAGGCTCAAAAACGCGTCTTCGCGGTCGATTTGCCATCCGGCCTTGATTGCGATACCGGGCGGCCGTTGGGAAGCTGCGTTCGGGCAGAACAGACGGCAACGTTTGTCGCGTTGAAAACGGGGTTTGAAGCCGATTCTGCAGAAGAATACGTCGGTCAAGCCCATGTGATCGGCATCGGCGTTCCGCCCGCTTTGCTTGCGCAAGCTTGAAACTCGAAAGATTTCGACCGAGAGGCGGCGAGAGTTGTAGTCCCCTTGCTGGTGACAAATCGGTCAGCTATGCTCGACTCGACGGTTGATACGACCGTACCCAGCAATTGATCACGGGTCGCGTACGCTCGTCCGAGGTTGAGTCGGATGGACCAAAAGCTCTGGTACCTCAAAAACTGTAGTCTCTTCGAGCGTTTGACGCCGGAAGAAATTAGCCGAGTCGAATCGTGCGCACAGTCTCGTACCTTCAAGCGGGGCGAACTGGTTTATTTACCTTCCGATCAGAGTCATTCGGTCTTTTTGCTGTCGTCTGGCCGAATCAAGCTTTATCACATTACGGGAGACGGCAAACAGGCCGTCTTGGCGTTGATTGATCCTGGCGAGCTATTTGGGGAACTTGCCGTACTCGACACCGGAGCCCGGGAAGAGTTTGCCGAAGCCATGGAACGCTCGGTCGTGATTCATATCCCCGGGCAAGAAATCCAGCGACTGATGGAAAGTCATGCGGACGTCTCGCTGGGAGTCACCAAACTCATGGGGTTGAGAAGGCAACGGCTCGAACGACGCCTCAAATCGCTGCTCTTTCGATCTAATCGGGAACGACTTGTTTATCTCTTACTCGAGCTTGCAGAGAAATACGGACAATCGACCGACGATGGCACCTTGATCGGGATCAAACTCTCTCATCAAGAGTTGGCCAATATCATTGGCAGCACGCGCGAAACAGTAACCGTATTGCTCGGCGAATTGCAGGCAGAGGGACTGCTGGAGATTCGCAGGCGACGAATCGTGCTTAAACAAATTGAACGGCTGGCAGCCGACATCGATGCCCAGATTCCAAATACCGCAAACAGCAAACAACACCAAAATCCACGTTTGCATTCGGCACGCGTGGAGATGTAAGTCGAAATCCGGAGCATAGTTGCAAAGTGTGAACTGCTTCACAGACGGGATATTGTACCGTGACGATAATCTCTGATAGGGAATGGCACAATCGGTGTGCCGATACTCTCATTCGAAAGGTCGTTTGAGCATGGCTTCCCGCGAGTCACAAAATGGGGGCTGGAAAAACTGCGAAACCGGGGAAATTACGCGTCTCGTCGGTGCGCTTAAGTCTCGTCGTCGAATTCAGTTTGCCCGACGCGCCGCTTCTGTCGCCACCGTCGTTGTCTTATTGATTGGATCCACAGTCTTCTTTTCGCGGCCCGAACCAACGGCAATGAATTATGGTGGCATTAGCTGCGAGCAGGTCATCGCAAACGCAGCACAATTTGTCCGAGGCGAATTAAGTCGGGCGACTGCAGATCGAATCCAGTTGCACCTCGAACACTGCGAGCCCTGTCGAAGAAAGATCGAAAGGATGCGCGCGTCCAGCGAACGAAACGCTCGCAGGCAGCCTTCACATAGCCGAGTTCTTCAGGCCTCAGCGGGAAATGTCTCGTCTTCGCAACCAACCAACGGTATGCTGATGCTGGCTTGGAATCAGCAGTAGTGACTCAACATTTTCGGTTGCATCGAGCATGACGGCAACCGTCTGCGACGAGTCTCGGCACTTCACGATTTTGCCACTCTTTGAACAGCCTCGACATAACGCCACATTTGCCAAGCATGCCAACGATTGAAGCTCAATGGATCGATTCTCCATGATGAAATCACAACCAATTCGCATCGCCGTTTTTCTAATCATTGGAAGCATTTCCGCCACGTCGGCAGTGGCTGATGAGCCGCAAGTCGCTCCCCAAGAGTTGATGCAACGATTTGCCGAAACTTCCGCAACCGCCAAATGGGTTGGAGGTTCCCGCAGACGTCCCGATTTCATAAAACCGTTGGAAGACCGCGGCTGGCGGTCGCGTATGTTGACGCTTCAGGGTTTGGTCAAGCAACCGGAAGCGGCAATTCCTGTATTGCTAAAGATTCTCGAAAAGGGTTCCGAGCCACAGCGCATTCTGGCAGCCCAAACCCTGGGTTATCTCGGCTCTGAAGTCCCTGTCGACCCGCTGCTCGACATCGCCCGAAATGATGATACCGCGGCCGTCCGGCTCTACGCCGTCGATTCCCTTGGTATGTCGGGTGAGAAAGCGGCAACCGTTCCTTGGCCGGAATTGCTGGAGGCGGAATCAAATCGCGATGTCAAAAAGCACATTCAATACGCAATCGAGCGTAAGAATGCTGCCATCGACCCGAGTGCCATCGAGCAATTGCATAGCTGGGATCCGGCTCGAATTGATTCTGCGATCGTCGGAAAACCGGCGCCAGATTTCGAATTGACGTCTGCGAATGGCAAATCGTTTCGATTGAGCCAATTCCGAGATAAACAGGCAGTCGTTTTGGTGTTCATCTACGGCGATACCTGACCGGTTTGTCATGGGCAACTCGGGCAGTTGCGAGATCAGTTGCAAAAGATCGAAGGACTCGATGCACAGTTGTTGGCTATCGACCCGCATGAAGAATGGTCGGCTCGGTTTTTGCTTAAAGAGACCGGGTTTTCAACCGATGATTTGCAGTATCCATTGCTAATGGATCCCAGCCAAACGGTCAGCGCGACCTACGGAGTGGCGTTCCAAATGCGTATTCACACCGAGGTGAGCAACCGTCCGGCAACGTTTATCGTTGATCGAAAGGGAACCCTGCGATTCGCGCACCGTGGTGAGTCTTTCAATGATCGCCCGACTCCAACAACAGTCATCGACGAACTCAGCAAGCTACAGAACTAGGGCGGTTTTCTTTTTCTCGTGGGCGTCTCTGGCTCGTGGGAGCCGGCAAAGACGATTGCCGTGGCCATACGTCCGCGTACCACAGTGTATGGCAGGGAACGGTTCGGCTTAGCCAGATCGCTACGGCATTTCGGCCTAGTCTCGAAAAAACACGCACAAGACAGGCGGATCGTTACCGAGAATCTGCTCGTATTGCGGTAAATCCCCTGTGCAAACTATATTGTGCACCCCCTTTGGCAGCTGTCTTGGATCGCCCAACTTCACTGCACGCCATCGTCCTTCGGATTCACCTTAGAGCGGTTTACTATTTCTTGTGAGCGTTTCTAGAGCCAGCACTCACAGAACCAAACGCGATCGTCGCGGCCACAAGTCAGAGTAAGGCGCTGTAATGGCTCTCAGATCGTAATGCATCGAATGGAGTCGAAGCATTGAATACCCCGGAATCTGCAGCTTCCCAAGATGACGTAGCGAACTCATCATCCGAAACGGAAAATTTGCAACAGCAACAGGATCCCCATTCGGTTGACGACACCATTCAAAGTGAGCCACCCCAGGTCATCGAGGAAGACATCGAGGAAGCTTACCGCCGGGCGTTGGAAGCCAACGAAGCGATCGAACTTGAACTTGGTTTGACGACTGACGACGACGAGTCGCTCGAGACCGAAGACTCGCTAACCCCCCAGACTGATGACGCCGAAATGCATGTTGATCCAACAGCGGTCGGCGAACATTCCTCGAATGGACCGGAAAACGAGCAATCTCACCCCGCTGATGAGCAGAAGGCAGGCAGCGGCTCTGACGACGACTCCAGCCAGTCGAAAGATGAAACGGTCGAGTCATCCGAAGACGATTCCCCTGACAATTCTGCTGAAGAGTCGGCGTCTCGTGTGACACCATTGCGAATCATTGAAGCAGCGTTGTTCGTCGGCGGGCCTCCGTTAACGACAAAGCAATTGTCTCATCTGCTGCGTGGAACTTTTGATCAGGATTTCGTCGAGGATTCCATTAGCGAACTCAATCAGCAATACCAAGCGGAAGCTCGACCCTACGAGATTCGCCTTGTCGAAGGCGGCTATCGCCTCGGACTGCGCTCCGAGTACCACCGCATTCAGAATCGCGTCTTTGGCCTTGGCCCGAAAGATGTCAAACTCTCGCAGGAAGTACTCGAAGTACTCGCCGTCGTTGCGTATCGACAGCCGATCACAAAGCAACAACTCGAGGAACTCGGCAAACCCAATGCCGGAGGTTCGTTACGCCAACTGCTTCGCCGCGAGTTGATCAGCATTGATCGCTCAGAAGAGGACAAGCAGGCGATTCAGTACAAAACAACCGATCGTTTCTTATCGTTGTTTGGACTGGGCGATCTCGATGAATTGCCACAGGCAGATGAACTGAGCTTCAAGTAAGCGGAATCCACACGTCCTTGACGTACGACTTGTCGATCAGCGCGTTCTACAGCGTATTCCGCTGACTATTGGCCGCGACAATCGCGTCTTGTTCTGTGAGTGCTAGCTCCCACGAGTCAGAAACGCCCACAAGAAAATGCCAACCGCTTTAGGTCGTCCAAGACGTTACATGCGGCTCATTGACCCCGCCGGATTTCGGGGACTTTTCCTTCAGAAGTTGTTCCTGCAGCATTAACCATGTCTCGCGGTGGATCTCCAGGACGCTCAATGCGGCACGGACCATTTCCGGGTCACGCTCGGCGTCGGCGAGCATCATTTTTTGTAGTACGAATGCGAAAAGCGCCTTCAAGTTCTCAGCGATTTCCGGAGCCACCTCGGAATCCAACCCGCCGACAATTTCACAAACGAACTGCCGGCTGCGATTCAGCGCCATATGCCATCCCTCGATGTCGTCATTTTCCAATGACTCCACGGCGAGTTTCGCATAGCGGATGGCGCCATCCACGACCATCAGATGCAACCGTGCTGGGGTCGCGGTCATGACTTGGTTTTCGAGGTATTCGTCGGCAAGTCCCACGAGGTTACTCCATGTCGTTGTGTATTCTGCCAATGCTCAGATGTTCGGGATACTTCACCACTTCCTGGCGTGACGCGGTTGTCCCTTCAATGTCTTACGTCAATCGTACTTCATACGGAACGTGGATCGGTTCGTCACAATGGATTCGTCATGACAATCGCAATTCCATCATTGCCGCCAATTTCTAGGCGCTATGGGAGAATCCCTTTTCCAACAGGGTTGATTCTCAGCGCGGATATGTTGGCGATGGAATTCTGCTGCGAAGTTAATTGACCTAATATCTCTTCCATGACGAAGAATTCCCGTACCAGGCGTTGTGTTCTCGAGTCGAGTATGTCGTTGAGTTGGTCGATCCGTCGCGTCAACGAGTCTGCCGAATCTTGAAGGGAATTCACCTCAATGGCGAATAATCCCGTAAACGGGTCAGTCAGACTGTCGATTGTATTCTGAAGTTGTTTGGCGGCCCCATCGGAGCGAAACTCCAAGGTGCTGCCCGTCAATGTCGCCGACGCAACCGACTTCTCGATACCGAGATCGGCCGCCATACTTCCACCATCCAGATCTTCGACAACCAGATCGGAATCCGTTGATCCCGATGTATCCGAAAGTACGATCCGCCCATCATCAATCGTTGCGGTAACCGCAATGTCGGCATTGCCGTTAATGGCATCGATAACACCGCCAATTGTCGCGACACCCGTCAGATTGATCTCGGCCGATGCGCCACTACGATCCGTGATGCGCATCGTCCCAGTCGTGACCCCTTCGCCCTGATTGAGCTGGGCCAAAAGAGTGGTTTCACTCAAATCGACCTTTGGACCAAGGAAAAAGTCGGCAACGCCGTCAAAGTCTTGTTCGACCGCCGCGTTGAAGACCGATTTATCAAACGACAGCTTTCCGTCTAACCCCACTCGAACTCCAAGATCGAACAACGAATCGAAAGGCTGTCCTTCTCCGAAGAACCGCTTGTTAACAATCGAGTCCAATCGGCTCGAAGCACGCAGTGTGACACTTGATCCTTGGAGAATACCGCGAGTGTTGGATTCTGCGTCGAACTTCGTCAGTTCCGCCACCGAACCAAGAAACGCATTGTATCCAGCGACAAACCCCTCGATCGTGCCCGAAATGTTACTTGTTTTGCGGGTGATTTCGACACTCGCCGCCGTCTCCGAGGGAGTCAGTGCCTCGACATCAATTCCGGTGACGGCTGCTTCAAACGAGTTTGAGCTTGAAGACTTCAAGAACGCCCCGGCCCCGGTGCCAACCCGCAGCAATGCGTCTTCGCCTTCTGAGACTGTGCTCAGTTCGAGCGTCAAGCCCGTCTGCTCGACAAAAAACCGTCCATCGACTCCGGTCGATGTCGACGTTAACGACAGCCGCTTCGAATTGAACAGCGAACCGTCGTCGATAACCGATGCCGAAACAATGCCGCCAATCGAGTTGATCTGCTCGACCAAGTCATTCAACGTGTCGTCTGCGTCGATATCAATCTGGGTCACTCGCCGGCTGGCGATTTCGTAGTTAGCGCCATTCAGCTCGCCTTCGCCGAGAATGCGCAATTCGGCAGCGGTCGTTCCTGTGATTTCCTGAACTTCTAATGGATCTCCGCCGCCTGCCTCATCGATGAGCACGAATCCATCACCGGTTTCATTGAGTTCAGCGGTTACGGAAACACCGTCTGCGGTATTGATTCGCTGGATCACATCGCCAATGGTCTTCACAGCACTGGTCACCGAAATAACGGCTTCGGCTCCAGACGAATCAATAATCAGGAACGACCCTTCCGACACGGCCGAACCATCCGGAGCATATGTGTCGAGCAAGGTCGCTTCGTTAACGTATCGCAAATTGATATTCCCCGAATCGACCGATTCCTCATCCGCATCAATGGTGATTCCGAGTTGCGTCGCGATCGTACTGCCACCTTCGTCAGTAATGGTCAGATTACCGATCGGATTCGTGGAGTTGTCGGTAATGACAATTCCAGTTCCAGCATCGTTGACTCTCGCAGTCAGTTGCAACTTTGTCGCGCCGGAACTTTCCGCATCGTTGATCGCCTGCAAGACTTCGTCGAGAGATTCGACACCCGCCAGATCGATCGTTGCCGAAGTCCCTGCTCGGTCAGTCAGAGTGATTTCGCCAATCTGGTCGAACCCTTGCCCGCCTCGCAGGTTTCGTAACAAAACGGAACTGATTCCTGCCAATAATCGTTCGCCGGTAATCGTATCACCGCTCGAGGCAACATCGATTCCCAATGCGTCGACGACGGACGAACCGTTAATATCCTCGACCGCAAACGTCTCTGTACCACCGCCGCCGGAAAGATCGGTCAGTTCCAAATGGCCGTCGACCAATGCCGCCGAGAGCTTTCCTCCGTTATCCTCATGATCGTTTATCGCAGTGACCACATCATCGAGAGTCGAAGCATTGTCCAGATTTACGTCAATGACTGAATCGTCACTGAGTGTAAAGCGAATGTCGGGCGCGCCGCTGAACCGACTTAAGGTATTTCCATCGTTGATGTAATCCAGTGTGAAATCACCCGTCAGATAGTAAACCTCATCGCCGGTCAATTCCGTATCGGCGACGGACTGATTGATCCCCAAGTCAGCCGCGGTGCTCCCCCCGTCGAGATCGACCACAGTCAAATTACTCGCCGTCGAACCGGTCGTGTCTTCGATCACCAGTTGGCCGCCCTGTGCACTTGCCGATACACCGATTCCATCGGCATTATTAATGGCATCGAGAACGTCGTCGACGGTGTAGGCATCCGTCAAATCAATGTCTGCTGTGGCGCCAGACCGGTCCCCAATACGGATCGTGCCCCGGCTCACACCTTCTCCCCCGTTCAGCGCTCCTAATAATGTCGATTGATGCAATCCGCCACCCGAGGCAATTTTCAACGTTCCCGCGCCTATGGCCTGCTGATCGGAATTGGCAAACCCCGTTGAAAGCACTTGATGTGCAGACGCAAGCCGCACAGCTTGAAAATTGTAACTGCCGGGCTGTGCCGACGAGAACGCGGTGACCCGCAACTGCGACTTATCGGAATTCGAGGTCGAGACCGCCGAGAACTGCGAGTCGGATTGGAGGACCTGAACCGAGGAAGTCAGGGTAAGAAGATTCGCCTCTAAAGACTTAATGGCCGCCTGAGTCGCTTCGAATCCCGCGACGCGGTTCTGCAACCGGCTGGTCGCTGCGCGATGCGACGCCGTCAACGTCTCGACGATCGCGTTGATGTCGAGTCCGCTAATCAGACCAATGCCGGAGCTCAAGGAGGACATGCTTCTCGTAATATCGGCAGAATCTACCGATTCTCTTAAATTGAATTAAAGCCGGGCTACAGAGTGTTTCGCGGACTTGTGGCCGAGACAAACGCGGTTTGTTCTACGAATGCCGGCTCCCACAAGCCAGAAACGCCCGCGAGAAAAAGTCAATCACTCGAATGACCAGGAATCCGCCTGGAAAACGCATGAAGTGCGCGAAAAGAAACGGCGCCACCGCAGATTTGCGAATGGCGCCGTTTGAAACTCAATCACCGTCAGTGGAGATCACGCCATTACGGCGTTGATCCCCGACTCGTCTCCGGCGCGGATTATCCGAGGAGACTGAGAACCTGTGACGGATTCTGGTTGGCAATCGCCAAGGTTGACAGACCCGATTGACTCAGAATCTGGGATCTGGTCAAGTTGGCCGTTTCCTGAGCGAAGTCCGTATCAACGATCTGGCTTCGAGCTTCGGTGATGTTTTCCAACGCCACACCGAGGGTCGAGATGTTCGTCTCGATCACGTTCTTCTGCAAGGCTCCCAATCGACCACGAAGCGAGGTTACTCGATTGATGGCCTCATCAATGATCGAAACCAGGCCGGAACCAGGATTCGAAGAACTGACATCGAGCAGGCTCTTACCACCGGATGTGCTCAATTCGAACAGCTTTCCACTCACACCACCGAGTCGGGCCGTGTTGACGGCTTCGATTCCGATGCTGATTTGGCCAGCCGCGTTAACTTCCTGGCCGATCTGGAACAGCGATCCGCCACCGACAACCGTAACGGCCGTCGTTGTTCCTGCGGTATTCGCCGTCGCTTCGAACGTCAGAGCCGCGTCGACCTGCAATGTTGTTATGCTGGCACGCAGACCACGACCTTGAGCCGACTGACCGTTAATAATGGCCTCGATGTCGGTCCCTTCGCTTCGCGTCGCGGCGGTACTTCCGTCGAGCGTCGTCGCGAATGTGCCCTGTAGAACGTTGATATCAACGAACTCATCGGAACCGAAATCACTACTTTGAATCGTCAGGAAACCGTCGGCTCCACCACTGGTGGTACCGCTTGCACCGGCTTCCACAACACCGGTTCCAGCACCTTCAGCCGCTACCGAAACGACAGCACTGGCACTGGCATCGGCATTAATGGCAGAAGCGACTTCGGCAGCCGTCGATGTAATCGACCCGGCACCACCGGTTGCGAGGTTGACCGTGATGACAATGTCGGCACCGGTGTCGTCATACGAAACCGACAATGCCGCATTGGACGTCCCCGGATCGGCATACGTGACTTGAATATCTTGGGTAAATGAACCTTGATCGCCTGAGCCAACGCGAATGTCGGCCAAGGTTAAGTCGTTGGTCGATCCGGTACTGGCAACACTACCGGAAGCAGCGACGGCATCCGTCTTGCTGACTTCAACGCCAGTCACGTCGGACAATGCCGAAATGGCTGAGACGATGTTGTCGAGAGAACTTCCGGCACCAAGAAACACCACGTCGGTACCTTGTGATCCACCGATTTCCAATGTGGTATCCGAAGCCAATCCGCCCGATACGAAGTCGTAGGTCAGCGAGCCTTGCGTGGCGGCCGTCGTCACTTCCGCATCGATCAAAACCTGACCACTCGTTCCCGCGAAAACAGCACTGTTGATTTGAAGATCGTTGAGTTCTGCAGCATCGCCGGCAGTCTGCTCCGTACGAAACGCCTGGCTACCGTCGATCAGCTTGTCGCCGGCAAAAGTGGTGTTCGCAGAAATACGATTGATGGCCGACAAAGCAGCATCAATCTGAAGTTGATTCGCTTCAATTTCGTTTTGGGAAAGTGCACCGTCGTTCAATCCTTCCTGGACCAAACCACGAATCTGGTTCAACAGTCCGCTGACTTCGCCCAAAGCGGCGTCAGCCGTCGAAATCACGTTGTTCGCACGGGTACTGTTGCTGATCGATTGTTCGATCGTCGTGATCTGAGCTCGCAGAGTCTCGCCGGCGATCAATCCGGAAGGATTGTCTTTGCCCGAGTTAATCTGCAAACCAGTCGAGAGACGGGCGAGCGATGTATCCAAGGCCTGGTTGGCGCGGTTTAACGAACGTAAACCTCGAAGCGAGGCAACGTTGGTATTAATTCTCGTCATGGCAGTCAGCCTTTCCTGAGTTTGCTAACCGTCCCGATAAACTCGTTCGGGGCAGCTTGAATCATTTGCAATTAGTGTCTTTTTGTCCGACTCCGTTTGATCAAGTCCTGCCCAAACGCATCCACCGTATGAGCGAGTTTTCTTTAAGCGGTGAGACCCTCACCCTCAAAGGACGCTGTCTCTCAAAGGACGCCCTACTGCGCCGAAACCGGAAAACCGGCGGTTCATGCGCATGCATTTCGCCTTCTCACGGAACGGTATCGTCCACCCAAACACAGCAGCTTTAGGCAAAATAAAAAAACTTGTGAATCTGGGGTATTTGAGGGGAGATTCCGGAAAACCTCACCTGTGGCACCCTTCGACATCCACCACTAAGTGGCTTCTGTGATTCAAGTTACAGTGTGTCAATTCTCTTCGACACACGCCGAGCTCATGTGCAGATCTTTTGGTCCAAATTTGTCTCATCGCGATTTCTCAAAATATCCAGGTCGGATTTATCAAGGTCGCAACGATTATTTGGTCGATTCACCACTGAGAGCCTTAGCAAAAGTGCGCAGTCGTACCGTCAAAACTGGTACCACCGGCAACGCCTGAAAGCCCCGGGATGCCATCCAGAGGAACCAACATGACGACATTGGCGGAGATTCAATCTTTTCTGGAAGACAAGACGATCGCCATTATCGGCAATTCGGAAAGCCTGCTCCGGGAACGCCATGGCGAGGCCATTGATGCCTTCGATGCCGTCATCCGCATCAATTGCGGGATTCCCCTCGGCCGTCGCAAAGCGCTCGGCTCCCGTACCGACATCTTGGCACTGGCATTAGCACTTAGCCAATACGACATCGAAAAGTGTTTTCACCCCGAATTCATTATGTGGATGACCCCCAAGCGAGAGATTATGTCGCCCTACCTCAAAGAGGTGGCTTACATCCACGACGAGCAGTCGTGGTGCGAACTGTACGATCGCGTTGGTTCACGCCCTTCAACCGGGTGCATGATGATCGATTTCATTGTACGCCAGACGAATTACCGTGCAGTGGGCCTGTTCGGATTCGATTTCTGGAAAACCAAAACGTGGTACATCGAACGTTCGCATATCGGTCCACATGTTCCGCACTTTGAAGAGCAATATATCAGCGAACTATCCCAACAATTTCATAACATCTCATTGATTGCCAGCTAACCGGCTGCGTCGTCCTTCATACCGGAGTCTCCGCCTCCGACAGCGAGTCATCATGCCAACAATCTCTGATACATTGCAAAAAGCACTCAAGCATCACCAATTGGGTCGTATCGATCAGGCCGAGAAACTTTATCGAAGAATCGTTCGCATCGATCCCCGGCAGGCTGACGCTTTACATCTTCTCGGTGTTGCTGCCCACCAACAAGATCGTAACAAGACAGCCGTCGATTACATTCGTCGCGCGATTTCGATCAATGGCAACTCTGCCCTTTTTCACTGCAACTTGGGCGCCGCATACCGTGGGTTGGGACGCATTGATCAAGCCGTCTCTTGTTTCCGCAAGGCCATTCACATTTCGCCGGAACTACCGGGGCCACATTACAATCTCGCTATGACGCTGGAATCGTGCGGCGACCTGGAACAGGCCGTCACATGTTACGAATCCGCCCTCCGCGCCAATCCCCAGTTCCCCGACGCGTTTAACAACCTCGGCCGGCTGAAAAACCTGTTAGGCGAAACTGACGAAGCCATTTCCTGCTTCAAAAAGGCCATCGAAGCGAAACCGAGTTTTGCCGCTGCCCACTACAACCTCGGCAATGCCTTGCGAACCAAGGGGCTTTTGACGGAAGCCATCGAACGGTATCGCGAAGCCATTCGACTCAAGCCGCGCATGGCGGAACTACATAATAACCTGGGAACAGCCCTGCTCGAACTGGGCGAGCACGTCGAAGCCTGCCAATGCTTTTCGAATGCGATCGAGTTGCAAGCAGACAATGCCGAATCGCATAACAATCTCGGAACGGCCTTGGAACTACTTGGAGAATATGAAAAAGCTTTAGAGTGTTTCCGCAAAGCAGTCCGCTACGCGCCTCAGCAAACTGATCTTCTTCATAATCTGGCGAACGCACTAAAAAAGCTCGAACAACACCAGGAGGCAGTCAAAGTCTACGAGGCATTGTTGGATGCCAAACCAAACGATCAGCAAGCACTATTTCGTATTGGCAACCTTCACGCGCTACTCCATTCTTTTCAACCGGCGATCGAACGATTCCAACAACTGTTGGCATTAAACCCCAATCATGCTGCCGCCAACACGAATCTTGCAAACGTTTACGAAACTTTGGGCCAGCATGAAAAAGCGATCGCCGCTTACGACCAAGCGATCCTCGCGTCTCCCGAGATGGCCGTGGCGCACTTCGGGCGTGCGATCGCGCTAAAGTCTTGCGGACAACTTGAAGAATCGATCGCGAGTTACCAGCAAGCCCTCAGAATCGACCCCGATTACGTCGAGGCCCACAGCAATCTTTCCACCGTCTACCGTCAACTCGGCCGTTTCGACGAGGCGGCAGCATGCTGCGAGCAGGCACTGCAATGCAATCCGGATTACGCCGAAGCGCATATGAATCTCGCGATCTTGCGCATGATTCAGGACCAAACCGAAAAAGCCGAGCAATCTTATCAGCGGGCCATTGCCGCGAATCCGCAATTGGCCCCAGCGCATTACAACCTCGGGATCCTTTTGCGTGATCGAGGCCGACGTGACGAGGCACGAGCCTGTTTTCAACGTGCCGTCGAAATCGATCCGACATTCCCCGAAGCGCAGAACAACCTCGGTATCGCCTTGAAACAACAGGGGCGATACCACGATGCCATCGCCTGCTACGAGCGGGCACTCGAACACAAACCCCAATTTGTCGAGGCTTACAGCAACTTGGGACTGGCACATTCCCGACTCGGTGATTTGGAAACTGCCCACCGCTGGAACGCCAAAGCGCTGGAACTCGACCCCGAGTTTCCGGAAGCCCGCTTGAATCGCGCGCTCGACTGGCTTTCCGACGGCCAGTTCGAACGCGGTTGGCCCGAGTATGACGCACGCTGGGATGTCAAAGAGCAATCGCGCCGACACTTCCGCCAACCGACTTGGGACGGATCATCACTCGACGGCAAGACGATTTTGCTATTCGCCGAACAGGGAATTGGCGACGAGATCATGTTCGCGTCACTTCTGCCCGAGGCGATTACGCGGGCCGACCGCTGCATTGTCGAATGCAATGAGCGACTCCGATCTTTGTTTGCACGATCGTTTCCCGAGGTGCAAGTCTTTGCTCGACCGATCGATCATCATCCGGAGTTCTACAGATTCGCAAAAGAAATTGACTGCCAGGCGTCATTCGTCTCACTCGCTGAACAATTCCGCCATTCCACAGAAGAGTTTCTGCGTCCGGATCAGTTTCTCAAACCCGATGCCGAACGCCTGAAAGTCTGGCAGGACCGATACCAGGCGCTGGGAGGCGCTTTGACAGTCGGCATATCGTGGCGCGGTGGCAAAACCGAGGAAACACGCCTGCTCCGATCAATCGACCTCGATCGTTGGGGACCCGTTTTCTCGCAGTCCAATATTGCCTTCGTCAATTTGCAGTACGGAGACTGCGCAGACGAGATCCAAAAACTGCAGAACGAATCGGGGGTCGCGATTCACGATTGGGACGATACCAATTCGCTCGGCGACCTCGATGATTTCGCCGCCCAAGTCGCCGCCCTTGACCTCGTCATCTCGGTCGATAATACGACAGTGCATATGGCCGGCGCCGTTGGAGTGCCGGTTTGGGCCTTGTTATCGGCTGCTTCAGATTGGCGGTGGCAACGTGGCGGCGAAGATTCGCTGTGGTATTCCTCCGTGCATCTGTTTCGGCAACACGAACTCGGAGAGTGGCAACCTGTAATCGACGATGTTGCTCGACAACTGACAATCCGACAGGAGAATCACCCAGCCACTTAGCTGAAACCGGCGGCCGCAGCCAGGCGACCCTAGGAGAGCTGCGGCGTTCGCTCTTTGACTACCCGTAATTCGCCTCGACGGAACGATGGCGCTCACACATCACAAGCTTCAGCAAGCCGTACAACACCATCAGGCCGGTCGGCTTGATGAGGCGGAGAAGCTATATCGTGACGTGCTACGTGTCGACTCCCGACACGCCGATGCTCGGCATTTGCTGGGTGTCGCCGCACTGCAACGAAAACATTATGAGTCCGCCCGCGAACACATCCAGCAAGCCATTGCCGACAACGACTCCGCACCCAGCTACCACAGCAACCTCGGAGCGGTCTATCAGGCTCTGGGCGCATTTTCCGACGCCGGAAACTGCTTTCTGCGCGCCGTCGAATTGGATCCGCACTTTTCCAGTGCTCATTTCAACCTGGGTCGCGTGTACGAATCGCTTGGGCAACTCGATCAAGCACTCGAGTCGTTTACGACCGCTTCGCAATGCGACGCCGGCCACCCTGAGGCTGAACGCAAAGCGGGGCTGATCCATTTCAGACAAAATCGATTTGATGCAGCGATTGAGCAATTCGAGAAGATCACGAGCAAGCCGTACGCGACCGCGACCGACTATTACCATCTGGCCGAGTCTCAGCGCCGCTCTGGTAACGAAGTCGCTGCACGTGCATCTTATGACGCGGCAATCGAAATCGATCCGAAGTTCGCCGAAGCGCACAATAATCTGGCGACGCTTCTCAAAAACAATCAACTGACTGACCACGCGCTCGCCCATTTGACAACAGCAGTACGGCTTGAGCCGGACAAGGCAGCGTACGGTTGTAATCTGGCATCCGTCTTGCGGGATGCCGGACGAATGGAAGACGCAATCGCCGCATACGAGCAGGTCCTCAAATACAATCCCAATCACGAACAGTCGTTGCTCGGAATGGGCGACGTCTTGCAGGGGTCGGGCAGTCATGACCGGGCACTGGCATGCTATGACGGCATCATTGCCAAAACCGATACAAATCCCGAGGCCCATTTGCGACGTGGAGACGCTCTGCAGAAACTGGGACGCCTGGGGGACGCGATTGCCAGCTATGAGTCGGCCCTTCGCATGCAGCCGCAATACGCTAAGGCTTGGTTTGCATTCGGGAATCTGCGGGCTGACCAAGGCGACTTGCGTCTGGCTGTCGATTGCTACCAACAAGCTCTGCAAATCGATGCGGCATATGTTGAGGCGCACAACAACCTGGGAGTCACCTACAAGGATCAAGATCGAATCGCCGAAGCTCGGCTTTGTTATGATCGCGCGTTGCAGCTGAACCCGCAATTCGTGGAAGCGCACTACAACTTAGCCAATCTCCTCCACGAACAAGGGGAATGTGAATCCGCCATCTCGCATTTCAAGCAGGCCCTAAACCTCGATCCCCATCATTTGCGGGCAATGACGAATCTTGGTGTTGCTCTCAAAGATGACGGCCGGCTGGACGAAGCCATCGATTGCTATGAACGAGTTCTCGCGACCGAGCCGCAAAATATTGAAGCGTGTACGAATCTTGGCGTCGCATTGGAGCAGCAAGGACACATCGGACGAGCCGTCGATTGTTATGGGCGTGTCATCGAACACGCAACTCGTACTGCAACACGAGACGAATCTGGAAACGACATCCGTTCCAATGCACCTGCCGGCAATGCCGCTGGGTCGCATCCAGACGGGATTGCAGAAACTCGATTCAATCGTTCGTTGGCTTGGCTATTGGCGGGCAACTTCAAACAAGGATGGCCGGAATACGAATCGCGTTGGTTGAGCGAATTCGAGCCCCGCAGTTTTGTGGAACCGGCTTGGGATGGTTCGACACTTGCCGGACAGAAATTACTTGTTTACGGCGAACAAGGCGTCGGCGACGAAATCATGTTCTCTGCTTGCATCCCAAAGGTTCTACAGCAAACCGCTGCCTGCGTGATCGAGTGCGACACGCGACTGGTTCCATTGTTCAAACGATCGTTTCCTGATTCCCAAGTTGTTGCGAGGCCGATCCCACGCGACTCCCACTCTCGAAAGGTCATTCCAAACGTCGATCTGCAGGTGGCCATGGGTAGTCTGCCGGGGCTGGTGCTCCCCAATGCCGACGATGAGGACGTTCCTTTCAGGTTTCTGCAGCCCGATCAACAGCGCATTGCCCACTTCAAGAATCAACTGCAACGCAAACCACAGCTTCGCATCGGCATCTCGTGGAGGGGCGGCAAGAATCGCAATGCGAAGCGAAAGCGATCCATTACACTCGAGCAATGGATGCCCATCTTCAACGTACCGGGCGCCTCGTTCGTCAATTTGCAGTACGGCGACTGCCAATCCGAATTGTCAAAGATGCATGAGAACGATTTTGCCACGATTCAGAGCCTTCCCGACTGCGATCCGCTCGCCAACCTCGATGACTTCGCCGCATTGATCGCCGCGCTCGACCTGGTGATCTCCATTGATAACACAACGGTTCATATGGCGGGCGCGCTGGGAACACCGGTTTGGACATTGCTACCGTTCGTGCCCGACTGGCGTTGGCAATTAGAGCGCAGTGATTCGCCCTGGTACCCCGGCATGCGGCTCTTTCGACAACCAAGCGCCGGTGATTGGCCTGCGGTTATCGAACAGGTCGCAGCAGAGCTCTCGACGTTAATTCACGATTCGCGCAGAACCAGCACTGGGCCCGCTTTCGGAAGTCAACATGGAGGGTGCTCATGACCGTGGTCGCTAAGCAACTCCATATGGCGTTGGCCCACCACCAAGCCGGGCGGCTGGAGGAATCCACAAGACTCTATCGTCAGATCCTGCGCATCGATCCCGGCAATGCCGACGCATTGCACTTGCTCGGCGTGGCAAGGCATCAAAGTGGCGACGCGAAATCAGCCGTCGAATACATCCGCCAGGCGATTTCACAGAATCCCGCTGTGGCGGACTTTCATAACAATCTGGCCGCCGCCTATTGGACGCTGGGTGAGCTCAACGCGACCACACAGAGCTTCCAAGATGCGGTTCGTCTCGATGCATCCTATGCCGAAGCACACTTCAACCTGGGAGTCGTGTGGGGGCAACAAGGATTGCTGGACTCTGCAATTGAAAGCTATCAGCAGGCTATTCAAGCGCGGCCCGACTATCGCGACGCTCTTAACAACTTGGGGATTGCGTTCAAGAAACAGGGCCGTCTACAGGAAGCAATCGCCGCCTATGAACAGGCAATGCAACTCGACCCCAATTCCGCCGACATTCTTAACAATTTGGGAAACGCGTTGGACGAACTGGAACAAACAGAATCGGCCATTGATGCATTTCAGCGGTCGATCCAGCTTGATCCAAACTGTGCGGAAACACATAACAATCTCGGAAACTCCTTGAAACACTCCGGGCAATATACCGAAGCATTCGCCGCCTACCGCCGTGCTCTCTCGCTAAAGTCCGATTACGTCACTGCCTGGAACAACTTGGGAACGGCCTACCAGGAAACTGGCGACATTAAATCGGCCATGGAGTGTTACCGCCAGGCACTGGAAATTGCCCCTAATCACGCTGAAGCAAACTTAAAGCACGCATTGGGGCTGCTGTTGCTGGGCGATCTTGGCCACGGTTGGGCGAACCACGACTGGCGCTGGCAGTCGCAAGCAACACCGCGAAACCTTTCTGAACCGAAGTGGGACGGTCGGCCAGACGAGAAGTGCCGTTTGCTCGTCTACGCCGAACAAGGTATCGGCGATGAAGTCATGTTTGCCTCGTGCATTCCCGATGTATTGCCGCTAGTGGGCGAATGCGTCCTCGAATGCGATCCCCGACTTCGAGCGCTGTTTGCTCGCTCCTTTCCCAACGTACAAATCGTGTCGCGACCGATCTCCCGAAATCCAAGCACGGGGAAAGTCGAGCCATCCGTCGACGCCCAGATTCCGATCGGTAGCTTGCCGCATATTACGCGACACAACATCGAGTCCTTCCCGAAGCAAACTTCCTATCTCATCCCGGACCCGGTCCGTGTTGAAGCATGGCGAAAACGATTTCAGAATTTGGGCAAACCGATCGTCATCGGCATTTCCTGGCGCGGCGGTCACGACCGCGACGCCCGGCGATTACGGTCGACGGAACTAAACCAATGGATTCCCGTGCTGAAGTTCCCCGACGCTGCATTTGTCAATTTGCAGTACGGCGAATGCGAAGCGGAACTACTTCGACTCCGCCAACAACACGGCATCGACATCCATGACTGGACCGATGCTGACCCACTGACGGATCTCGACGGTTTCTGCGCCCAAGTCGCTGCGCTTGACCTGGTAATTTCGATCGACAATTCGACGGTGCACATGGCAGGCGCGCTGGGGACACCCACTTGGGTCTTACTGCCGCTCTCTCCCGACTGGCGTTGGATGCTCGATCGCAATGACTCGGTTTGGTATCCGAGCTTGCGACTATTTCGTCAACCGGTTTTCGGAGACTGGCAATCCCTGTTCAATGAAGTGCACGACCAACTTCCAAAGCTTGTTTCGGAAGTAAATGCGCAACCAACCGCACACTCGAAGGTATCGAAACAGATACAAACACCCACGCAATATCCCGAAGGGTAAACGATTATGTCCCGACGCGCCGTCCTGTTGAACGATACGTATGCCTGGTATCACTGGGGCTGTACGGCCACAAGTTCAGCCATTCATAAAAGAATTCGCGAAATCGGATACTCGTTGGATCTGGTACCAATCAACCAAGTATACGGTTTCGACACGCTGCCGGAAAAGATCCACGAATTCGACGACCCCCAGTTCTTTCAAAAGGCCAGTCGTCAGCATCCGGAGATCATCGCGGCCATCGACGCGGCGGATGTTGTCGTGATTAACGGCGAAGGGACCATGCACCACGTGCGACCCGCCTCGCTCTCATTGTTGTATTTGGCCTATGCCGCCAAGGTCCACCTCAACAAATCGGTGCATATGATTAACCACTCCGCCTATCCCGAAAACGTCGTTAAGCCGCGACATAGCCTGGCGTTTCAGATATACCGCGGCGTTTATCAAAAGCTCGACTACGTCGCAATTCGCGAGCACGTCAGTCATAAACTGATGCGCCAGTTGGGCGTGCAGGCTGAATTGAGTTTCGATTGTCTTCCGCTAACAGCCCACGAAGATTATCAACCCAGCCCGCGAGCGGGCGGAAAAAAGTTGGTCATCGCCGGTTCTGTCGCATTTGACCACAAACGTATGCCCGACCTCGCCAACTATATGGAACAGATGGCGGCCCAAGGCTTCGAGGTTGCTGTCCTCAGCGGCGCTTTGGCCAATCCGTCTGCTGATGATTGCCATTTCATCGAAAACTTACGTGCTCAGCGATTCCAACAATGGCAACACATCGAAGCCCTAACACTGTCCGAATGGTTCGACTGCATCGCATCGGCCGATTTATTTGTGTCGGGTCGATTTCACCATACGATTGCATCCGCGTCGTTGGGGACACCGTGCGTCATCATGGAAAGCAATACGCCGAAGATCCGGGCGCTTACCGAAAGCCTGCAACTGGCATCCCCCATTCACTACGGCGACGATCGTTTTCTCGAAACACTTTTGCAGCGGACCGCCGAAGTACTACGACAGGGGCCGGTCGATGACGCCATCATCGGCGAGTTGCGACAGCGAGCCGAACTCAACTTCGAGGGAATTCGCCACGCCGCCTGATGACTGTTTCACAAAAACGACTTCACGCAAATAGTCAGTGAAAGGACTCTCTGACGATGAGCAACGTATCCGATCTGTTGAAGCAGGGACTTCAACATCAACAACGCGGAGAGGTCAAAGATGCCGAAGCGATTTATCGTCGCGTCCTGCGCATCGATTCGGCAAACTCCGATGCCTGTCATCTTCTGGGTGTCGCCGCCCTACAGCAGCGGAAATATACAGCAGCCGTCGAACACATCGAAGCCGCCATCCAGAGGAATCCTCGTGTCGCCGAGTACCACAACAACCTGGCGGCGGCTCACAAATCTCTGGGGAATCTGGACGAATCGGTCCATTGTTTTGAAACGGCGCTCGCAATCGACCCGGGCTACGCCGAAGGCGCCTTTAACCTGGGAACGCTGTTGAAGGACAAGGGCCTGTACGAACGGGCTGCTGAGCAGTTTCAATGTGCGATTAACATTCGCAGTGACTTCGCGCAAGCACACAACAACCTCGGAATCACGCAGAAGTACTTGCGGCAATTCGACGCGGCCCTCGGCAGCTTCGACCGTGCTCTCGAAATCGATCCCGGATACGCCGACGCACACTACAATCGGGCCACAGCCCGGTTACTACTTAGTGACTACGGGCAGGGATGGCCCGAATACGAATGGCGCAAGCAATCCTTCGGCGGCCAACCAGTCGCTGGAATCGCGGAATGGGACGGCCAGCAACTCGTCGGCAAGCGTGTCTTTGTCTATCCCGAACAGGGCATCGGCGATGAAATCATGTTCGCTTCGTGCTTGCCCGACCTGATCCGCTCTGCCGGCAGCTGTGTTGTTATCAGCGATTCCCGGCTTTGTCCTCTGTTTGTCCGTTCATTCCCTAAAGCCAGGTTTCTTCCGAACGGGACGTCGCTCGATCAAGCCCAACTGCAATCGACGGACTTTGATTTTCAAATTGCTGTCGGAAGCTTGCCCGGCATCTTCCGCCCCACTATCGATTCGTTTCCGCGTCGAGAACAGTTTCTGCAAGTCGACCCTCGAAAGCATCTGCAGTGGCGGCGACGCTTCGATTCGCTGGGGCATGGATTGAAAGTCGGCATATCGTGGCGTGGTGGCAAATCTCGCATCGTTCATGCGCGGCGCACGATCTCACTCGATCAATGGACACCGGTCTTCTCAGTGCCGGGATTGAGTTTCATCAATCTGCAGTATGGCGAGACTCGTGAGGAGATCTCGAAACTATTCCAGCAACAAGGTGTTGTCATTCACCACTGGGATGATTCGAACCCGCTGGAAGACCTCGATGGTTTTGCCGCTCAAATTGCTGCACTCGACGTCATCATTTCCGTGGACAATTCGACGGTCCACCTGGCCGGGGCATTGGGAATCCCGGTCTGGGCGATCCTGCCGGCAGTCCCCGATTGGCGCTGGGGATTGGCAGCCAAATCGTGCCAATGGTATCGCAGCGTTACAACGTACCGCCAAGACGCATTCGGCGACTGGCGACCGGTTCTCAACCGAGTTGCCGACGCGTTGCATCGGCTCTCGTTTGCACACCACTGCGACCAGAAGAACGGTGCGGTCATACCCAGCGTGTAAAAGCGTCGCCCGCCGGTCTCCAAGGTTCGAAATTGACGATTTTTTCGAGCGAACCGGTTCTGCGGTTCATATCGGTGTGGTGCGAGAGCCGATACAGACAATAGGAAGTCGGATATTCCGACGTCAGAGACACTGCGCAAGGACACAATCGGCATGATTATTTTCGCGATGGGAATTCCCGAGTCAGGTACGGACTGGTGTGCGCAAGTATTCGAAAAGATTGCCGACCGGGAACAATTTCCACTGCGAACTGTTTCGCCGGCTGGCGCTTCCGAAGTCGACAGTTGCCTGCAGTCGCTCGACGCGAACGAAAACGTTCTGGTTCAGTTCCACAACGTGACTCCCGCGGCTTGCGAATTAGCGAAACAGGGATACGTCAGGCCGTTCTTCCATTATCGCGATCCACGCGACGTTGTGGTCCGCTTGATGCGCAACCGCAATTTGACGTTTCAACAAGCCCAACAGACCGCTATTTCGGCCTATCAATTCTTGCCGCACGTTGTGCAAATGCCGGGTATCATGTTGATTCCGCATGCCCACCTCGAACAACATGCTGAGGCAATTGTGTTTCAAATGGCATCCCGATTGGGTCGCCTTCTGAACCTGGAGCGGGCCGAGGAGATCGCGCAAGCGGTCGCAAACGATGACAGTCTCGACGTGCAGTCGACCTCGTGTTCACCAGACGGTTTTGGTGCGGCGGTGACCGATGGAGCACAGGGCCGGATTGATGGCGGCCATCTTGCTGATGGAGAATTGCTGCGGCCAACAGTTGGTAGCTGGAGCGAAGAGCTTTCGATTTCTCAGCAGATCGGTCTTAGCGAACGGTTCGAACCAGTCATCTCGCTATTGGGATTTGGATTCTGATCCCGCGTTCTCGCAGAGTTTTGGGAACTCGATACGCCCGCTGGAAACCCGAATCGTAAGTAAGGGACCAAAAGGACGGCCCAGCAGAACCAGCGGCCCCGCAACTCGCCGGCTCCAAAGAAAAGAAAAACCGGCCCGAAGTTCGAGCCGGTTGACTCATCTATTATAAACCATTCCATCTTGTTGAATCAGACGGAAGGGTTGGTGCCAGGCGACGTTTGAGGATCGTTGGAGACTGCGGGAGCGTTATTCGAGTTGGCTTCCGCTTCCCTCATGTTCTCACGCTGGATGGCTTCGTAGACTTCCTGCCTATGAACGGGTACTTCCTTGGGAGCGTCGATGCCCAGGCGAACTTTGTCGCCACGGATATCAACGACCGTCAGGACGATGTTGTCTCCGATGATGATGCTCTCGTCGCGTTGTCTCGACAATACAAGCATCTGATGAACTCCTTCTCCTTCGGATCAACCGGAGGGCGATCCGCTCAGAACGGGTAATCGTCCAACTGGGTAGCGTGGCTGTTCGCCGCCGATATCTTCAATTTGGCATTCCCGCAAACATTCGCGGCAGCAGGTCGGCAGTTGAATTCCCCTGTCGCAACAAAATCGCCTGCGAAGCAAAAAATGCAGCCCTTCCTTAGTTTGCAGCGAGTCGTCCACTGTTGGCCGGTGTTTAGGGTAATCGTCCATCCTCAGGCGACAAAAGAGTTTCGATGAACGAACTTGCGATGTGCCCCCGAAACCGCTGGAAGACTCTTTCGATTGTAACGGCCGTACCGATTTCGCTGCCCTTAGCGCGAAACAGACCTGCCGCTTGTTACAATCGATTCGAATGCGCCGCGTCTTCCGATCATTCCGGACGTCCCCATTCTGATGTGCAAGTTCAAACGCGATGGCGTGTTGCGCAAGTTTGTCGAATCGGAGCTGTTGAAGCGGAATGTCGCGTGCATGATTGCACGCATCAGAAAGTAGGGTGCGTGCTTGCACGTACCAATCGTGTTCAAGGCAATGCGCAATGGAAGAGACACGAGTATCTTGGGACGCCGACCTGAAGAAAGTAGCCAAGCACCTACGTGTATTGAACACTTCTCAACTACATGAACTTGCTATTTGGATTTACGAACGGGGCAAAGAATTCGCTTCATTCGATAACGCAATCGCAGACGAGACGATTTCGTTGTTACGCCGAAGAGAAAAAGTGCCAAAGGACTTGCGGGAACGGTTGCAAACAGCTGCTGATGAGGCCGATGAAAACTACCTCGATATCTGGGACGACGAAAATGGCAACGACAATCGGAGTCCCGAAGATATGCATCGGGCAGAGGCAGAGTTCCGCAAGGCACGGCTTTTGACGGCTCTCGTATTTGCGGCACACGCAACCAAGGTGATGTTTCTGGAATCGATCTATGAGTCTTTTATCGGCGGCGAACGCGACCCTACGGCTTTAGAATACATTCGAACATTCGGGCTTGACTAGATCGTAGGGTGCGTGCTGGCACGCACCGTTATCGACTCATCTGGGAAAAAATGGCGGCAACTGTTATCAAACGCAATCGGCTCGGCGGGAGCCTCGCCCTCCCGACATGAAACGTGCCGATTTGTGTTATTCAAAACGGCATACAGCAACTAACGATGCAGAAAGTAGGGCGCGTGCTGGCACCCACCGATAACTACTCATCGCGTTAAGAGGGTACGAGCAAGCACGCGCCCTACGGACCTCGCGCTGCCAACCTGCCAAATGCCCGCGTTTTCGCGCGTCGCCCCGCCTTGTTGCGTGAATGATTCCGGTTGGATACCTTGATACTCGTAGGGAGTGGATCGCCCCACACATCAAGGTCTCTCAATTCTGGCAGGGAATTCCGCAATGTTGACGTTGCTGATCGCCGTCGGCGCCTTTGTCGGCTACATCGTGGCCTACCACACTTACGGCCACTGGCTTTCCAAAAAGATCTTTAATCTCGACAGCGAAGCCGATGTGCCGAGCCGGCAACTGCAGGACAATGTCGACTTTGTCCCTACGAAAAAAGAGGTGATCTTTGGGCATCACTTCACCAGCATTGCCGGGACCGGTCCGATCGTGGGGCCGGCGATTGCCGTCTTTTGGGGCTGGTTGCCGGCGCTATTGTGGGTGCTGTTGGGCTCGATCTTCATCGGGGCCGTCCATGATTTTGGTGCGCTCGTCGTATCGATGCGCAATCGGGGCCAAACGGTCGGCGAAGTGGCTGGGCGGTTGATCACCCCCCGCGCCCGCATTTTGTTCCTGTTGATTCTATTGCTGGCGCTCACCATCGTGCTGGCCATTTTTGGATTGGTCATTGCCAGCGTGTTTGCCATTTATCCCGAAACGGTCCTCTCCGTGTGGATTGAAATCCCGCTCGCGGTCGCGATCGGTATTTGGGTCTACCGCAAAAACGGCGGCTTGCTGATTCCATCGCTACTCGCGTTGGGAATCATGTACATCGCCATTTATTTGGGTGCCTATTACTTTCCGATCGACTTCTCGGAACTATTCGGCATCGAGACGATGGGTGCGTTTCCCAACGCGGTCATCATTTGGACGTTCATTTTGCTGGTGTACTGTGCCGTCGCATCGGTTCTGCCCGTGTGGGTGCTTTTGCAGCCAAGGGACTACATCAACAGCCACCAATTGGTGTTGGCGTTGGGATTACTGCTTTTGGGAGTGATCGTCGCCGGTGCCACCGGTCAGGCCGATTTGTCGGGCAGTGCACCGATGGTGGCGAGTGATATTCCGGCGGATGCCCCACCGATTTGGCCCTTTTTGTTTATTACCATCGCGTGCGGCGCTTGCAGTGGCTTTCATTGTCTCGTCAGCAGCGGTACGAGCAGCAAACAGGTCGAAACCGAAGTCGATGCCAAATACGTCGGCTACGGGGCCATGCTGTTGGAAGGCGGTTTGGCGGTCATCGTGATTCTGGCCTGTTGCGCCGGCGTGGGCATGGGAAAATTTGACCGTGTCGGTACGGGGGCCGCGTTTCAGTACGAACCCCATGTCGCGAATGAAGCGACCGGCGAGCAACTCGCCGGCGTCGCAGCGTGGAACACACGCTACGACACAGCCCGCGGATGGAACGCCTTTCGATTGGGAGACAAAGTCGGTGCCTTCGTCGAAGGAGGCGCGAACTTTCTGACGACGCTGGGCATACCATTGAAGTTCGGCATCGCCATGGTCGCCGTTCTGGTGGCCAGCTTCGCAGCAACGACGCTCGACACCGCGACTCGTCTGCAGCGATACGTCATTCAGGAATTGGCAACGACGATCAACTTTAAGCCGGCAACCAACAAGTATTTTGCGACAGCTTTGGCGGTGACCATGGCAGCTTTGTTGGCGCTTGTTCCGGCAACCGAAGCAGCCGGACCGGGCAGTGGCGGACTCTTGTTGTGGCCGTTGTTCGGCGCAACCAATCAGTTGCTGGCCGGATTGGCGTTCATGGTGGTGGTGTTCTATCTGCTGCGCCGCGACAAGCCGATTGCATTCGCAGTCGTGCCGATGATCATCATGTTGATCATGCCGGCCTGGGCCATGTTGTGGCAAATGTTCAATCCCGAAACCGGCTGGTGGTTTCAGCGGGACTATTTGCTGTTGGGATTCGGCCTGGCGATCACCGGTCTACAGTTTTGGATGGTGATTGAGGCATTTCTGTTATGGCCCAAGGCGCGCGGTGTGCTGGAGGAAGCCTTGCCGCCATTGGAACGGGTCGGTTCGCAAACATCGATGGCGACAACTTCGGCGGCGACGGCAGCCGGGGGTCCGAATTGCTAATGCGCAGCATGACAGTGCAACAATCGAAGCTTCCTAGCTCCGTCCAAAGTCATTCCCGCGAAGGCGGGAAACCAGTCAATACGAAATAGATCATTGTCTTTCGCACATCACGAGACCGTGACCAAACAACGAAAGAGAAGAGTAATGACAAACTTGAACGGCTGGTCGGCGTTAATCATTGGCGCCGTAGTTTTTCTGAGCACGAATTCCGCACAATCTGCCGAAAAGCTCAGTGTCCTGATTGTCGACGGTCAGAACAATCACAATTGGAAACAAACCACGCCCTACCTGGAATCGTTTTTAGAAGGGACCGAGCGGTTTACCGTCGACGTCGTCACAACACCCGAAAAGGGAGCAGCCGAGCAGGCCTGGAGCGATTTCGATCCCCAGTTCCAAAACTACGACCTCGTTTTGAGTAACTATAACGGCGAGCCTTGGCCGCGATCGGTCGAAGAAAACTTCGAAGCTTACGTGGCGGGCGGCGGCGGAGTGGTCGTGGTGCATGCCGCCAACAATCCGTTCCCGAACTGGGCCGAATGGAACAAAATGATCGGGCTCGGCTGGCGGAAGGCGAATTATGGCGATCGGATCGCCGTTAACGATGACGGAGAAACCGTGCGCACAGCCGCTAAGGACGGCCCCGGTGCCGGACACGGGCCACAGCATCCTTACCCGGTCGTTATTCGCGATCGTGCGCACCCGGTGATGAAAGGGATGCCCGCCGAATGGATGCATCCCAAAGACGAGTTGTACCACGGCCAGCGTGGACCAGCGATGAACATGAATCTGCTGGCAACCGCCTATTCTTCGCCCGATCAACGGGGGACCGGCGCCCATGAACCGATGGTCTGGTGGATCCCTTACGGCGACGGCGTCGTCTTTACGTGTCTGCTCGGACATGTCGGCGGCCGATCCGACGATTTGACCGCCATGCAGTGCGTCGGCTTTCGCACAATCGTGGCACGCGGTTGCGAATGGGTCGCTACCGGTGAAGTGACGTTCCCCGTTCCCGACAACTTCCCCACACCGGAACAAACCAGCGTGGAAACAGGAGCCGAATAGGGACAATCAGCGCAAAACGAGTCGTTGGCTGCAGCAACGTCAATGCACGTAAAGCGGTCCAGCCCCGCGGTCACACAAACTCAGTGTTGTCTGAATGGAAACTCGCGGGCTCAGCAAGAGCGACTTGCTCTAGGCAACCTTGCCGTGGGTATGCGCTCCGCCACGTAACCGGTCGCGGTAGCCGTTCTCCGATTGGTCGGCCAGTCGCTGCAGGCTTTCCTCCAGCAGCGGCGGGGTGAAGCCCAATGCGGAACGCGCCTTGCCGGACAGCAGCGATGTTTCTCCACAACCGAAGCCGATCGGACGATCCGATAGTATTCCGACCACCCTGGGTAGCGGCGCGGGAACTTCGAACTGTGCAGCCAACCGAGATGCGAACTGAGACGGATTAATACGCTCACCGCCTGAGATATGGCAGACACCGGACAATTGATCGTGATACGCCTGCACGATGACTTCTGCCAAATCGCTGGCCAACATCGGTGTGGCATGGCGGACGGAATCGAAGTGGTCGGCCGATCCGGTTTCCAAAGCACTTAACGTTCGCTCGATGAACCCTTCGCCAGTTCCCTCGGGACTCCAACCGAATGCGTTCGTTCGCACGACTAACGTCTGTTGGCAAGCCTGGACACAACGACTTTCCGCTTCTCGAACGATTGTCGCTTCGGAAGAATCGCAGAATGTATCGCAGTCTTCCCGGTGGAAGATCCACGGCCCAGTGAAGACGGCGTCGGTTGATATCAACGTAAACCGCGTATTGAGTTTTTCGGCCGTTCGCGCCCATTCGACGGCGGTGTGCGCCACTTTCGTCAATGGGCGGGACGGTTGGTCATCCCAACTGGAATTCGATAAACCGCAGTAGATGATCCAGGCGGGCTCTTCGGCAGCCCATTGATTAGCCAGTGTCCGGGCCGTTCCACCGGAATCGACAACAGTCCGGCAGCCTTCGATCGTGATTGCGGACCGGGGCGATATACCAATGACTTGAAACCGGTCTGCGAGCGTCGCGGCAATGTTTGCTCCGACGAGCGTATCGATGCCGACAATAATTGCGGTGTCCACGCCGTGCCTCCCTGCGTATGCGTGTGTGTCGTCAGGCAACGCGAACGTATTTCGCGCTGATCGAACTACTAAGTTTTCGAGCGACTTTGCCCCGCAGGAGTTCCTGTCATTCGGCCGGGTTTGGAATCCTCCGAGTGCCGGCCGACTGCGGGACCGCTAACCCGGCAATTCCGGGGAGGCGGAGTATATCGGCGAACCACCTTTTTCACCAACCCCAATTTCAAGAATCGGCAGAAATTGCCGGTTCGAACCGATTCGCCGCCTTCGAGCAAAAACTCGTGTTGACGAGTTTGGTTTGGCTACGTATGGTTCCGCACTTGTTCCAACTCTCCTTTCGCGATCACGTCACCCATCTGTCCGAATCAGCGCCAGACAAATCTCAACGGTCAATTTCCTATTCAGGAAGCCACGGCCGACGATTTCACCCACCCGTCAGCGGTATTCGGAAAAGTTTCGAGAAGGAATCCCTCATGAAAAGATTCGCAGTTGTCATGCTGGCCGTTGTGTCGCTTTCCGTTTTCAGCGGTTGCTGCAAGCCATGGTACGGTGGCTACGGCGGCGGTTGTCCTGGCGGAGCCTGTGGATATGGCCCGGGCGCCTACGCACCTCCAGGAGGCTATGCACCGCAGGGAGCCTACTACGGTTCTTACAATTCAATTTCCGCCGGCATCCCCACTTCGGGTCAGGTGCTAGCCACTCAGCCGACCTACCCGGCCTACCCGACAGCGACCGCGGCGGTTCCGCTGCAGACATTTCCCACCTACTAGTCGGGCATCCGGGCGGCTCATCGCATCGGACAGTCGATTTGTTCGCAAATCTCTGTCGGAAGGTCCGTTGCGATGCGGACGGAACCTCGACCCCGCGAGTACGGGGGCCTATAATTCGATCCACTATCCTGTAAGAACGTGTTTCGAATTTAGGCCCTATGGAAATCGTACGTTATCCGCATCCTGCGCTACGCTGGAAATCTCAACCGTTGACGGAGATCAATTCGACATTGCGAACCACGGTTCGCCAAATGTTCGATTTGATGTATGAATCACGTGGAATCGGACTGGCTGCCAATCAGGTGGCCATTCCGTTTCGTTTCTTTGTGGTCAACGTCACGTCCGATCCTGAACTCAAAGACGAAGAGCACGTCTTCATTAACCCCGAAATTACTCGCCGCAAGGGGAACGAAGAAGGCGAAGAGGGCTGCCTCAGCCTGCCGGAAGTCTACGGTCAGGTTCGAAGGGCCGAAGAAATCGTCGTCGACGCATTTGACCTCGACGGACGTCAGTTTGAAATGACTCTGTCCGGCCTACCCGCGCGCGTCATTCAACATGAAACCGACCATCTCGACGGCGTCCTGTTCCTCGACCGGATGAGCGATGTTGCCCGGCGCGAACTCAGCGATCAAATCACCGACTTCGAAGCGATGTTTCAACGCCAGCAAGAATCGGGCGAGTATCCCTCAGACGAACGACTCAAGCAGAACCTTCGAGAACTGCAGGCCAACGGACTGTAACGGATCGCTTCCCCCAGCCGACAGAATGGCCTGCATTCCAGATAGAATCGGCTGGTGGACCATTCGAATGTTCCTCGGCCAACCGCACTTGACGACCAGCGTTAAACCTCGATTGCAACAAATTCGACCAGGGGAGAAAAAGCGTGTCGTTACGGCTGGTGATGATGGGGACCGGAACATTCGCGTTGCCGACCTTTCAAAGTCTTTATGATTCCTCGCACGAAGTTGTCGGTCTGTACACACAGCCGGACCGAACCGGTCGAGGACATCATCGCCATCGTAATCCGTTGAAAGAACTGGCCATCGAGCAGGGAACACCTGTCTTTCAGCCGATAAGAGCGAATGCACCGGAATCGTTGGAAGAACTGCAGCAATTACAGCCTGATTTGTGCGTTGTGGCCGCGTACGGCCAAATCCTTTCGGAAGAGCTCTTAAAGATCCCCCGGCTGGGCGCCATCAACTTGCATGCATCATTGCTGCCCAAATTTCGAGGGGCAGCACCCATTCAACATGCGATTTGGCATGGTGAATCCGAATCGGGCATTACCATTTTCCAGATCATTCCCAAACTCGATGCCGGCCCGATTCTCGCGATGCATTCTCTCGAGATCGCCCCAAACGAGACTGCCGGCGAACTTGAAACGCGACTCGCACAGTTCGCGGTTCAACCGATGCTTAAAACGATCGACCTTTTGGAAACGTCATCGGCCAAACCGATCGCGCAGCAGGATGCCGAGGCGACTTTGGCGCCCCGTTTGCAGAAATCGGACGGTCAGATTGATTGGTCAAAAACCGCTGAAGAAATCGGCTGGCACGTTCGCGCGATGCAGCCCTGGCCGAAACCATTCACAATGTTGCAAATGCCGGACCGCCGCCCCTCACGCCTCATCATCTTGGAGGTGGCTTCGGCCGAAGAATCTGCCTCAGCGGGCCCACCTGGCTCAACAGTCGTTGCCAGTCCTCAGCAGCTGATCGTGAACACAGGGCAGGGGTGCTTGGAAATTAAGCGACTTCAGCCTGAAGGAAAGCGTGCCATGACCGCCGCCGAATTCCTACGGGGGCATCCTATCGGCAGTGACGCGCGATTTGTGGCGGCGGAATAGGACCGCGGGCGAATTCGCGCGAAAAACGACCCCAAAATCATTCCCTGGCAAGGATATAGGCCATTATTCGGTCTTGCTCCGTTTTCGCGAATTTGGGAACATCCGCGGCAATTCTGAGTCTCCTCATTGACGCGATAGAGCGGTTTACTTTTTCTCGGGGGCGTTTCTGGCTCGTGGGAGCCAGCTCTAGTAGGACAAAACGCGATTTTCGCGGCCACAAGTCAGCGTAATATGCTGTAAAGGCAGGGATGCATTCAACATGCGTTACATAGTCATTTTTGGAATCGGCGCGACTATTGGTGCCGTCGCAATGTTCGCCGCCTTTGAGTACCACGTCGTTCAATCGTCGGACGGGCTGGTGGTTGTGCCGAAGACGCAAGCGGCCCTTAATGATGTCATCGTCGATGTCAGGGAATGGACGGTAACCGACTGGAACAGCCATCCGAACCTTGCAATGGCCCTCATTGAAAACGGCCATGCCGATTTGGTCCGCCAATCGGTCTCGAACGGACTGTTGCATAATCTTTTTCAACGAATTGAAAATCGGGCGTCCAGCGACACAGATCTCGAGAGTCAGCAACTCTAGAGCGGTTTGCTTTCTCTTGTGGACGTTTCCGGCTCGTGTGAGCCAGCATTCATAGCACGAAACGCGATTGTCACGGCCACAAGTCAGCCTAATACGCTGTAGCAGTTCAAATGTTAGCCGTCCTTGCCCCATACAACTGCCCACCCGAATAGCGTTTTAAAAAACGTGAAACTGTCCCGCCTCTGCTCTTGCTGTCCAGAAAAGCGACCCAACATATGATGCGGTCAATCGGTGGTATTTGTTCCCACCGGAAAATCGACCAGTCTGCAGATCGTCAGATGGAACGGTATTCGGCCGAATCCAGCAGGTCGAGAATCCGACATCATCGAGTCGCCACGCTGTTAATCTTCGGCGTCGCCAGCGCGTTGTTTGGCTGTAGGACCGTTTCGCCCCAAAAAACGATCAAGCTTCCTGTCAGTCATTCAATCGAATCGGATCAGCTGCTCATCATGAGTGACATGCGACTCGGGCGCGACCATCCGTTGGTTACTGACCTGATTTCGTTGAGAAAGCAAGTCGCAGACACGTTGAACCTGCCACTCAATGGACGCCAGGTTGTTGTGTACCTGTTTGGAAACGAGACGCAATATCGACAATATATTTCCGCGGCATATCCAGAGCTTCCGCATCGACGAGCCTACTTCGTCGGAACACCAGAGCGATTGGCCGTTTACACGTTTTGGGGAGAAAGAATTCAAGAAGACTTACGCCACGAATTCACACACGGTCTACTGCATGCCTCGTTGAAGTCCGTACCACTTTGGCTCGACGAAGGAATCGCCGAATACTTCGAAGTGATCGGACCGGTGGCTGGTGGAGTCAATTCGGGCTACGCGAGCGATTTGACGCAGGCGGTTTCCAATGGTTGGCGCCCCGATATGCAACGGCTTGAGCAGCTCGTCGAAGTCGCCCATATGCAGCGAACCGATTACCAGGAGTCATGGGGCTGGGTTCACTTCATGTTGAATAGTTCACCCGACTCGCGGCAATTGTTGCTTGACTATGTTCAGGATTTGCGAGCCGATCCCGATCCTGGACCGCTAAGCGTTCGACTCGCAGGTGAGCTGCCGCTTTACGACGAACGCTTCCTGGGCTACCTGACGGCCCTGGATATCATGCCAGCAGTCGCGACGGCTAGCGATGACTTCGCAAGCCAATAAAAAAGCACTCCCCGAAAGGCCGGCACGAAAATCGGCCATTCTTAACGGGGAATGCGAGGATCGATCGTTTCTCAATTCGCTTATTGGCTGAGGTCGCGCTGCTTTGTGTTTTTGCGACGCGGCATCCCGATTCTGCGCACCGACAAGCGTTCGAAATCTTCAGCACCGAACAGCGACCGTGCTCCAACACGAAAACACGGTCGCTGCGGAGGCCATACGACTTCTATTCCGATTGCTGAACAATTAGGAAACGCGTTCCCTGTTTGTCCTGCACGACTATTAAAATTCCTTCTTCCAATGACATGTCCTTCAGAGCTTCGCGAAGCTCGTCCGGAGAATTCACGCGTGTCGATCCGATTTTTTGGATCACATTGCCAGACCGCAGCCCGGCTCTCCATGCCAATCCCGAAGGCCTGACCGAAGCCACCAATACGCCGGTCGCATCGGGCAACCCCAGCTGGCGGGCGACTTGCGGCGTCAACGGCTTGATTTCGATTCCCAAATCGTCGATCACATTTTCGGGATCGACGCCGCGATCCTCATCAGATTCGTTTGCATCGGCAAGCGTGTCTTCTTCCGGAAGTTGCTCGACCGAAACGGAAAGAGTCTTCTGCTCGCCATCGCGGAGAATCAACATCTTGTACGATTTGTCGAGATCCAAACGTTCGACGATTCTCTGCAGCATGGCGGTCCCACGGACACTTTGGCCGTTGAACTCCAAAATGACGTCGCCCGGTTGCAAACCGGCCTTCTCCGCCGGCGAATCGGCCAGAACTTCCCGAACGAGCACACCCTCGCCCACGTTCGTTTCGAATCGTTGTGCTTGATCGAAATCGACCGGCTGAATCTTTACACCAAGATAGGCGCGCTGCACACGGCCGCTCTCAACCAGCTGATCGCTGACCCAGTCGGCGATATTGATCGGAATCGCGAAGCCGACACCCGAAGATGTGCCAGTCCGCGTCGAAATCGCAGTGTTGATTCCGATGACTTCGCCACGCAGATTCAACAACGGGCCCCCGCTGTTACCCGGGTTGATCGCGGCGTCGGTCTGCAAAAAGTCGCCGCGCTCGGCCATCAGCGGTCCACGAGCCTTGGCGGAGATAATGCCCGCAGTCACGGTTAAGTCGAGACCAAATGGGGTTCCCACGGCCAACACCCAATCGCCAATCTCGATGTTGTCGCTGTTGCCCAGCGGAATCGCCTGTAGCGGCTCGTCAGACTCGATGCGAATGATCGCCACATCGGTCTGAGGATCGGTTTTGATATCGGTCGCGATAAACTCCCGACCGTCATGCAGTCGCACGGTGACCCGGTCGGCATTCTGCACGACATGGTTATTCGTCAGAATGATCCCCGAGGGATCGATAATAAAACCGGATCCCATCCCCTGGGTACGGCGGGGCTGCGGTTGCGGTCGATTCCGGAAAAACTCTCTCAACCGTGGATCGTCCCGGAACAAGTCTCCAAACGGCGAATTCTCGTCGAACGGAGGCTGCAAATCGCCTTGCCCGGTTCTGACCGTCCCCAACGTCTCGATCGACACGATACTGGGAATGGCATTCTTCGACACTTCCCGGAAAATCGATGAAAGCTCGTACGCATTATTCGCTGTCGGCAGCGTGGATTGTGCCTGCCGCTGAGCCACGGCCACGGCCCCAGCCACCAGACAAACCCCGATGACGGCCGCGGCGATCCATTGTGTGCTTCTACGAATTAGTTTCATTTATTCCTCCTCCTTTGTTCGTCCGGAGAGTTGTTTGCTTTGGTACCGGCACACGCCCTAGTAGCGATTAATAGTACGTCTCCCCATTCCGATCGCGTTGGATCGCTGGCAATAATTTTCCAGTGGTCCGGTAGAATTGTATCGATTCCCGCCAATCCTGAGAAATGTCTGCGGGCAATTGAACTCGACAGTTTGGAATTGAGACACTTTACCGAGCCGTGTTGACAAGATTCCGCATCGCCAATAGGCTCACTTCTTCGGTAGTAATTGCGCCAAGACCACAACGCCGGTTGTCGACACTGCCGCGCACGACGCCGCGATGGAAAGATCGATGTCTGAAAATACGACCGAGCCGCCACGCGACTTGCTGTTCACAGAATGCGAACAGGCGATCGGGTACAAGTTCAACGATCCATCGCTGCTGGAGACCTGTTTGACGCACGCGTCGATCGCCAAATCGCGATTGACATCCAACGAACGGTTAGAGTTTTTGGGTGACGCCGTTTTGGGCGCCGTCGTCTGCGAAATGTTGTACCACCGCTTCCCCCAAAAACCGGAAGGGGAGCTCACACGCGTTAAGTCGGTTGTTGTGAGCAGAAATACCTGCGCCCAAGTTTGTCGTCGGTTGGGCCTCGAACGATTTCTGCTGCTCGGCAAAGGATTGACCACACATAACACAGTGCCATCTTCGATTCTGGCAGCCGTCACCGAATCGTTGATCGCCGGAGTCTATCTCGATGGTGGCTTCGCGGCGGCGAAATCACTCATCGAACGCTGGATGGAACCCGAGGTCGAAGCCGCTGCGAATTCCGGGCATGGCCGCAACTTCAAAAGCATTCTGCAACAGTTGGCGCAGAAATCTTATGGCGAAACTCCCTCGTACCGATTGCTCGACGAGAAGGGTCCGGACCATTTGAAGTGCTTTAACGTTGCCGCCATCATCGGTCAACGCACATTCGAAGCTGCATGGGGCCCCACCAAAAAGGAAGCCGAGCAGGCAGCAGCCCAAAACGCGATCGCCGAAATCGAGAACGACGGCGGCGACACCGCAGGCGCTTAACTGTAACAGCATCTCTTCAATGGCGCGGCAACATCGCAGTCGGCTCTGTTTCCCGATGACTCCGATCGCCGACGTTCTTTGACCGCCGGGGCAGCTGCTGACTTCAACCTACCATTGCCAGGTCGCGTGACTGGGAAGCGGCAGGTAATCCTGTTCCCGAACCATCCATTTATCCAATTCCTGGCGCATCTCCGTCTCCAACGATTTGTACTCCGCTTGGCCGGCCAGGTTGTGCAGTTCAAACGGGTCTTTCTTCAAGTCATACAATTCAAACACCGGGCGCGGTTTTTGAAAATACAATCGGCTAAACAGCGGCGCAAGTGTTTTTTGTTTATGTGCTTTCTGAATCGCCAGCCATGCATACGCATTCTTGCGAACCTGATCGACCGGCCAATAGGTTTGGTTGGGGAGCGCGTTGTAAATAAAATGATATCGCTCCGACGTGATCGACCTGCACAAGTCGAATCCGTCGGTATTGGTGATCGGTCCCCAATGCCAACCACGCTCGGCGAACACATACTTTCGGCCGGCGAAATCATCTCCTTGAAGGGCCGAGAGAAAACTCACCCCGGTCATATCGTCAGGTGCGGCAAGTCCGGCAGCTTCGAGAAATGTCGGACCCAAATCTTCACCACTGATCAGCGCATCGCATGCAGAGCCGGCTTCGGTCACGCCGGGCCAACGAATCACCATCGGCACGTGGATCCCCCGCTGATGCAGTGTTCCCTTGCCACGCAGAATCGCTTCGCCGTTGTCTCCCATAAATACGACCATTGTGTCCTTCTCGAGGTCGCGCTCCTTTAGAACCTCCATGATGTAGCCGAATCCCTCATCGAGCTGCCGTAGCTTGTTGAAGAAGCGGGCGTAATCGAGACGAACTTCGGGCAGATCGGGCCAATCCCCGGCAAGCTCCAACTGATCGGGTTCAATCCCTGCATGCGACTCTCCGAATCCGCGGTGCGTCTGGTTGAATCCGAAATAGAGAAAGAACGGTTTGTCCTCAGGAACCTTGTCCAAAATGGAATGAATCCAAGCCGGGATCTTCTTCACATTGCCGGTGCTGGCACTGCCGACGAAATGGTCGAATCGATCGTCCAACGGTCGCATGCCCAGTTTCTGCAGTTCCTTTTGGAGGTATTCCGGTTCAGAAACTCGGCCTTGCAAATGCTGGTTTCGGCCGTCCATGCCGGTCCAGTAACCGTTCTCTCTGAGGTAGTCGGTAAAGAACCGAACATGACTACGTGGCGGCTGAGAAAACCGCGTGGCACCGACCCCAACTGCCGAACGCCCCGTAAAGATCGAAGTTCGCGAAGGAGCACATTGGGGTGCTGTCGTATAGGCTCGGTCGAAGCGCATCCCTTGTTTGGCGAAATTATCGAAATTCGGCGTGATGTTGAACTTCTGAATGTTGCTGTTGCCATAACACCCCAAATGCGGATAGCTGTGGTCGTCCGACAATATCAGCAGAATGTTCGGCTTGCTCGCTGCATGTACTTCGGCTGACTTCGAAGTCATCATGCACCCGATTACGATCGCGATTCGAAGGATTCGATACATGCTTATTCCTCGTGTTGTCTCACTCACGCGGGTTGTTGAATCGTTCTTGGCCCGGAATGCATTTCTGTCCTAAGCGGTCAGCGACGTTCTCACATCCTGACCCCGCACACGGCTGGTGCTGAATCGAGCTTTCCACACAACGGTTCAGAACGATCGTACCAGAACAACTTCCGTTTCTCATCAATTGCGATCAATTCGTGAACTCGGCGGATGACTGGGGCGTTCTGAATAGGCGGGTGGATGGGGCTTTCTTGGATGTCAAACTGTTGAACAAATTCATTTGCAACTTCCGCACTGGAATGAGAGCAAGCGCAACAGCCCCAGTATCGTGAACATCAAGAAAGAGATTCACCACAGAGCCACGGAGCACACTGAGAGAGAAGTTCAACTCAACTGCACCAAATGCACCGAGATTGCCACCTCTTGCCGACTGCCCGGCCCGCAACATCCATAAATCGGCGACAAGAAAATCGATGGCATCCGGAATCCAACCGCTGTCCCAGCGATGCTCCCGATACGGTTCCATCACGTATCGATGCGGCGGGTGGCTGGGGCGTTCTTGGATGTCAAACTGTTGAACAAATTCATTTGCAACTTCCGCACTGGAATGAGAGCAAGCGCAACAGCCACAGTATCGTGAACATCAAGAAAGAGATTCACCACAGAGTCACGGAGCACACTGAGAGAGAAGTTCAGATCAACTGCACCAAATGCACAGAGAATGCCAGATCCTGTCGACTGCCCCGACCCGCAACGTCCATCAATCGGCGATAAGAAACTCGATGGCTTCCGGAATCCAACCGCTGTCCCAGCGATGCTCCCGATACGGTTCCATCACGTATCGGTGAGGTACGCCGTTTTCAATCAACAAATTGTGAATCCTTGCTCCGCCCAAGGCTCGGGCGTTTCCGTCACGATTGAAATAAAACAATCGCACCTCGTTGCCGAGAGTTTTCCCTTTGGTTTTCACCAATTTCGAAATGCGATATCGCTCGAAGTTTTCGTAGCTACCAAAATCTCGGGCCACGCGCATATCGCGATCAAACTTCTCATCGAACGGCCCCGTGTCGACGCGAATGCCGGGATCCCATCCGACCGCTTTGTCGAAGACGTCTGGATGTCGCAAAAGCAACGTCATCGCACCCCAACCTGACTTGCTGAATCCGATCAACAACCGTCCTTCCCGATCGGTGCGCACCGGATAGTGTTTTTCGACGAATGGAATTACGGTCTTCAACAGGTGACTTTCGTCAAGCTTTTCGGGATTCTGATCGTGGTCCGCAAACCACGGCTTCGACGTAAAGGCTGGTGCCACACAAATGAGCTGGTGTTCGTTATGCACGTTCAACTTTTGCAGTTCGACCAGACCATCGCCGTGTGTATGCAGCCCATCTTCGTGAACCGGCAACACGTACAGAACGCGATAGCGCTTGCCCTTCTCCAACTCATCGGGCAACAGAATTCGCAAAGAAGTTGCCTTCGCTTGGAAGGGAGAGTCCAACGAATGGACTTCGAAATCTTTCTCTTCACCGGCGATCGCTTGAATCACGAATGTCGAGAACAAGACCATCGGCAACAAACTGATAGCTTTCATCGCGAACTCGACTTAGTGATTTCGATTCAGAAACTGAGGAACGGAGACGTCGCTGTCTCAACGGAATCGTACTTTCATATGTGCGTCTTAACAATGTTTTGCGAGACACCACCCGTTTGAAAATTCTCCCTTGGAGTTCAATCCACCACTGAGGCACAGAGCACATAGAGAGAGACACAAAGCGAATCCGTTTCCGCGTTTGCATGTCGATCGTGACAGCGCTCGAGGCGCTGAATGCCGCCAGAGGAAGATTGCTGCGAAATCGAATCAGGATGGATAGGAATGCACGGCGTGTGAACGCTGCGTTTGTTTCGCTCGATACGTGTTTTTCGTGGTTACAACTTTTGCATAGAAATCACAGGCGGTCATTCCGCATCATGGGCCTGCCAACCTGGACCAAATCCACCGTGCTCGAAGCCGCGTGCAATCACGCATGCGGAATAAACGAGCGCGGATGTTTCTCGAACGGCGGTGCGGGACTCGGGGCCGGCGATTCGTGTTACGTCTTATTCCCCATCCGCAACTCATGCCGGCCGCTGCAGTTCGATCGATTTCGCAAACCCCAAATAGAAGAAGCGATCAACAGCAAATGTGTCGATCGCTTCTTACTTGTTTTGGCTGGTCAGGACCGACGTCGATGTCGGCCTGCAGAAGACTACTTCTTCTTCTTTTTGGCGGCCTTCTTCTTCTTCTTGGCGGCCTTCTTCTTCACAGTCTTCTTCTTCTTGGCAGTCTTTTTCTTGGCTGCCTTCTTCTTCTTCTTGGCAGTCTTCTTTTTGGCTGCCTTCTTCTTCGTTGCCTTCTTCTTGGCAGTCCGCTTCTTGGCTGCCTTCTTCTTCGTAGCCTTCTTCTTTGCAGCTTTCTTTTTGGCCACCGTAAATCCTCCTTACAGAGCCAACTGAGTGACTGCCTTACCGCTGGCACCGGGCTGTTGATTGCCGATAAGACGAGTCACGCCAGACCGAAAAAATCCGGACTCATCAACCGTGATGAGCCGTGTGCTTGTCCCGACGGGATTGAGTGTCGATCAAAGTGACACGTTGAAGTTGCCACAACACAAACTTGAGAACCGACATCTCTTTCACAACAAGGACTTACACTCAATTGCGAATCATACTAAGGTTTTCCGAAAATTCTGCAACCCAATTCTGTTTGGAAAAGCCGACTCACGCATCTTCTTTTGAACTTCGCTAAACCGCGATGTTAACACACCAACGACAACGCATTTTCGTAGCGCCAAACAATGTTGCTCGACAACCAACAACGCATGTTCATTTCACGCTGAAATAATAGTGTTTTCAGCACACGCGCCAAAAAACGTTTTGCAACGCGCTTTATGAAATGAAAAACTTTTCGCGTCGCGCTTCGCCGTGAAAACCGTATCACCATCGAAAAAAGTTTTTTCTAAAATTTTTATAAACAGGCTTCTATTTGCCTTTGAACGTTACTTTGCAACGCGAGAAAGGACCTCTTGCATGTACTCAAAACTTTTGCGCGCGATCGTTTCACAACCCGGACTGTAATCAAAAACTTCAACCGATACCCAACCGTCGTAACCAACTTCCAACAGCGCAGAAAAGATCGGTGCGAAGTCGGTCTCACCCATTCCGGGACCAAGTAAGTTGGTATCGTTCACATGAAAGTGGCCGACTCTTCCTTTGTGTGCGCGAATCAATTCGGGAATGCCGGTCGACTCGGCGCCTAACATCGCTTTGACATCCTGGTGGAGACAAAAATTCGGCTCATCCACCATCTCGATCAGCCGCAGCGCATCGTCACAGGTGTTGACGAAGTCCGTTTCCTTGGTGGTGAGCGGCTCCATACAAATTCGCACGCCCCGTTCGGCCAATGGGGGCATGCAATGCCGAAAGATTTCGGCCGCATTTTCATATGCCTCTTCTGAAGTCGTGGGGGCAATCAAATTTCGTTGAGGCGGCGACCCGAAAACCATTAAATCGCCACCAAAATCGGCACACGCATTCCCCAGTTCGACCAGGTATTCGGCAGTCGCTTTACGGACCGACGAATCGGGTGACGTCAGATGCAACCCTTCGGTTTTTGCCAAAAGCCAGTGCAGCCCGATAATGCGTAAACCGTGATCCTCTGCCTGCTTACGCATCGTTTGGCGAGCCTCGGCCGATACATCGGTAATTCGAGGCGCCAATGTAAACGGAGCGACCTCGATGCCGGTGTATCCCACCTCGGAAATAAAGCTGCACTGCCGTTCCCAGTCCCAGTCCTCAAACAACTCCTGGCAGATGGCGAATTTCATAAGATCGCTCTTTCAGAAAATGTGAATTTCGATTGCAAACAGGTCTTGGACATTTCAATTCCAACGATCGAGTTTGCCAGAATACCATTGCGAGGCTGGTCCATCGAGGGGCAGCCGGCTGAGAAATCGTTGGACCGACCCGACGCTTGCTGGCAAGCCACCGCAGTTTGCTGTTGTTCGACGGGACATTTGCTAAAGTGAAACAGCGACTTCAACACAGAACAACCACCGCATCGAGGCAAGTATGTTCTTACAAGCCGAGTCAGACCGTAATCGAATTGACCAAGCATTGCATCACGCTGAACCGACATCGTCCGCATCGGTAAACCGTTGGATTGACGAGCGTGTGAAATCACTTCCCTATTTCATGCATCCAATCGATTCTGCAGTCTCTCGATTCTGTTTGTTCGCCGCCGCGCTGCTGTTGCTTTTGCATTGCAACGTCGATGCCGGCAACTCCAACAGCTTGATGGACATTTCAGCCGATGGCCGCTACCTGGCCTGTTCGAATCGAGATAGCGGCACGGTCTCGATTGTCGACTTGCGCTCTCACAAGAAAGTTTTTGAAACCGAAGTCGGCAAGAAACCGGAAGGTGTAACATTCATTGGTTCCGGCGCTTTGCTTGCCGTGGCCGTCTATGGCGATGACCGAGTCGTCGTGCTTGACGCCGAAGCAGGTGAGCAAATGGGCTCGGTCGATGTGTTCGACGAGCCGTACGGAATTGTGTCGAACAAATCGGGATCGAAATTGTACGTCACGTTGGAATACCCTGGGCAGGTTCTGGAAATTGACGCGAACACATTACAAACGATTCGGTCGATGTCGGCCGGGAAGTTCCCCCGCGGGATTGCCTTGACCACCGATGAACAGCAACTGTTGGTCACCGAGTACTACACATCGAATGTGCTTGGCATCGATGTGGCGACCGGTTCTGAGGTTGAGCGTTGGGACGCCGCCAGCACCGATAACTTATGCCGACAAATTGCGGTGCATCCCGTTCGCGAAAAAGCTTATGTGCCCCATATTCGATCGCAGGTTCGCGCGGTGCATGGTGCCGGCTCGATATTTCCGTATCTCACGGTGCTCGACACCAACTCGGACAAGAGTCGCCGTCGCAAAAGGTTTCCGATGGATTCGTTTTTGCGAACTTTGGTGGTCGCCAATCCGTGGGAGATTGCCTTGTCGCCGGACGGTCGGCAGTTGTACGCAATCTTTAGCGGAACCGATGACATGTTTGCTTGCGACACACTGGATGATGATTACCGCGAATTCGAACTGCGCGAATACATCAAACTGGGGCATAACCCTCGGGCCGTGCGAGTGTCACCCGATGGAACGCGATTCTATATCTACAATGCGCTCGACTTTAACGTGGTCGCCTACGACACGTCGAACTTAGAACCCGTCGCCACGATTCCAGTCACTGGTAATCCAATAAGCGACGAAGTTCGTCGCGGCAAAATCTTGTTTTATTCGGCACAGCAACCGATGGTCGGTCGCCGTTGGATTTCCTGCTCGAGTTGTCATCCCGATGGCGATTCCGACGGCCGGACATGGCACAACCCCGAAGGGCTGCGCGCGACGCCGCCGATCTTCGGTCTGGCGTGGACACATCCCTTGCATTGGTCGGCAGACCGTGACGAATCCCAAGATTTTGAACATACGATTCGTGGCCCGTTGATGCAGGGGCGAGGATTGGTTCGTGGCAGAATCAATGACTCACTCGAAGAACCGAACAAGGGATTGTCGCGTGAACTCGACGCGTTGGCGGCGTATACCAATTCGCACAAGTTCTCGCTGAGTCCACATGCCAAGGGAGGTCTCAGTGAAGCGGCGCGCCGTGGGCAAGCACTGTTCTTCTCGAAGGAAACCAAGTGTGCCGAATGTCATACCGGGCCATTCTACTCCGACTCGAACCCGGCAACCGAGCGTTTGCTGCACGATGTCGGCACGGGCAACGACGACCCGAGCGAGATTATGGGGCCTGCCTACGATACTCCGACACTATTGGGCATTTACCGCAGCGCGCCGTATTTGCATCACGGAAGGGCGGAGACATTACATGATGTTCTCACCACATTCAACACTGACGATCGTCATGGAACAACCAGCCATCTGAATGCAAAACAAATCGACGACCTGGTTGAGTTCTTGAACGCGTTGCCGTTCGAAGATCCGGAAGTCGACGCGAAGGCTTCCGGATTGGTCAAAGTCGACCGTTAAGCTTCTCCTAAGCTTCTCCCTTACTTGCGAATGTCATTCCCGATGAAACCAAGCGCCATAATCTTAGTCGGACTCGCCTGTTGTTTTCTGATCGGCTGTGCGTCGGAAGACGACACCGAATCAACACAGAACCAATCGAAACAATCGAGTGAGCCGGCGTCGACGGTTGATGCCGATCCCGCTACCGGTACTTCATCAAATGATCTTGAAGACCAATCGTCATCCAACGAATCGCCGCAACCATCTTCGGCAAATGGCGAGAATGATGTCGATTTGAAAATCCTCGATTGGGAGCAAGCACAAGCGGCTATCGCACAACACCGCGGAAAAATCGTCGTCGTCGATCTGTGGTCGACGTCGTGCTTGCCCTGTCTTCAAGAATTCCCGAATCTTGTTGCTCTGCATCGAAAGTATGGCAATGATAGAGTGGCCTGCATTTCGGTCAGTTGCGATTACGAAGGGATACAAAGCCGCCCTGCGGAATCATATCGGGAATCGGTTCTGGCATTCCTCACCAAGCAGCAAGCGACGTTCGAGAACATACTGCTTAACGTGGCCAGCGACGAGTTTTGGAAGGCGATCGATTTGGCTTCGATCCCGGCGGTTTACGTTTACGATAGCGATGGCAAAGTCGCCAAACGATTCGACAACGATTTTGGCGAATATTCCGGCGAAGGATTTACCTACGAAGCCCATATCATCCCATTTGTCGAGCGATTGCTCGATGAACATCCGCAGAATGGCCGATAATTGACATAGGCCAAAACGTTCGATTCTCGTAACGAATTTCGAGCGATAACCGCAAATCGAATCCACGTTTCATCATCCAAGAATTCGGCCTATAATTAGGTTGAAACGTTAGTTTGGCGACCGCGCCAAGCGCGGCTGCCTCGTTTTGAGGCCCCCCAACACGTTCAGGCAGCGCCTGAGGACGAGTTTCGTTTCAATCCCGTGTCGAAGGTGTCAATACCACCGGGATGCAGACAAGGGTATCGTGCAGCAATGGCGAAATCGCGGCCCATGAGATGGTGGAGCGGTCCACGGGCGATTTTGCGCACTGTCTTAATGCTGGACGACACGCCACATTCCATCGCTCTTGGCACAGCCATCGGAATGTTCATCGGCATGACACCGACCGTGGGCATTCAAATGCTATTGGTGATGGCGTTTGCTTTCGTCACCAGCAGGTTCCTGCACTTCAATCGCATGGCGGCATTGATCACCGTCTATATCTCCAATCCGATAACAGTCCTACCGATCTATTGGTTGGATTACCAAATTGGTTCCATGATTGTCGGCGGCACTCTGTCGTACGAAACGCTCGCAGGAATTCTCGAATACAATTCTATTCGCGAATGGTGGGCCACAATCGTGGCACTTTTTGTCGAAATCGGAGTGCCACTCGTTATCGGCTCGCTCATTGTCGCATCGATCGCTTCTGCGATTACTTATCCCATCATTTGGTATTTGCTAAGCACCATGCGCAGGGGCTACTCGAAGAAGCGGCACTCGCACGGGGAGCGAGTTGCTGCGCCGTCCGGCGAGTAGACTTTCGATTCGGGTTTGCCTGACGTTCCGTTTGGGCAGTATCGTATATTCCGAACGTCTGCTATCGGTTTGGACCTGGTCGCGATGTTCAAAGCCAGCATGGTCTGAATAGTGGATTGAAATTCGGACTCATTGCGATGGCGACAGCAAATCATCTCATGAATGTGGTGCGATGAATTCTCGTTCGATCGATTGTTTGTGCATTGGCATTGTTGTCGCCGACCATGTCTGCGATCCCGTTCATCATATGCCCAAACCAGGCGAGCTGGTCACGACAGATTCGCTCAGGCTCACGATCGGCGGTTGTGCGGCCAACGCTGCGGTCGATTTGGCGCGTCTTGGATTGCAAGTTTCCATTGCCGGTATCGTCGGCAAGGATATCTTCGGCCGTTTTGCTCAAGAGTTTCTCGAAGAGGCCGGTGTCGACTGCGAGCATTTGCAGGAATCGCCAACGCTGCAGACAAGCGGCACTCTGATTATCAACGTACAAAACGAGGACCGCCGATTTTTTCATGCCATCGGTGCCAATGCCGAGTTTACGACTGATCGAACACCGGCGTCGTTGCTCGCAAAATGCCGAGTCCTCAACCTGGGTGGGTACTGTCTTTCCAATCAGCCGTCATCCGACTCCGTGGCAAAATGTTTTGCAGCAGCTCAGGACGCGGGCACGACGACTGTTTTGGATGTTGTCATCCCAGACGACGAAGAGTACTGGTCTCGAATAGAGCCGGTGCTGCCGCTCACCGACGTCTTTATGCCGAATTCGGACGAGGCCCAAATGATTACCGGCCTGGTCGACCCGCTGGACCAGGCACAGTTCTTTCGCGACGCCGGAGCAAAGAATGTCGTGATTACTTGCGGCGGCGACGGCGCCATCCTGCAAAATGACAATGTCCGAATGAAGGCCGGAGTTTACAAGGTCGATTTTGTCGACGGTACTGGTAGCGGTGATGCATTTCTCGCGGGATACATCTACGGATTGCTTGCGCAGGAACCACCGGAACAATGCCTGCGCATGGGAACGGCACTGGGGGCAAGCTGCGTGCGTCGAACCGGCGCGACCACTGGAGTCTTCAATGCGGGCGAACTCCGAGAGTTCGTTGAATCACATTCACTCGCGATTGAACAGATTTGAGTCCCGCACTCCGTTGGCTGTCGCATCCGAATCAATTCAGGACAACGAACGCAGTGGGAAGACTTCCACATCGACCCCATCGCTGAACGCGGCATGAGCCAGATCGGAACCTGCCTGTATTTGGGAAGGTTCGAGTAAGCTCTCCTCAAGACCGGTCACCGTCGCTTGTTTGATCGGATAGGGCCGATGATAGACCCGACCCTCGTACAACGTGCCGTTGGGAGACTCACAGAAAAGCGAATATCGTTCCACAAGAAAGTACTCTAAGGATTCGGGCTGGGCGAGTCCGACAAGTGACGAATCATCTGCGGAGTTCCACAGATCGCCGATTTCCGCTTGGACATTCAAACGACCGAGGCCATCATCTCGACTCGGTCGATAGCTGCGATATCCGATTGAATTCCCGTTGCGCACGATTTGCATGTTGGCTCGAAAATACGGCAGATTCCATTTCCACCGCGCGATGAAGACCGCTAAGGCATTTGATGCATCCAAACTGAAGAACCAAACGCCAGGAGTGCCGTTTGCGCTTCGCACATACGTGCGAACATTCGTTTCGCGAAAGTAAGAAACGCCGGGCACTGGCGGAAACCACCAAGGCCGAATGTTTGACATATCAAATGCGACAATTCCGACCCAGGCCGATCCATCATACGTGTCGATTGCCAGTTCCCGGGGAATGAGCGGCCGCAACTCATCTGCTGGTACGCGCCAATGAAGAAACAATAAATCCGACCAGGTCTGGTAACCGGCGGGGCGACCCTCGGGGTGTGGGATTGAAGTCTGTGGGCGACAGCTCGTTTCAAGCGGCTGCGACGCCGAATCGATGGTATCCACTTAATCGACCTCTCCGTTATTGGAATGCAAACACCAAGCACCATGCATTCAATCGCAGCGTACGGTAGAGAATACTCTCTCGCGCGAACGCCGTGAACCGCGAGGAATGAACCGTAAGAATTTCGGAGCATTAACACGGCTTGCAGCGAGAGGGGCAAAGAGGCTCTTTCTCCGCCAGGTGAGGTCTCGCCGCCCAGCGGCTTTGCAAACGAACCTCTGCGTTACCGCTTACCAATGAGATGGAACGGAGTACCCATTTGCCGGACGATACATCGGAAAGGCTCCAGCACTGGGCCCCGGCTGAACGGGAGGTTCATTGAGTGGCGGAGGCGCGGGCATCATGTCCTGTGGGTCGCTCAGTTGCGGCGCCGGCTGGGATGGAGGCGCTGCATCACCCGGAATCGATTCGATCCTTTGACCTTCCGGTACGGTCCCCATCACGCTTCCGTGTACTTCGTAGGGCATGACCGACTGAGGCGGCACCATTTGTGGCGGATACATCCCGCAATTCGGGCAGGTGCCACATCCACCACAGGGATTCCGGCCCAGCAGATATTGGCTATGCTGATAGTTCTTCAAGCGGTACCGGCGGCATTGGTCCTTGAACCAACCCCAAAAACCTGGCTTATAATAGCCGCAACCACAGCACTGCCCGTCGGGAAACCAGTTACTCGTCCCGCAACCATAGGCATCGTACCCTGCACCGCAGACAACTCCCATATTGGGGTCGTAATAACCGAAGTGATGAGTGGTGCAACCAGCCAGCCCAAACAGCACGGCCGATAGCAGGGTGATTTGCGGGAGGAGCTTCATCTTCAAAACTCTTGAAGGCCTTACCTGTCGACTCTTTGGTTGAAGGTTCCAATCGCCGAATCGAGATTCGGCATTGAGGTAGCGAATCCACCTTCTGGAGAAGTCGCTGTCGTTGTTTCCCGTCTGCGAGTCGTAAAGCGGGCCTTGAATCGCCTACTCGGCTTTGGACTTCGGTTGATCTGGGCAGGCAACGACCTGGATCTATCGTAGATATCGGACTTCCTGTGGAAGTGACTTTACCGATTCCAACGATCTTGCCTATTCTGCGGCTGGTCGTCCTGGCCGGGGCAAGCCATCCCATTGGACGTAACCGTCTGTTATTTATCACCTTAGAAATGGTCCGTATATCGAAAGCCAAATCGATTGCCGCCAATGCGTGTTCTGAAATCAGTTTCGATTGGGTGCCTCTCCGCAAAAAACTTTCAGAAACTTTGGAAAATGCACGAACCTTTCTCCCGGCTGATGCGTCTACCGGGCGAGGGAACCTACAGACAACGCAATTTGCAGCGTATGGTTTCTTCGTTACAATAAATTTTCTCGCTCCCGGATCGCTTTCCGGGACAAAACCTGTTTGTTCAGTTTCTTTTGAATCTGCGGGATTCCGCAGGAGGTTTGGTGTGATGCGCAACATCCAAATTCAAGATTCGGTCTCGAACGTTCGCCATGGCATTATTGTCGGCGTCCAGTCGCGAATCGTTTGCGCCAAACACGTGGACCTCCCGAAACATCCCGCGTGCGCGAAACGCTTGTCGGATACCCGCCGGCATGGTTTTGCCGATCGATGTCGCACGAGTCATCTATATGACCTGCGACCGACGGCTAGCCGGCCAGCACCATTAGGGGAGATGGCAATCTCCACCATGATGGGCTGGCGACCTGCGGCGGAACGGCTGGCGGCTGCCGGACCTTTTGCGACCCCAACATGGGCGCAATCGGCCTAAAGCGAAAAGTCGCGGCAGTTCATTCGCAGGTTGGGGCCGGGAAGGCTTTGTTCGTTCTTCCCAGCGGCTCGGTCATACGTCATTCGTAGATCGCCTCGCATTCCCCGACAGGTTCGCCAACAAGCCCGAGACCGTGTTTTTTTCAGCACAACATCGGCAACGAAGGCGATGGAAGATTCAAAAGTATGGCCTTGGCCATCCGTCCCCTGGGAAACAGGGGGGAGCTGATCAAAATGGAAAGCAATCGAATTCTCAATCTCGTAGAGCAAGCTCAAACAGGCGATCGTGAAGCGTTCGGTGAATTGGTCCGCGAATTCGAAACAACGGTTTTTAGCATCGTACTGCGGCGTTTGCGGAATCATTCCGAAGCGCGAGAGGTCACTCAGGACGTCTTCATGCAGGCGATGCGCAAGCTTCCACAGCTCCGTGAAGCCGAGCGCTTCATCGGTTGGTTGCGGCGGATTGCCGTTCGCATGTCGATCAATCGGGCCGTGCGGCGTCCGAACGAAACGCCTCGCAGCCCCGAGACATTCAACAGCCTTCGTTTCGAGCCAACAAACCCGTTGGATAACCTTGTTCGATCGGAACAAGCCGGCGAAGTTTGGGGGGGACTATCGCGACTGCGCGATCTCGATCGAAAGACGTTGATTGCCTTTTACTTCGAGGGACAGTCCTTGAAGCAAATGAGCGACGAGTTCGATCGACCGATCGGAACGATCAAGCGGCGTTTGCACACCGCTCGAAATCGATTGCGCGACGAGCTTGTTGATATGCAACCGGCTTAAGGCGGCAAAGGGCTCCCCGTACGACTGTTACGTTTGTACCGAGCCGGACAGCCACGCAGTGGCTGTCCCACAAATGATTACGGGGAGCCACGCCGCCAGGTCGGCCGAGACCACATTAACCTTGCCCAAATAAAATGTTGCCAGCTGCACCCCGAGATACAACGCCATCACTCCGGTACAAATGGCAAAATTCATGACGATTCCGCTGCCTTCCTTACGGACAACCAACGGAAGTGCGACAAGTATGGCTGCCAAATTCATAAGCGGCTGCGTCATCCGGTCGTGCAAGTGAAGCATTTGGCCTCGAATTGTGACCAGACCCGTTGAGGGATTCTTTATGCGGCGCGTCAGCCGTGCTGTCGACAGCAGTCGATAGTTCGTCGCCTGCGAATCCAACTCATCGAACGAGACACCGGTCACGACAAAGACATCCTGAGCGTCATTCCTTGGCAAGACGATCGTCCGACCTGTTTCCGTTAATTCTAGTTCGTCGAAACTCGGAGTCGGATTCTTCAACAGCCAGCCGGACGACTGTTGCGCGCTTTCAGCAACGAAGACAGCCTCGTCGGCACTGAGCGTCGTAAACGTGTTGGTGATATTCGGTACAGGAAGTCCGAAGACGGCACCCTGGATTTTCTGATCGGAAAGGTACAATTCCTGACCAGTAATATAGATGCGCGTTTTGCGATCGTAGACAGGCTTGACCTCTTGTACGAAACTCTCGTCCTCGCCGCGCGGAGCCTGCAGTTTGCCGGCAATTCGCGGGATAACAATTTCTTGGTTGACGATCATCATCGCATTAATGATCAGCGCGCCGTAGATGCAGGGGACAATGAGCCGGTACGTTGGGACGCCAGCCGATAGGATCGGGTAGAGTTCGCTGTTCTTCAGAATCTGGGAGAAGACCACCATCACGGCGACGACTCCCAATTGAAGGCCGATCATATTGAAGAACAAAGTGGCCTGGTAAACGTAGTGTACGGCCATGTTGACGATAATCGCCACATTGTCGGACACTTCGCCGTTCTCTTGAAAACTGTCCACATTCGAAAAGCCGTCGATGACGACGAACAAGCCATACAGGGCGATGAACCCAATCGAATAGACATGCAAGAAACGGTGAAGTATGTACCGGTCGAAGGTTGTCACAAATACCGCCTGTGAGATTTCAGCCGACAAGGTGTGCGAACACGCAAATTTTCGATATGTCGTGGGGCTTGGCTTCCGTTTTCCGGCTGGTCGCGGATTCGGCCCAAACGCCCAACGCATCCCCATGCCATGCGGGGCCGGAATTACAGGCAATGTGCGAAAAACGGTCAAGGTCAAGCGCGAACCGGCAATTCGGTGCCGCAGGCCTAACCGTTGAGAATCGGTATCTCGGCACAACCGTCGGCCAAATCCTGCGAATACGGCCAGGAACGCGTTCAGGGGATTGATCCGCTCATCTCATCCGACGATGATGGCGCGTGCTGCAGCGACACCTTGTTGCGACAGGTTGCCAGCGAATTCCCGCTGGAAAGGTCGAGGTCGAAATCACGAATGGAGTCGCCGTATGCCCAAAGGCGTAACAACGGCGTAGAAAAGGAGTTAACTTCATAAATTTCAGTACGTTACGACATATCGATCAGTTTGGTAACATGGATAAGGCCACTTAGACTCAACGGGCCGGCAGAAGCGGGCGTAAGTGTCTTGGTGGAGGGAAAAGGATCGTTGGCGAGTCGACTTTTCGTCGGTGAGAAGTCAAATCCAGCGATTCGGCAAACCGAAGACCGGGAGGCCTTTTAGCCCGATTCATATGACGTAACATATTTAATGAAAGTCACTTAAAAGCGGTTGCCCTGTTTGGTTTTAGGTCGGTGGTTGCGATTTGTCGAATTCCACTCGGAAATCTCAGACATGTTGTTTCTCACCCCTAGTTTTGCGGGCTATAGTTGGCTTAACACTGCGAAGAACGATAATTCATTCGCTTCCAACGATCCCAATTCTGCCCAAACAGCGGTCCTCGCCGAATTGAAAGAAGGCAGTCCATGGCCCGAAAAGATTCACTGCTGAGACTACATCAACGCTTGGTTGCCAAACGAGACGCCCTTCGTAAGAAATTGTTCGAAGAACGGCAGATTTCGAAAGCCGCTAAGAATAGCGTGGGGGACGTCGGCGACGCCGCAGCCGATGGTGCGTCGAACGAATTGGACTCGCAATTGGCGGCCCTCGAAAGCCGAGAATTGCGACAAATCGATCGAGCCATCTCGATGATCCGCGAGGGCCGATACGGAATCTGCGAGAATTGTGAACATTCGATTCCGATTGCTCGCTTAAAAGCCGTGCCTTTTACCCCCTTGTGCGTGGAATGCCAGCGCAAGCTCGAAGAATTCGGAGAAGGCTCTGAAGAATTCGATGCCGACTGGGAAACTGCATACGAGTATGAAGGCCGAATGTCCGATTCGGAAATCTCTCTGGGCGACCTCGACCTCGACTACTAAGAATCCTCAATTCGTGCGTTGTGGCTTCATATCCGCAGGATATTCGCTACCATCTTGGCGAATTCCTGTCAGAATATGGGTTTACGTATTGAACTTTTGAAACTGTCGAGTGCACCGTTATCGTCGTGGTAGCCCATTAAGTCCTTTTGGCGTTCTACTCAGCATGGCCTTTGCCATCCTCGTCCGATAACGATTGCTCGCGACTGCGTTATCAATTTTTTGAGTTGGACGACTAGCTATGAAACGCCAATCCCTTCGCGTTATTTGCGGCTGCTCACTGCTTCTGGGAATCGCCATCGGAGTCACGGTTGACGTTTGGTGGTTATCGAACCGTGTTGAAGCCGATGCCTTGGATGTCCATACCGTCCAGCGGCTTTACGATGAACTCGGCTCGGGCCGGTCGGCTCTTGTTGAAAGCGGGCACACGCTTTCGAAAATCGCCAGCCTCACGACGCCAAGTGTGGTTCACATCCAAAGTGAAAGGCGGACCAACCGACGCGTCGTCGAAGAAACCGGCTCCGGCGTCATTATGTCCAGTCCGAATTCGGGCGGTTCGTTCATTCTTACGAATCGGCATGTTGTCGCTTATGCACGTCCCGCCGACGTTTCGATTCATTTGAATGACGGGCGTGTTATCCAACCAAACAAAATCTTGGCCGACGAAAGTTCCGATGTCGCAATTCTCCGCGTTTCGGCTTCCGACTTGCAGCCAGCGCGTTGGGGAAATAGCGACGATGTTGAAATCGGACATTTGGTCCTCGCGATGGGTAGCCCATTCGGCTTATCCAGCTCGATGACATTGGGAATCATCAGCGCCAAAGGGCGAAGTTCGTTAAGGCTTGGGGACAGTAGCCGCAGCGTCCTTAATCAAGATTTCTTGCAAACCGATGCCGCCATCAACCCCGGAAACAGCGGCGGCCCGCTCATTGATATGCAAGGGCGAATTATCGGCATCAACACGGCGATCGCTTCCAATAGCGGCGGAAACGAGGGCATCGGTTTTAGTATTCCCATCAATCTCGTGCGGCAAATCGTCGACCAGTTATTGGAAAACGGCCGAGTGGAGCGCGCTTACTTGGGGGTTAAGTTAAACCCCGAATTCGATGCAGAAACCGCTTCGACGTTGCAACTAGGCCGCGTCCGAGGCGCACATATTGTCGAAGTGTACGACAACACGCCCGCATCACGAGCATTGCTCAAGCACAATGACGTCGTCCTCAGTTTCGACGGCGTCGAAATCTTTGACGAAAACCACTTGATCAACCTCGTCAGCCTGACTCCGATCGGTAACACCGTGCGGCTTGTCGTTTTTCGTAATGGGAAGCGAATTAACATCGATGTCGTGTTGGGAAATCGTGCCACTCTCGAGCGTCGTTCCGAAGTGCCGGCGTACCTACCCGAGCGAGAATTCCCGGTCGTCCCCATGGGATTGACGCTGCACACCATCGATAACGATTTGGCCAACCAACTGGGTGTCCGCGATTCCGAATCCGGGCTGCTCGTTGTGGCGGTCGATCCGCATGGCGTGTTCGGTGATACGCTAAAACCTTCGGATATCATCCAAGAAATCGCCGGAAGCGTGGTCCAAACTCGCGCGGAGCTTAATGAGCAGCTTCAAAAGTTCGCCACTCACAATTCCGTCATGCTGAAAATCGGCCGACCCGAAAACGGAATGCTGCACAGTCGGCTCGTTATCTGGCACCCCGATCATCAACGGGATGGCGAGGCCGACTTCTCAAGTTGAAAAGTCTCTAACAGCATTTGCAGCGCCTGCTGCCCCGCGGCCTCGTCGATGACGGCGCTCATCCGAACTTCGCTGGTATTAACCATCTGAATGTTGATACCTGATTCCGCCAATGCGCGGAACATTCTCTCACCAACACCTGTGTGGCTGCGCAATCCGATTCCCATGACCGAAAGCTTTGCAATTCGGCGCTCGTGGCTGATCTCCACATCCGGCCATGGCTCGGTGACTTCGCGGCACAACAGCAGGCACTGGTCCAAATCGTCACGCGGTACAGTAAACGAAAGGTGGGCCGTGCCGCTGTGACCGATATTTTGCACGATCATGTCGACCATCACGGCCCCTTCAGCCACCGCCGCAAAAATTTGACTCGCAACGCCTGATTCGTCCGGAAGGTTTCGAATGGTGACGCGTGATTGCTCAGAATCGAGTTGCACTTCACTTACAACGATGTCTTCCATGCTGACCAGTTGCGCGACGACATCCCGTTCGAGATCACCTCGCGCATCGTCGGTAATGGTGCTGCTCGACTGTTGCCCCCAGCCGACTGATGGTGAGTCTGCTTTTCCCTTTTGCAGTCCGAAACCACCATGCACCGCCACGACCGCGGCATCGCACTGGTCACGATCCACAAGCACCGAAATCTTGATATCGCCGGTGGTAATCATGCCGATACTGATTTGGGAAGCAGCCAGCGACTGAAACATTTGTGCTGCGACGCCGGTATGCGTGCGCATGCCGTTGCCCACAACAGAGACCTTGGCAACATTGGTCCCGTGCTCCACACGCCCGGCCCCAAGTTCCTTGATCGACTCATCAGCGGCAGTCAACGTTTCCGCGAGTTCCGATTCCGGCACAGTAAACGAAACTTCGGCCAATCCGCCGGTTCCAACGTTCTGCACGACCATGTCGATGGGAATCTTGCGATCAGCCATTCGCATGAAGATTTGGCTCATCACACCGGGGCGATCGGGAATTTCCACCAAGCTCACCCGGGATTCATTTCGGACTAATGCAACGCCGGTCACGACAGCCTCATGCGTATCGACTTGAGGCGCGATCAACGTGCCATCTCCATCGCAAAAGGCCGGCCGCACTCGCAGCGGCACGAGATATTTCTTCGCGAACTCGATCGACCGCGAATGCATGACGCCTGCGCCTAAACTGGCCAGTTCAAGCATTTCGTCATACGAGATGCGCGGGATCTTACGAGCATCGGTGACAATTCTCGGATCGGTCGTAAAGACTCCCTCGACGTCGGTATAGATCTCGCAAAGATCCGCCTGCAAAACAGCAGCCAAAGCCGTCGCCGTAGTGTCGCTCCCCCCTCGACCCAAGGTGGTAATTTCGAACTGGTCGTCGACACCTTGAAAGCCGGCTGCAATGACAATCTTCCCGCCTTCCAATGCGTTACGCATCCGCTCGGTCGAGATACTGCGTATGCGGGCTTTTGTATGCGACGAATCCGTGATGATACCGATTTGGGCACCAGTCAAACTAATTGCCTGTTCGCCCAATTCCCGCACAGCCATCGCCATGAGCGCCACCGACTCTTGCTCGCCGGTCGATAGTAACATGTCCATTTCACGAGCCGGCGGATGCTCAGTAATCTGCGCTGCCAGCGACACCAACTCGTCGGTCTTCTTTCCACGAGCGCTGACCACCATCACAACTTGGTGACCGTTTTGCTTGGCAGCCACCGCGCGGCGAGCGGCATTCATCACTTTGGCAGCGTCAGCAACGCTCGTCCCGCCGAATTTTTGGACAATAATGGACACGTCGAAAATTCACTTCCAACCGAAATCAATACGACAGAACACTTCGACACCGGCACAAAATAACAGATGCCGCAGCGAGCCGGGAGGGTGCATACCCCACCTGTCGAAATTCCCGACGAATTGCCGACGTCTCAGGCCTGCGGCGCCTCGCCGGGATCGTTCCCATTCGCAATCGGCCCGGTTGGCAGCGCTAGTTTGCGTTCAATGCGGCGACCGCTTCGTCAACGGTTTCAAAGGTCTGCCAGATTTCGTCGAGTTGGGTTTTCTCGATGATAGCTTTGCAATAGGGGGTCAGCCGGCTCAGGCCGAAACACCCCGCCCCGCGCATTTTCAACCGATTCGAAACACGCAACAGCAGGCCCAAATACGCAGATCCAAAGAACTTCGTATGGGGCATATCAATAATCACCCGAGGAGGCTCGGCTTCGTCCCCGATCTTCAACAAAGAATCCGTCACAACGTCGAGCATATTTTCGTAAAGGTTGTCCCAATCAGGTCCAAATTCGACGATTGTCACTCCGTCTTGTTGTCTGACCTCGGGTGGGGCAGGATCGGACATGGGGTCTTATTCCTATCAGTAGAAGAAAATCATCATCACTTCAGACAATTTACCGGGCAATACTGACGGACACAATCAATCTGCCGAAGTTGTACCGCCAACGACCGTGATACCGCGGATAGGCATTGTCGTTTCAAGACTAAGAATCGGGCCATTCCACCAGCAAGAATCCATTCCGCAGTGGCTATCGGGACGGCAACAGGGATACGATATTGAAACGGAGAATCGACCGGCGGCTTCCTTTTGCCGGGTCGGCATGACGTTCATCAATATCGTGTTGCTGGAGTCCCAAACTCGTGAATGCACCGCAATCCCAGAAGAGTCGGACACGAAGATTCTGTGAATTCGCCACGACGTTCGCAGATCACGCTCCCAAGCGATTCTTGAGAAATCAAATGCAGATTGCTCTGGGGATCGCTGTCATCGCACACATCGCTGTTGGCAACCTTTACGCGCAAAGCCTTTTGTTCAAGAGACACGATATCAATCCGGAATCGCGGTATCCCGCATGCGCGGTCATCGATGTGAATCATGATGGACACCTCGATATCTACTGCGGCGGCTACTGGTATGAAGCCCCCAGCTGGAAGCAGCACTTCGTCAGGGATGTCGAATTCATACGAGGCCGTTTCGACGACTATTCGAACCTTCCAATCGACGTCAACGGTGACGGTTGGACTGACATCGTCAGCGGCAATTATCGCAGCGAGACGATCTACTGGATCGAACATCCCGGACCCAAATTGGGGCCATGGACGACACATGTCGCCGCCAAGCCAGGACCAATGGAAACAGCGCGACTCGCCGATGTAAACGGCGATGGGCAAATCGACTTGTTGCCAAACGGAACCAAGTCGTTCGCCGCGTGGTGGGAGATTAAACCATTGGAAACCACGTCGAGCCCGTCCTTCAAATGGGTCCGACACGAATTCCCGGAAGAAGCCATTGGCCATGGCATCGGCATCGGCGATATCGACGGCGACGGCCGTGCCGATATCCTGACAGCCAAAGGATGGCTCAAAGCGCCCGATGACTTGCAGAACGGACGGTGGTACTTGCAACCCGAATTTCGGCTCCACCGAGACGCGGGAATTCCCATATTGGCTTTCGATGCGGATGGCGACGGCGACAACGACATTGTCTGGGGACGTGGTCACCGGTCTGGTTTGTATTGGATGGAGCAATCCCCAGGAGCCGACGGCGGCCGCGAATGGAAACTGCATGCCATCGATACATCGTGGTCACAAGCACATTCTCTTCTCGTCGGCGACCTGAACAACGACGGTCGCGATGAAATCGTTACCGGTAAACGATACATGGGTCACGACGGCAAAGATCGCGGAGAGTACGACCTCATGCTGATTGCCGCTTACTCGTTCGACGACGAAACGCGTGCCTGGCATCGAAGCGTCATCTCCGCCGACTGGAAACCGTGCCTCGGCCTGGATCCCAAGCTGGTCGATATCGACAAGGATGGCGACCTCGATTTGCTCGCACCTGATCGCAGCGGACTGTTCTTGTTCGAAAACCTTCTCGGACAAGCTGGAACCATCGAGGCGGCCCCCAACCTCTTACATACTGCCCCCGATTACCCGGACCACACACAGCTGATGTCCTACCACGACGCCTCGGGGCAAGAACACACCGTAACCGGGCAGGCCGATTGGGCAGTGCGACGCGCGCATATCTTAGCGAGCATGGAAAAAGTGATGGGCCCGCTGCCCGATTCATCGAAACGCGTCCCAGTCGACTTGCGGCTCATCGAAGAGTCAGAAACCGAACACTACACGCGCCAGAGAATTACATTTGCTGTGGAACCAGGCGACCGCGTGCCGGCCTATCTGCTGATTCCGCACAACCTCGAGCAACCAGCCGAGGCGATGCTCTGTTTGCACCAAACGACAAAGATCGGGAAGGACGAACCGGCCGGTTTGGGCGGCAAACCGTCGCTGCATTACGCACACGAATTGGCCAATCGAGGATATGCCTGCCTCGTCCCCGATTATCCATCGTTCGGCGATTATGACTACGACTTTTCCGCTTCGGCGGGATACACCAGCGGCAGCATGAAGGCGATCTGGAATAACCTGCGCGGGGTGGACCTTTTGGAATCGCTTCCCTTCGTTGACCGTGACGCCATTGGAGTCATCGGCCATTCCCTCGGAGGCCATAATGCCTTGTTCACGGCGGTCTTTGATTTGCGAATCAAAGCCGTCATTACAAGTTGCGGGTTTACCGCTTTTCATGACTATTACAACGGAAATCTCAAGGGATGGACCAGCGATCGCTATATGCCGCGAATTCGCGACCAGTATCGCAGCAACCCCGATGAAGTCCCCTTTGATTTCCCCGAGATTCTGGCGGCTATTGCACCTCGGGCGGTATTTATTAACGCGCCGACCGGTGACAGTAATTTCGAGGTTGGCGGCGTCCGCAGATCGGTCGAATCGGCGCGCCAGGTCTTTCAACTCCTCGAGACTTCAGACGAACTGACAGTCGTCCATCCCGAATCGAAACACGATTTTCCCGAAGACATCCGTGAGTCAGCATACAAATGGCTGAGCGGTCGGATGAAGTATTAAGTCAGCGCCATTCCGCATCGGCTCATTTCGCCTCGCCTTCAGTTGTCAGACCAAGTTCTCCGGCGATCGACTGCATGGCGGTGATGCAAAATGTGATGTGTTCGTTCAAGTCCACATCGAGGTCTTCTGCCCCACGCACGATGTCATCGCGGTTAACAGCCGCCGCAAACGAAACTTGCTTCATTTTCTTACGAACGCTTTTGGCAGTAAGCCCCTCCAGTCGAGTGGGGCGCACCAGGGCGCACGCGGTAATGAATCCGCAAAGTTCGTCACATGCGTATAACGTCTTGTCCAGTCGCGACACGCGCGGACAATCTTCCAAATAGTCCGCATGCGATTTGATGGCATAAATGATCTCGCCGGGATATCCGTGTTGCTCGAGGATCTCCGCGCCCTTCAGCGGGTGATTCGGCGGATCAGGCCATTTTTCATAGTCGAAATCGTGCAAAAGCCCGACTGTCCCCCATTTCTCCTCATCCTCGCCAAATTTGCGTGCATACGCACGGACTGCCGCTTCGACGGCCAGCATATGTTTGATCAAGCTGTCGCTTTGCGTGTACTCACGTAGCAACTTCCAATCATCTTCGCGACTCACTCGTTGCCTCCCGACCGACTGTAGTATTCCGAGTTCGCAGTTCTGACACTGACACTATCAGGCACAGTTCGAGCCGGAATTGCAATAGAATGATTCTGACGACGCTGCCGGAATCGCCCGGTTGCTGCCCGCCGGATGGATCAGCGAGCCGGCCAAACTGCGAGAATAGTGGCGTTTATAAGCAGCGACGGTTTCCAACACTCGGTCGTGCTTGTTTAACAAGCCACTTTCTCAGAGGTGGCACACAGTCGCAGAAGGGCTTCAACCGGCTTTTAGGGAGCGGGCGAGTCCGATGGCTTATCAGCCGTGTCGGATCGTTCTCGGTCATCCGAAGGTAGCAATTCGATGGTCAACTCAGGAACACCAATATGAATGGCCGTATCTGAATTCGGGTGTTCACCGGCAGCGTCGGTCCGAAGAGTCGGCGTGGAGCGCTCGACTGGCACGCTGCTGTCGATCATCGACGATTCAGGCACTCCCTGTGCCGCCGAAATCGCGCCGCCGTCTTCACTATCTGTGACACGAGTTTGGGATCGAGGAAATAAAACAACCATCGCAGTCAGCGCCAAACTCATGGAAATACAAGCCATGACCGCCGCGTTCGGTTTCGCTCGCCGGGTGGCTGTGCGTTCCACCGCAAGGCGCGTGCCCAACGTCGGCGGCTGCAACCGATCGGCAGGCATCTCTGAAGCGTAAAAGTCACGCAGCAGCGACGACACCTCGTCGTCACTCATCGGCTCTTGCGAGGAGTCAAAAGTGTTCATAGCGAATTTCCAATCGATGAAGACCCGTTCCCAGAACCGGCTGTGTTTGTATTCGAGATAGTATTTTTTGACTCGGCGTCAGACATCAGAAAGTTTTGGTACAGCTTGTAAGAAACCCCGCGATCTTTCGCCGAGCCCGAGACAGACGCATATCAACCGCAGCAGGTGTCGTATCGAGAGCTTGTGCGATGCGATTCGATGACCAATCCAGTGCGTAACGCAGGACGAGCACCTGCCGGTCTTCCAACGACATTCCTTTCAATGATTGCCGAACCTGTTCGTGAAGTTCTTGTTGATTAAGGACCTCTTCAGGTTCGTTCAAACGGTCTTCGCGAACCTGATCGAGTTGGTCAGTACCAACTGCGGCGCGACGTTGTCGGCGTGCAACATCTCGCAACCAGTTGTGCCCCACACGCAGAATCCAAGCCCTTGGATCTTGAATTGCGGGACCTTGGTGTTTTTGCAATCGCAAGAACGCCTCTTGCACAGCGTCGAGCGCGCGTTCCCGATCAGAACAATGAGCATAAAAAATCGCCCATAATTCACGGCTGTAAAGTCGATAGAGCGATTCGATCCAATCCGATCGCTCATTCGGCTGCACATCAGGCATATGTGATTGCTTTCGCCGGGGACGGCCCGGTTCATTTATCAAGACGCACCAGCTTGGCCCAATCTAACAGCAGTCATATCACAATTCTTGCAGGAAGCCATGATTGGGTTTCTCCAGAGAGCAGCTTCCGCGAATTCGCAATTCCCAGCCGATGATTCGCTGCAGGACAATGGCTCTCAACCGATAACATCTGAATTCGTTGATTGGACTTACATCCGAATCAGCTCCACAACGCAAGGCACCTTACCAGATTCTAACGGTTCAGAATTTCCCGAACCTACCTTTGCTCAAAGGAGTTACAGGTTGTGATCTCACGAAATGAGCGGGAAATTTTTTGACCGCCAGATCTATTCCAAGTACAATAAGGCCGCCAACCTGATATCCATCTGTGCTACCTGTCGCATCATCCCAATCCATTTCATTCAAGTGGCAGGCGGCTTTGCTCAGTTGTCCTGAGGTTCCCGAAGGAGTGAACCATGCAACCGAACAGCCGAACGAGAATCAATCAGCCACTGCAAAGGTCAGCAACTCTCGAGTACATTCTGTTGGGTGACTTGCGCGATTTGCTGGAGGAGCCTGCCAACGAGGAGACCTGCCGATGGTTGTCGGCCGTTCTCGACGCTCTGTTGGACACGTTGCCCAGGGAATTCGACCTCGAAGAGCAGGGCGGTTACCTCTCCGTGGTGTTGGAGGAGTTTCCAAACTGGTCGCCGCAAGTCGAACAGTTGCAAGAGGAACATTATATCCTGTTTGCGAAGCTGAAGAATCTTCGCAAACGAGTTTCTCAACGTTCGAGTTTTGCTGCGATTGCCGACGAGCTGCGCGTCGACCTCCACGAATGGATGCGGATGCTTATCGCACATCACCGTCACGAGAATCGGCTTCTGCAAACAGCCATTAATCTCGAGGTCGGAGCCGGCGACTGAACGGTCACGCGAAGTAACCTGCGTTGACAGGCGCCGACGATGCGATTCTTCTTCGACGCGCACGCACTCGCCACAAACGAGAGCCGGCGAAACATTCGATGGCACAAGAGTTGCCTTCTTAACGGATCGTGACTGTTTAAAGGCCAGCATCGACTGTTGCGCGCCAATTCGCACAGGATAGCGCGATTCCGCACACCCATCCGAGGATGATCAATCGCGGTGCTCGCATTGGCAACGAGCGATAAACCATCCGTGAGGTTTCGACGAAATGGTCATTTGATTCTCGCAAATACTCAACCAAATGGTTCGACCAAGAAGCTGACTCGTCTGTCGAAGAACAGCTTGATCGAGACTTGCTTCAACCCCATTCCGGAGTTCTGAAACTTACGACCGCCGGACACTTCTGCAGTCTACCGTCGATCGGAGCTGTAAAAATTCAACTGCGAAACTGTTGTCGATGAAATGAGGACGGAAACATGACGGAAAGAATCAATCGTCGGGAAGCGCTTACTCGAACTTCCGCCGGTCTGGTCATGGCAGGGACCGTTCCTTGGGTTGCCGATGCGGCACCGGAAACCGACCCCTTACAACCGCCGTGTGAGCTATACCCCGAGGTCTTCGGGATTAGCTGTGATAGTTTTCAACTTCCTCCCGAAGGTATGACGGCCGCGCACCGTTCGGCAGCGTTGACTCAATTGCAGGCGTATCAGAGTTTGCAAAAGTCGCGCACGCTTGGATTCCAGGCCAATCAAGACATCAACTACCAGGAAGATCTCCAGCCGTTCCTCAACTTTCATATCAACAATGTCGGTGACCCGTTTCAAACAGGAAGCTTCACACTCAACAGCAAGTGGATGGAGCGTGCAGTACTCGACTACTACGCGCGACTCTGGAACGCGGTTTGGCCACATGACCCCGAAAATCCGGAATCCTACTGGGGATATGTGCTCACCATGGGAAGTACCGAAGGCAATCTTTACGGGCTTTGGAACGGACGAGATTACTTGGCGGGAAAATGTTTATTAGACGACCCGCACGCTGAAGCCGAAACGCGCGAAGCAAGCCGAGATGGACGCGCCCGTTGTGTTCCCCGGCGTCTTGTCTATCAGCAAGCGAAAGCTCCGACTGATACGCCACATGCCTTTTCACCCGTTGCTTTCTACTCGGAAGATACCCACTACTCGATCATCAAAGCGTTGAGAATGCTCGAGATTCAGACATTCTACGAAATCGGGACGAACGACTATCCAGGGCAGTGCCCCATTTCCGCCGACGGAACATGGCCGAAGGAAGTTCCCTCTCAAGATGGAGGGTCCGGACCGGGATCGATCGATGTCGACGCGTTGTCGCAACTCGTCGAGTTCTTCGCAGCACGTGGATATCCCATTCTGGTCAATCTCAACTATGGGACGACATTTAAGGGGGCCTACGACGACGTCGAAACCATCGGTAAAAGACTCATGCCGATCATTCGCCGACACGGCCTCGACCAAAGGAACATCGAGTACCAAGACGGGCGACACGAAACGCGCCAAGGATTCTGGATTCATGTCGATGGCGCGTTGGGTGCAGCGTATATGCCCTTCCTCGAAATGGCTCATAACGACGGGCGGCTGACTCAGCGAGGGCCAAACTTTGATTTCCGACTCCCCTTTGTCAATTCCATCACAATGAGCGGTCACAAATGGATCGGTGCCCCGTGGCCCTGTGGCGTCTTTATGACAAAAACGAAGTTCTTGCTTTTGCCACCGAGCCGTCCGAATTACATCGGCTCTCGCGACAGCACACTGGCCGGTTCACGCAATGGCTTTTCCGCCATCATTCTTTGGGACTTTTTGTCGCGGCACTCTTACGCGCAGCAAATCGACCGGGCCTTGCGATTGGAAAAACTCGCCGACTATGCCTATGAGCAGCTCAAATCGCTGGAACGGCAGCACGGCGATCTCTGGGTGGCTCGAACGCCACTCGCGCTCACCATTCGTTTCAAACGGGCCAGTGACGACATCACGCTGAAGTACTCGCTTGCCAATGAAACTTTGTACGTCAATGGCGAAAAACGCGATTATTCCCATATCTACATCATGGAACATGTGACCAATGCGAAAATCGATTCGATGATTAGCGACCTTCGCGGGGCGGCAGCCTTTGCAGAACAGTTGGCTCCTCAAAGCGACGCCGAGACCACCGATTGCACTGCCAGTTTAAAGGAGGGGCGATCGCTGGTCTTCGTTCCTGAATTTGGCCGCGGAATGAAATAGGAAATCGAACGGCAGCGAGAGCCAACCGATCGCTCGCAACCAATCCGTATGAATTGCGGCGGAATTGCAGCCGTTACACACCACCTCTATACTTGCTCGGAAGTCCAGAGTGCGTTCGTCGATGCGATAATTATCAATGCTCTGATGGCGGTGGTGACCAAGACTTGAAATACCACCTCTTGGCCGACCGCAATTCGTAGACCAGGTAACCTAGCACTTATGCAGGCTGAAACCAAATCCAGCCGTTTCTTCGTCGGCGTCGATCTCGGCGGTACCAACATTAAAGCCGGAGTCGTCGACGACACTGGTCGCTCACTCGCGCGCGTCAAGATTCCGACGCAAGCAGATCAAGGGCCGGAAGTCGGGTTAAATAACATTGTACGCGCAGTTCACAAGGCGGTCGAAAAGGCTGGCGTAGAATGGGATGAAATTCTCGCCGTCGGACTGGCCACACCCGGAACGATGGATATTCCAGCCGGAATGTTGCTGAATCCGCCAAATCTGCCCGGCTGGGACAACGTGCCCATTAGACAACAAGTGGCCCATGCCATCCAGAAGCCGACCTTTCTGCAGAACGATGCCAACTCGGCCGCATTTGGAGAGTCGTGGGTCGGTGCCGGCCGAGACGCTCATTCGCTCGTTTTGTGGACGTTGGGAACGGGGATCGGCGGCGGCATCATCATCGGCGACTCCATCATTTCCGGAGAGCATTCCCACGGATCGGAATGCGGACACGTTATTATCGAAATGGACAATGGTCGTTTCTGCGATACTGGCCAGTACGGAACTCTCGAAGCGTACGCCGGTGGGAAGTCCTTAGTCCGCCGCTGCCAGGAAGCCTTGGAGACGACATCGTCGACAACGGCAATTCGTGGCCGGGTCGATCAGGGAGACGAATTGACTCCCTTGCTGATCGCCGAATGCGCAGAAGCCGGAGACGACCTCGCCAACCAACTGGTGATGGATACGGCAAAGTTCATGGGTGTCGGCACTACGACCGTCATGCATACCGTCGATCCCGACTTAGTGCTCATCGGAGGAGCCATGACTTTTGGCCGGAACGAAACCGAATTGGGCCGCCGGTTTATTCAACGCATTCGCGACGAAGTCAAAGCCCGGGCGTTTCCCGTCCCAGCCGCCAAAACCAAGATTGAGTTCGCCGAATTAGGGGGCGACGCTGGCTATATCGGGGTGGCTGGGTACGCCCGCTTACAAATCATCCGGGCCTAAGGGCAGACCGATCCGTTTTTGTACTTCCCTGTCTACACGCCCTCGCGCGGAGATTCTGGTGATTTTTTTGGCCTACTTGCCGACCACAGTTAGGCACGTAAATTGCTGTATCTTCGAGACTTGTGTACCAAAGGCAGTCCATGGTCGCACCGGGTGCCTCACCAGTTCACAAAGACCAGTTCCGGGGCGAGCGGAGAGGACATAACATTTTGCTCCGGTGGACTAGTCAACCGACGAGAGACCGATACAATGGACCGTCCGAAGTTGTAAACCACACCCAGATTCCAGTTTATTCATCATTTTGGCAGGCGAATTATGAAAAGCGACATCCATCCCGACTATATGGAAACGGAAGTCGTTTGCAGTTGCGGCAGTAAGTTTACGACCCGCAGCACGGTCCCCAAGTTGGCAATCGACATTTGCTCGGCTTGCCATCCGTTTTACACGGGGCAAATGAAATACGTCGACAGCGCAGGGCGGGTTGAGAAGTTTCAAAAGAAATACAACTGGGGCAAACGCAAAAAAGCCGAATAGTCAAACCACTTGTTTGGCGTGTATTTTGCGAAACGGAATTCCGCAAACGGCCAGAACCGAATGGGGCCATATCTGCCCGCAAATGACTGCGAAGCTGCATTTGCTGACGAGCTTAAACCTGTTCGATGCGAGTTGATTCGGTCAACAAGACACAGCCGAGGAACGGCGCGTGAATGCTCAAATGAATTCGAAGTGGTTTCACCACTAGCTGCCAATTCTCTCCTCGAATGACGGGATAACGCCACGGACGGTGTGCCGGTTCCAATCTCCATGCAGCCCCGCGCACGTCTGGAAGCATCTCATCCCGTGCAATTTTGCAGCAACTGGCTGGGGGCGAGAGTAAGGCAGAAAAATCATGTATCCAAGTCTGCAGGAAAAGCTTCAACGCTACCAAGAACTGGAACTTAAACTCCAGGATCCCGAAGTATTGGCCGACGTCAGCCAAATGGTCGCTTTGCAGCGTGAAATGGGTGGGCTGGCCAAAGTCGCCAAAACGGTCCGTAGCTTCAACGATCTCGAAGAAAATATCGAGACTGCTCGGACAATGCTCGAGGAAGAACAGGACGACGAAGCCCGCGAATATGCCGAGCAAGAACTCGACGAGCTTCTGCAGCAACAAGAAAAAATCAAGGAAGAGCTGGAAGAACTCGTCGCTGTCGGCGACTCGATCACGCGCGGCGGCTTAATCATGGAAATTCGCGCTGGAACGGGGGGAGACGAAGCGGGGCTATTCGCACGTAATTTATTCGATATGTATCAACGTTTGGTCGAGAAGCGCGGCTGGAAATCGGAAGTCCTGGAAATCAACCAAACGGAATTGGGCGGGATCAAGGAAGTCACCTTCTCCATCACCGGGGAAGGAGCCTTCCACCAACTTCAGTTTGAAAGCGGCGGACACCGCGTCCAGCGAGTCCCCGAAACGGAAACGCAGGGACGCATTCATACGAGCATGGCAACCGTCGCCGTTCTCCCTGAAGCGACCGACGTCGAAATCGACATCAAGTCGGACGACTTGCGCATTGACACGTTTTATGCCAGCGGCCCAGGTGGACAGAAAGTCAACAAAACAGCCAGCGCCATTCGCATCACTCACTTGCCGACCAATACGGTCGTGCAGTGCCAGGATGAGAAAAGCCAGCACAAAAACAAAGCGAAAGCCATGCGAGTGCTGCGAAGTCGCTTGCTAGAGGCCAAGGAACAGAAAGCTCAAGCAGAGCGGGCCGACCAACGGCGCACGTTGATCGGCTCGGGCGATCGCAGTCAGCGTATTCGCACTTACAATTTTCCTCAAAACCGCGTGACCGACCACCGAATCGGATTAAACCTCTATAAACTCGATCAAGTCATCCTCGGCAACCTGGATGAATTAATCGACGAAGTCCTGAAGTTCGATCGCGATGAACGATTGGGGCGCAGTGGCGATGCCGAGTCTAATTAGCCACTCGAAACCATCTACAAGATTGTGATGGAAAAGTGATTGTGAATCCTTCGTCGAACGGAAAAGGGAAGTCACTCAGATGAAACCTGCAATGACCTCCCAAGCGGCGCATCAGGCCGGCAACAGCGACGGCCCCTGGACCGTCAGACGCGTGCTGGAATGGACGGTTCCCTACCTCCAAGAAAACGGCAGCGATGCCCCGCGTTTGGAAGCAGAGATTTTGCTCGCGCACGCGCGTGGATGTCCACGAATCCAACTCTATACGCAATTCGACGAACCCCTATCCGACGACCAGCGAAACGTTATGCGCGACCTGGTTCGCCGGCGGGCCAGCCACGAACCGGTTGCCTACCTCGTGGGTTATCGCGAATTCTACGGAATTGAATTCCACGTCACTCCCGATGTGTTGATACCTCGGCCGGACACTGAAACACTCGTGTTGGAATTGATCGAACTCGCACGCGGAAAGGCAGCGCCGCGCATTCTCGACATTGGCACGGGCTCTGGTTGCATCGCTATCGCAGCCGCGGTTAATTTGCCAAACTGCACCGTCGCCGCAGTCGACATCAGCGAGCGGGCGTTAGAAATCGCGAAGTCCAACGCAACTCGGCACGGCGTCGACGATCGCATCGACTTTCGGTCGGGAAGCCTGTTCGAACCAATCGCAGACGACCGATACGACTTTGTCGTGAGCAACCCTCCGTATGTCGTCAAAACAGAAATCGACACACTTCAGATCGACGTCTGCAAATATGAACCGCGATTGGCGCTCGACGGAGGCGGAGATGGGCTTGATGTTCTGCGACAATTAGTCAATCATGCATCGCGATATTTGACCCCGGGTGGACACATACTCTACGAAATGGATTCATCGCAATCAGATGCGCTTTGTGAAATGATTTCTGCAGACGGAGCGTACGAAGGCGTCCGTGTCATCCCCGACTTGGCGGGCCGGCCGCGTGTCGTGCATGCACACCGAAAAGCCGACTGACTTAATCGAAGACTGCTGCGACCAAAACGACAAATGATGCAATGATGCTTCACTGTCTACAACAACAAACCGATGCGCTGCTTGTCGTTCATTGGTGAGGGACTGGAGGTCCACGGATGGACATGTTTGTCGTACGGGGTGGTAAGCCCCTTGTCGGTCGCGTGGCGGTCAGCGGCGCGAAGAACGCAGCCCTGCCAATCATGGCGGCAACTCTTTTGGCTGATGGTTCATCGCGGCTTGCGGGAGTGCCCGATCTTGTCGACGTCGCAACCTTGGCAGAATTGCTACGGTCGTTGGGTGTGCATGTTGAACGCACCAACGCAGATGGAATGGAGCTTTCCGTCGTCGACACGAAGCCGTGGGTCGCCGACTACGAACTTGTTCGCCGTATGCGTGCCGGTGTTTGTGTTTTAGGACCCCTGTTGGCGAGCCGGGGTCGAGCCTGCGTTTCCCTGCCGGGCGGGTGTAATATCGGACACCGACCCATCGATGTCCACCTGAAAGGGCTGGCTGCTCTCGGCGCGGACATTCGCATCGAAAACGGCTACGTCATTGCAACCGCGACACAACTCCAAGGGGCTGATATTTACCTCGGAGGACCGTTTGGCAGCACTGTCACCGGCACTTGCAATGTCTTATCGGCGGCCGTGTTGGCAAACGGGGTCACAACAATCGAAGCCGCCGCCTGTGAACCAGAAGTTGTCGATCTTGGTAACCTGCTCATCAAAATGGGTGCGAGAATCGAGGGACTGGGCACGCCGTTCCTCCGCATCGAAGGCGTGGCTTCGCTAGCCGGTGTGGAGCACACAATCATCCGTGACCGCATCGAAGCAGCCACTTTGATGATTGCTGCTGCCTTGACTCGAGGCCGGGTCGAGTTGGAAGGTGTTTGCCTCCATCACATGACGGCCGTCGTGGAAAAGTTACGTGAGATCGGTGTTGTCTTGGAGCGGTGTGACAACGGCGCAATCGCCGCGGGAGAAAACAGGCTCGTCGCCAGCGACTGTATTGCGCTTCCCTATCCGGGCATTCCGACCGACATTCAGGCACAATTGATGGCGCTGCTTTGTTGCGCCGACGGACTGAGCATCGTCACTGATAAGGTCTTTCCGGATCGGTTTATGCATGCTCCGGAACTGGTACGACTGGGGGCCCGCATCCGCCGCGAGTCGGCCAGCGCAATTATCAATGGAGTCGACCGACTAAGTGGGGCTTGCGTGATGGCATCCGACCTGCGAGCCAGCGCCGCTTTGGTGTTGGCCTCCCTCGCAGCCGAAGGCGACTCCGTCGTTCGGCGGATTTATCATCTCGACCGCGGATACGAACGATTGGACGACAAATTAAGACAGCTCGGTGCTGACATTCGTCGCGTGCGTGATGCCCCCGAGAACATGCCCGGGACGCTTCATTCGGAAATCTTGTCCGACCAATTGGTCGATACGGATGACGTCCAACCGATCTCCGGCCCAAATTGGCATCGCGCGGCCTCGCGCACGCCACGGCAGCTTTCTTAAACGCTGCCCATGGCGCTCCTGTGACTATCCGGCCGCGCTACATCTCACCTTCGGCACGATTCGACCACCAAGGGAGGCTGACACCACCGTCAATCGACAGTATGCCACCGGTCATGTATTCGGCTTCGTCGCTGAGGAGGAAAGCAACGGCACCGGCCACTTCTTCCGGTCGACCAAGCCGTCCCCAAGGTAATTTCTGCCCACCTTTTTCGATTTGCTCTTCGGTAAAAAACTTGCGCTCGCCCGGAGTATCGATCCATCCCGGATGAATGCTGTTCACGCGAATGCGATGTGGAGCTAATTCGATGGCCGCAGTCCGCGTCATATGGTCGATGGCGGCTTTCGCCATGTTATACGCCATTGATGTTGGGATGGCGAGAACCGCGTGCGGAGAGCTGATTACCGCAATGGAACCGCCGCGACCCTGCTTGACCATTTCCTGGGCCGCAGCGCGCACTCCGTAAAATGCGCCCCACATTGTGACATCAATCGTACGGCGGAATCCCTCCATGTTGGCGTCGATCATCAATTCCCGATCGCTGTAGGCGGCATTCGAAACAAATAGATCAACCGACCCAAGCTGATCGGCAGTTTGCTTCACGAGGTTCTCAACGGCCGATTGATCAGCAACGTCGGCCTGCAGCAATAACGCCTTTCGTCCCAACGCTTCAATTTCGCGGATGACTTCGGCCGCATCATCGGAATGCGAGCGATAGTTAATCGCCACGTTGGCCCCCTCTTGGGCCAGCCGAATCGCACAACCACGGCCGATTCCCCGCGAGGCACCGGTGACCAGCGCATTACGTCCTTCAAGCTTCATCAACGCACTCCGTCGGCGAAGCGAACAATGTCGATCCGCAAAGCCGGTTTGGTGAAACAAAAAATGCCGGTCAGATCATTACCGACCGGCATCGTCTATTGCAAACGTTCGTTTTAGGCTGAAAAGCTACTACCGCATCCGCAGCTTTTGACCGCATTCGGGTTGTCGAACGTAAAACCACGCTTTTCAATTCCGTTGTGGAAGCCAACGGTCGTCCCATCGAGGAACAGATAGCTCTTCTTATCAACAGCAACAGTTAATCCGTGCTGATCGTAAATGTGGTCCTTCGCCTCATCCGTCTGGTTGTCGAATCCCAAGCTATACTGAAAGCCGCTGCACCCGCCACCGGCAACGCCGATGCGTAGCACAGTCCCTTCCGGAAGCTTTTGCTCGGTGATGACGCGCTTCATTTCATTGATGGCTTCTTCGGTAACATTCACTGACATCGTCTCGGGCACTCCCATTTCAATAATGATGCCGGGTTCAATAATCATGTCGGGGTGCAAAATGACCCCAATCGCGTACTTCCACATGGAATTATATCATGTGTCGGCTGAAAAAAAACACCCTCAAAATCGACTTCGGCACATTCTGATCCCGCGACTCAACTCTTTTCCAAGATTACAGTTATAGGGTCGGCCTCCGTCCGATGAATTCGGACAGCTCGGGAAAACCGACGTCGCACGTTTGCGAAATCGTTACCGCCTGCGGAGAATTGGCCGATTACTAACAAGGACATCACCATGGGATCTGCCCCAGAATCGGTCAGTCTGTCAGAAATGTCACCCGGCGACCAGGGCGACTGTTTTGCACTTTTGGCATCGAAGGACCGCGCAACAACCCGCGACGGCAAACCGTACTATCGCTGCGAGTTTCGCGACTCTCACAGGGTCGCCACCGCGATGATTTGGCAGGATAGTGCCTGGTTCAAGGCATGCGATTCGACTTGGCAGGTCGGCGAATTCTACAAATTGCGTTGCCGATACGATGAGAACAAATACGGCCCTCAAGTTGAATTGGACAAGGTTCGTCCCGTTGAAGAGGCCGATCGGGAACAAGGATTTGATCCCCGTGATTTCTTCGAATCGTCTCGCTTTCCTACTGACGAGATGTTCGACGAATTACTCGACATTGCACGAACCCAAATCGACGATCCGTCTCTAACTCAATTAGTCGTCGAGGTGTTAACCGACCACCAGGAAGACTTTCAGACGATCCCGGCGGCTTCGCGAAACCACCACGCATTTGCAAGCGGACTTCTCGAACATGTCTTATCGGTCACCAAAACGTGCATCTATTTGGCCGATAAGTACGGTCAGTACTACACAAACATGCAGCCGGAATTGTCGAAATCGCTTATCGTCGCCGGCGCAATTTTGCACGATATTGGTAAGTTGGTGGAATTGCGAAATGAACCACAAGGAGCAGTCTACACGGCCCACGGTCGGCTGATCGGACATATTTTGATCGGTCGGGATATGGTCCGCGAGAAGGCCGCATCCATTGACAACTTCGACCCCGAAACGTTGCTCCGTTTGGAGCATATCATTGTGGCGCATCAGAATTTGCCCGAATGGGGGTCGCCAATTGCCCCACATACTCCCGAAGCTCTGCTGGTCCATTATGCCGACGATATCGATGCCAAGTTTCATATGATGGCGACATCTCTCGAGGAAGAAGCCCAAGGAGACGAAGAATTCACCGGGCGCGATAATGGACTGCGGCGTCCCATCTTTCGGGGACTGTTACCACGAAACCAATCTGAGACAAACGGAGAGTAGAAAGCCGATTAACATGCAGTTCACGAAAATGCATGGTGCCGGAAACGATTATTTGTACGTCAACGCATTCGCCGAGACGTTGCCGGCAGATATTCCATCGCTGGCGGTCGCCATGAGCGATCGCCACAAAGGCGTCGGATCTGACGGGTTGATTCTGATATGCCCCTCGGAAAAGGCCGACGCCCGCATGCGGATGTTCAACGCCGATGGTAGTGAGGCGGAAATGTGCGGAAACGGCATCCGCTGCGTAGCCAAGTATGTCTACGACCACGACATCGCTCGCAAGGAGACTATTGCGATCGAAACCCAATGTGGCGTGCTGACTTTGCAAGTTTTTCCGAAGGCAGGCAAAGTCGAACAGGTTCGCGTCAACATGGGACGGCCCATTTTTAATGCCGCCGATATCCCTACCCAGCTCCCTGGTAATCCGCCGCTCAATGCTGAACTTGAAGTGGCCGGGCGGGAACTGAAGGTCACCTGCATTTCGATGGGCAATCCCCACTGCATCACCTTTGTCGAGGAAATTACCGACGAATGGGTCCTCGGCGTCGGTCCGCAAATTGAACGCCACGAGGCCTTTCCGAATCGGGTGAACGCGGAATTCGTACAAGTGATCTCGCCGGAAGAGCTGGTGATGCGAGTCTGGGAACGAGGTTCCGGTGAAACCCAGGCCTGCGGTACGGGAGCTTGCGCCGTGGCTGTCGCAGGTGCACTCACCGGTCAATCGGGACGCGACGTCCTCATCCACTTGCCCGGCGGCGACTTACGATTAGAGTGGAGTGATACCGACGAAGTCTTCATGACCGGTCCGGCTGCGGAGATATTTACCGGGGACTGGCCGGTTTCCGACGATGCTTAGCCCGATTGTTTCAAGCCTGAAGCACCTGCGAAAAATTCCTCGGGTCTGGCCTTTGTTGGCGCGTCAGGCTTCAATAGTCGGGAAGCGGCCAAAGTGACTGAAAAACTTCACTTGCAGCCGATTCCAAAAACGGTTATTAACCCGCCCTCTCCTAAATTCCCATCATGGACATCAAGTTCCGTCAAAGCGGTTATCCGCTGGGACGAGCAGGTCGTTTGCTGCTCGTCGCTGCTGTTATTGCCGTTTTAGCGGGTTTTGGCCTGGCTTTTCGCCTGAATCCCGACCCTCGTGGCTTCGGGACACACGAAGATCTTGGCCTCCCACCATGTACTATTCAATTGGCCTATTCCCTTCCATGTCCCAGTTGCGGCATGACAACCAGTTTCGCGCATTTTGTTCGAGGGGAAATCCCCTCGGCGGCCCGCGCCAATCCCGGCGGATTGCTGTTGGCCTTGATCTGCGCGCTTTTGGTTCCTTGGGCCTGCATCAGCTGCATTCGTGGCGAAATGTGGAAAGTTTCCCAACCCGACGTCTTACTGCTCTCGGTAATCGCCGTCGTGGCTATTGTCACAATGACGCAGTGGGGCTTCCGCGTCCTGATTCTTCGCTGAAGCTTGCCGCGAATCGACGCCATTTCCAAGACATAACATAACCGTTACTGCAGTTCGCGATGGATCGCATCATGCAATCAAGGAAGAAACCCATGCATCGACCAGCCAATCAGGTGGCGCACGTTTCGGCCTGCATGTTGTTAGCCGTCATGCTCGGCTGCCTTTCCGGATGTTCGCTGTTCGTGATGGCCGGCAAGATGTTCTACGGCGATCCGGTCTTCAAGTCGGCATTTACGAACATGACCGGCGTCGATCTCTCCAAGGAAGACAAGACCGTTTTGGTGCTTTGTACGGCACCGCAAGCCATCAAACGTGAACTTCCTTCGTTGGAATACGACCTGGTCGAAACAGTCGTCAAAAAAATGAAGTACAGAGGCATCGCGGTTGTTCCCCCGGACGAAGTCGCCAAGTTCATCGACAATCAGGGTGGTGTTTGGACCAGCGTCGATGACTTTGTCGGCGAATTCGAGACCGACTACATCATCTACATCGACATCAATCAGTACAGCTATCTCGAACAAAACAGCCAGGACATGTTCCGTGGACGTTCGCGCGGGTCAATCCACACCTATCAAGTTCAAACGATCGGTGATCAAGAGACGGCAAGCGAAATCTTCGTTGCCGATTTCGCAGCGGAGTTTCCCGAACATCATCCCGTTTCGTTTGAGCAGTTTGGGTCTCCCCGCGTCTTTCAACATCGATTCGCTGATTATCTGAGTGAAGAATTTGGCCGTAAGTTTTACTCCTACCGACTGGGAGATGGCTTCAACTAGACTTTGTCCAGTTTTACTGTAGCGGCTGGCGTACTGAGATTTGCGTCGAAAACAGTTCGAGCGTCGCTAGTTCAAAAACTTCACACGCTCGAATGGAAACGTCAAGTCGCCACCGACCGAATCGTTATTGAACATTTGAAGCTTTCATCAAAACTAAAACGGGCTAACTGCCACAAAAACAAGGGCCTCGTCATGACTTCTCGCGTGACCTTCCAAACCGTGCAGCATCTGCTGCGGACCAAGCTTGGCGGACTGGCCCTGTTCGTTTTTTGTTTGACGTTGACCGGGTGCAACCAGTTTATTTTGCTTTCTTACTTGTTGACCGGTCCGCCTTCGATCGAACCCGATTTTGATGCGACGACTCGCAAATCGATGACATCCCACGGTGTGACGGTGGCCATCGTTTGTTATGCACCCACCGAAGTCAAATGGGACACCGCCGAAATCGATCAACAAATCGCAAAGCATGTCGCATTCCGTCTCCATTCGAAGAAAATCAAAACAGTTGCCCCGGACGCCGTCCAAGCGTGGCTCGATGAACACTCCGATTGGGACGAACCGGAGGAAATCGGCCGTGCGCTCGGTGTCAACTATGTCATCTATATCGACGTCGAACGCTTCAGCCTGTTCGAAGAGAACAGTGCCAATCTGCGCCGCGGCCGTACCGAAGGATTGGTCAAAGTCTTCGAGATGAATGAGCAGGGCAATGGCGACATGATCTACAGTAAAGAGATTGTCTCCGTGTATCCGACGCAAATCGCCCGCGATGCAACACTCACCAGCTATGACGGATTCAAGCGAGAGTACCTCTCGCGGTTGAGCGAGGAAATCGGGCGCCTGTTCTACGAATACTACAACGGCGACGACGTTCACGCAGCGACCTAATGAGCGCCCTTCCGGACGCGGAGAGAGTCGTTCGATACTCCTGCGTCGCGAAATGCTGGTGTGCCGGAAACTTCGATGATTCTGTCATTCGAGTGCCGCCCCGACCGCGCTAAGTCGCTTGCCCGACGAAGTGGCGTCGTACAGCGTATTGCGCTGACTTGAGGCCGCGACAATCGCGTTTTGTTCCGTGAGAGCTGGCACGCACGAGCCAGAAACGCCCATATGAGATTGTAAACCGGCCTAGCGAACTCTGCCCGCTTTGCGCCGCGCTTGTGTTCGGGCTATGATGATTCCCGTTATGGAATTCTGGCGTGTCATCACCGTTCTCGGGTATTTGCTTACCTTCTTTCTCATCCCTTGGGTGCTGCTGACCAAAAAGAATAATCCCGCCTCGACGATTGCTTGGATTCTGGCCATCGTCGCGTTGCCGATCTTTGGCGGATTGTTATTTATCGTATTTGGCATCAATCGCGTGCGCCGGCGGGCCGCATATAAGCAACGCGCCACGAGCCGTATCGCACCGCTTCTACCAATACAGTCCGACCAACAATTAATACCTGGTGAATCTGAGGACCCATTTGAGCGTCGTTTGATGCGCTTGGCGACACGAGTTGCGGGAACTGTTCCGACAGTCGGTAACCGCATTGAAATTCTCAACGATACCAACCGCACGATGGGGCTGATTGAGCAGGCCATTCTATCGGCTAAGCAGTCGCTGCATTTGGAGTATTACATCTGGCAGCCCGATATTACGGGAACGCACCTACGCGACCGGTTGATCGAAAAAGCACGCGAAGGGGTCAAAATTCGATTCCTGTATGACGCGATCGGATCACTTTTTCTAACGCGTAGTTTCTTGGACCCCATGCGGCAAGCGGGCATTGAGGTTGCCGTGTTTCTTCCCGGGCGCTCCTGGGCGGAACGCTGGTCAATCAACCTGCGCAGCCATCGCAAACTGGTGATTGTCGATGGTCAAACCGGTTTCACAGGCGGGGTCAATATCGGGGACGAGTACCTCGGCCGGGATCCGAGCTTGGGGTATTGGCGAGATACCCATCTCAAATTGCAGGGGCCGGTCGTCTTGCAATTGCAGCAAATCTTCGCGGAAGACTGGTACCATGCGACTGGCAACGAATTGATCGATGCAGACCTGTTTCCCGTTCCCAACCAGACGGGAAGGACGATCGGGCAAGCGATTGCCGCCGGCCCCGATCGGGATATTGCCGGCTGCCATGCCTTAATGTTCGCGGCAATCAACGACGCACAACACCGGGTCCATTTGGCAACATCGTACTTCGTTCCGACTCCACCGCTCGTCACGGCGTTGGAAACGGCAGCGTATCGCGGTGTCAAAGTTCGGCTACTTCTTTCTGGGCGCTCGGCTCATTTCTGGACGATTTTGGCAGGGCGGTCCTATTACCAATCGCTGCTTGAAGCCGGCATCGAAATCTATGAATACACCCGCGGACTTATGCATGCGAAAACGCTGACCGTTGATGGCGGTTGGTCGCTCGTCGGTTCCCCGAATTTTGATGCTCGCAGCTTGTTGCTCAACTTTGAAGTAGCGGTAGCCATGTACGACGAGTCAGCCGCCTCGCAGTTGGAGAGCCATTTCGAGCAAGATCTGGCCCACGCCCGGCGGATTGAACTGGCGGACTGGTATGCCCGCCCGATTCATCATGTTCTGCCGGAGAATTTCTGTCGCCTGTTCGCACCGGTTTTGTAGGGCGCGCGCCAGATGCCATTCGAATAATCGTGCCAAAGAAACAACGAAAGCCGACTCCGTCTTGGAATCGGCCTTCGCTGTGTAGACGATCTTGTCGTCAGCGGGTCTGTTGGCGATTGTTGCTGTCCTCAAAGGCTGAGGACCGCAGGACTAACCGCTGCACGAACCGCATTCGTTTCCGCCGTCACAGCAGCAGTCTGAAGGACAGCAGCAGTTCACTGGAACTTTTCGGCAGACGACTCGCGGGACGCAGCGGGTCATTCTCTGCTGAACTTGACGTGGGACGCATCGGGTGCGGGTCACCATCTTGGTGCAGCACACTTGGCGACACACGCAGTAAGGAACCTTCCGCTTGCAGCATTCTTGAACGTACGAGCAGGTAGTGTAAGGAACTTTCCTGGTCACACATTCTTCGACGTAACAGCAAGTCGTGTAAGGAACCTTCCGGGTGATGCATTCTTCCTTCCACGTGCAGGTCGTGTAAGGAACTTTGCGGGTCACACATTCTTCAACGTAGCAGCAGGTCGTGTAAGGAACTCGCTTGGTGCAGCATTCCTTGGTCCAGGTGCAGGTGGTGTAGGGCACGCAAACTTTGCGGCATTCCTGAACCATGCAGCACGTCGTGTAGGGAACCTTACGTGTCACCGTGCAGGGCACCTGGCGGCAAACAGTGTAAGGAACTCGGCAATGCTTGACTTCCTGCTCGTAACGTGTGCAGCAAACTTGCTTTTGCACAACCTTCGGGCACCAAACCTTGCGGCAAATCGTCGTTCCGGGGCATTGCACTTTGACCTTACGGCAGCAGCCCGGCTTGTAGACGCAGCAGCATTTGCAGGGATCCCATTCCCACGTTCCGGGGTCACAGCAGCATTTTTCGACGACCGGACCGGGGCAATGCTCGGTAACGGTTTTCCACTCGCCGCAGCAAACGTCAACACATTTCGTGTAATGGATAGGCTTGCAAACGGTGTAGCAGACGTCTTTGTAGCACGTATCGGTGACCGTTTTGTAGGTCGTGCAGCAAACATCGCGGTAGCAAGTGTTGTAAACCGGTCGGTTGACCGTGTAGCAGCACTCGCGGTAGCAGGTTTTGTAGCACGGCTTGCAACGTGTGTAGCAAACATCTCGGTAGCAGGTCTTGTAAACCGGCTTGCGAATCTTGCAGCAAACTTCTCGATAGCAGGTTTGGTAACAAGGTTTACGAACCTTGCAGCAAACATCCCGGTAGCAGGTTTGGTAGACAGGCTTGCGAATCTTGCAGCAAACATCCCGGTAGCAGGTCTTGTAAACCGGTCGGCAGACGTTGAAGCACTCTTCGCGGTAGTGAGTCTCGTACACATTCTTCATGCAAGTCACAGGACATTGCTCGCAGATTGTGTCGTAGACAGTCTTGCAGCAAGTGTAGTCACACTTGTCCCAAACAATCTCTTTGACAGTTTTGTAACAGGTTTTGCAGCAGCACTTGGCGGCGCAGTAGTCTCCGCTTGGGGCACAGGCGGTCGTGGGGCAGCAATTGTATTTGCCGGCTCCACAATAGCTGGCTTCAGCTTCTCGCCCCGCATCCGCAAGCATCAGCAGCGCAGTTAAAACAGCGATGCAGGTGGCGTGTTTCATTGGTACAGTCCTTGTTTTCCAACAGACCTTCGAACGTAAACAAGATCGTCCTTGTTTCCCTTATTTACTTCGACAACGCATTCTCCTCACTTGAACCAACACTATCAGACAACCAAGCCATCCCTTGTTAACAATGCGAATCGCAGGACCTAACCCGCATAACCGTCATATTCGAGAGCGTTGCAGGGGCCGTAGAGACCAATCAGCACTGCTAATCGCTGGGTTGGCCATTCGCCAAACAGATGCGGCATAGGCTTGCCGAGCGTTCGCAGCATTGGCTCCCTATCGCCCCTTCCCGCGGGCGGAGCAAACTCGCTCGCTCGAATTCTTGTCCGGACCTCGATCGTTGGTATTCGAAGCCATCTTGTTCTGCGGGAAGCTCGGCCACGATATGGGCCCGATCGTGAATACTGCCCGACTCGGACCGGACTACCCAACTGTCGTAACTGGAACACGGGGTGGGCCACTGACCGGCAACTCCCGGAACCGATAATGCAGGCTTGCTCTAGCATCGCAGGCGGATGAGCCGATTGAGGCCAGGCAGTCCGACTCCGCCGATATCGTGCCATAAGACAAGCGAGTCCTGACCCTGCCGAAAATCTCACGATTTGGCAGACAGTTCGTACCGGTGATATAATAAACGTATCGCCGCCCCAACGGTCTTTTTCCGGTGGTTGACGGGGACAACACCTGAACTTCGTAGGCCGACTTACCGTGCAAATCGAATCGCCGAAGTCAATCGGTCGGACCGGCGGCCCCTGAAAGTGCGAGAATCGGCAGTAATTCAAGATTGGCTACAAAGGGTATTTCCCGGTGTCTCCCAAGACGATTGTTTCCATCGCGGCCCTGGTTGTCGCAA
>JANQRQ010000356.1 GCA_028284485.1 Planctomycetaceae bacterium | reverse complement strand
CATTATAGGCTTTCACCGTTCGGTGCTCGCCGATAATTTGCGTCAGAATCTGGCAATCGGCTGAAACGAACATTCCCGCAGCAGCTCCCAAACGCGATCGAAAATGGTCGAGCCGATGGGCGAGTGATTGCGACCTCGCAGGCTCATTGGGGAAAGTCCACTGTCATGGGACGGAGTCGGTTTGACGAGTGGCGGACCCAATCCGAAGGGAAATATCGCGCGGCTGTTGCAACCATCACGCGACCGCTTTGAGTTGGGATTCGGCACAAACTGAACCGACTTCAGAGACCGGATTCCTGCGGTGATCGCGGCAGCTACTCGCGATGGATGTCGAACTGGAATGCCCGACTCGGTACTGGTTCGCGATCAAAACGCGCTCAATCGTGCGCGATCTCGCGAGTGTCTGCTTCCGGTCGCTTGTCGCAGGTCTCGGCCGGAGTCGGCAGCAGTCGGCTCGCCAATTTCCGCCGATTCCGGCGCGGCTGGGTCACTATTCCGAGTTGCTCGGCCGGTGTTTCCAAGTCGCGCTCACACCGTCCCCCGCTGGCCATATGTGTCAGAAAATTCTGCGCAGAATGGCCAGTTTGACACATTCGGAGTCATTCGCGATGACCGAGGGGGAAGGGATGTAAAGTTCCGTTCCATGCAGTCCGATACCGAATGTAGCGATTGTAGCGGTTTAAACGTTGGGACGGCCCGGGGGTTGGTCAGCCCGTCTCAAAAGGAGCTTTTCATCATGTCCCTTCGTTATTTGGGAATTGTCACCTGTTGCACGAGCATGCTGATTTCACCTTCGATGCTGCAGGCTGCCGATACAGCTTTGCAGTCGTTCGCAGGGTCAGCGGTTTCCCAACAAAAGATAAGTGATTTGGCTTTGCATGCTGATGGCACCGTTTACGGCCAAGTATTCGATGTCAACGGGAACGGTGCTCGAGGCGTTGCCGTTTCGATCTCACACAACGGCCGGGCGGTTGCGGAAACGTCGACCGATGTCCAGGGGCGCTTTGCCATCGCGAACTTGCGTCCCGGCGTTCACGAGGTGACCGTGGGACAAAGCCACAGCCTGTATTCCTTTTGGGCACCCGGTACGGCGCCTCCGACAGCGCCACGAGGAATCAGTGTTGCGGTGACTCCCGATTTGATCGTCCGCGGTCAGAACTGCGGTTTCTGGACTCGGGAACGTGTCGCCATGATGCTGATCGGAATCGGAGCAGTCATCGCGATCGGTTTCACAAACGGTGACGACCAGGACGAACCTTCGTCATAATCGGGCCGCGGCAGTGCTTGAACGCCGTACTTGGAAGATCGCAGCTTTTGCTGTGACTGCCAATTCCGATTACCCGGCGTGTGCCTCTTTCCAATCGTCGACTTCGTTCGCCGGATATCGTCCCTCGTTTAGTTGATGGCGATATGCTCGGCTTCGAGCGAATCCAAGTCGACAATGGCGACCGTGTGGCGAGCGGCACGGAATAACGCGCCGGGATTGAGCACCATCGTACGGCCCACCTTCTCCCATCGTGGAACATGGGTATGGCCATGGCATACCAGGTCGCAGCAACCGGCCGCCACGGTGGATCGCAACCTTTTAAAATCGTCGCCGTGCAGATACGCGATTTTTCGGCCTGCCCAGTCGACTTCTCCAAATCGGTCGTCGCAGGTTTGGCCGGCATCAGAAATCGCGCGCTTCAATTCGTCCTGATTTTGATCAACGTTGCCAAACACGAATCGCGTCGGCCAATCTTCAAACAGGTTGACGATTTCAACCGCACCGATGTCTCCGCAATGCAATACCTGCTCGATCGGGTGGTCCTTTAGAATACTAACGGCCTCTCGAGTGAACTCCGTCTGGCCATGGGTGTCGCTGACAACGGCAATCTTCATAGAGCTTCGGGGATCTCGTAAGTCGACGTTCGACTCTTATTCGTGATGGGGCAGATCACGCAGACGGGATTATCGCTCCTCGGCTGCGTCGGAAAAACGTTACGCTTCGGGGTACTTCCAGGGATCTCGATACTCGCGGCGCAATAGCTTATTGGCCTCGTCGTCGCCGACGATGATTTCCTTCTCGCCATCCCATTCGACGCTGCGCCCCAGTTTCAGGGAGAGCATTCCGAGCAGGCTCATATTCGTTGAACGATGCGCGATTTCGATATCGCACGCGGGTCGCGATCCTGTTTTGATCGACTGCAAAAAGTCGGCGAACAGTTCTCGAATGTTTTGGCTGTCAGGTTCATTCAGCTGCGGCTCCTGGTGGAGCACTTTTTGACCCTTGTTAGTTGGATAGAAATTCCACCCGTCGCGCCACCCCATATGAAACGTTCCCTTAGTTCCGTAAAAGTAGCAGCCGATATTGTGGTTCTCTGCATTGTTAGCGGCGAATTGTCGGTGCTCCCACGTGGCTGTGAACGATTCGAATTCGAATGTTGCAACTTGGCAGTCAGGTGCTGTCGTGTTATCCCGTTTGATGTGTCGCCCTCCTGTGGACGAGACCTTCTTGGGGAACTTTTCTTCGGTCCACCATAGAATCTGGTCCATCCAGTGGATGCCCCAATCTCCCAATGTGCCATTGGCATAATCGAGGAACTGCCGGAAACCCTTGGGGTGCAACTTCGCGTTGTAGGGAACGAGTGGCGCAGGCCCGCACCACATATCCCAGTCGAGGCCCTCGGGCGGCTCCGAGTCGGGAGTCGGAGTCCCCGCGTTGCCGCCGTAATGCACGAAGGCGCGAACCATGCCGATCTTGCCGGCCCCGCCCTCTTTCAGAAACTTCATGCCGGCGACATTGTGCGGTGACACCCGGCGATGTGTTCCCACCTGTACGACGCGGTTGTTATGTCGGGCGGCATTGACCATGGCTCGCCCTTCTTTGATGGTGTGCCCGATCGGTTTTTCGACGTATACGTGTGCGCCGGAATTGACGGCAGCGATGGTGATCAACGGATGCCAATGATCAGGCGTTCCCACAATGGCGATCTCCGGCTGTTCCTTTTCCAGGATTTCGCGAAAGTCCCGATATCGTTTCGGAGTTTCGCCGGAAAGTTCCTTCACCTCGGCGAGTGCTCCTTCGATTTGGTTGTCGTCGACGTCGCACATGGCGACGACTTCGCATTCGCCCGAGCGAATCGCCTCGCGCAGAATATTCATTCCCCACCAGCCGGTTCCGATCAGTACCGTGCGATATTTCTTGGCCTTCGAAGCGGCCGGTAGAATTGCGGGTGCTCCGGCCACGAAACCGGCGGCGGTTGCGGTCTTGACGAAACTGCGTCGTGAAATATCCATGGAGGTCCCTCGTTGATGGCAGGAGGATACTGTCGGGTCTTCTGGGTCAGCGGCCATTCTATCAAGTGGTGGCAATTTCTTACTGTCCAGTCGTCTCTGATTGTACGCAGTTCCATCTCCGACCTCAAAACGAAAACACAATTCTGTGTGAGCGGGCGACTACGGCGAGCCGTCTTTCGAACAATGGCATCGGTCGCAGGTTTGACTATGCTATGTGAGCAGACACGAACCTGGGTGATTCTGCCATGTTGTGGTCTCAGACAGATTGATTTGTGATACGAGTAACGCCATGCCGGAGACCGTGGTTTCTTCTCTCGACGATCCTCGTCTGGAACCGTATCGCAATTTGAAGCAAACGAATTTGACGCGCTATTCCGGTATATTTATCGCCGAAGGCTGGCGCGTCGTTCTGCGGTTGTTGCAAAGCAGTTATTCCGTCGATTCGATACTTGTAAGCGAGAATCGACAACGCATTCGTCAGCGACTTCCAGCCGACGTGCCCGTGCTTGTCGTTCCGCATTCGGCTGCGCAACAGCTGGTTGGCTACAGTTTTCATGCCGGCGTGCTCGCCTGTGGGCGACATCAACCGCGCCCCGAGCTGAACGAGCTGTTTGCGAGAAAGGCCGATCAGCACACGATCGTTGCCTGCTCGCATCTGACCGATCCGGACAATTTGGGGACAATCATTCGATTGTGTACGGCCTTCGGCGTGCAGGGATTGTTGATCGGGCCCGGATGTGCCGACCCCTTTTCCCGCCGCACGCTGCGCGTATCGATGGGCAGCGCATTTCATCTTCCAATTCGCAATACCCGGTATCTTGCACACGAATTGGCGACCCTGCGAGATCAGTACGAGTTTCAGTTGACGGCAACCGTGCTCGACGAGAGTGCCACGCCGCTGTTTCGTGCCCAACGCGCACCCCGCGAAGTTTTGGTGTTTGGCAACGAGGCGACAGGATTGGGGCCGGAACTTCTACAGCTTTGTAGCGGAAATGTGACGATTCCGATGGACGCCGATACCGATTCTGTCAATGTTGGCATCGCGGCGGGCATCATTCTGCACTACTACCGGTTTGCAGACGAACTCAGGCCAGATCGGCTGGGGCAATGATCAATTACCGATGATGCGGACTCTGCAACGGTGGAAGCAGTCAGAGTTTACCGTTTTTTCCCATAGCGAACCGCCGTTCGCTGAATTGCGTCAGGATAAGGCAGATTTTGTACGATTTAAACAAGGCCCTGCTATAATCGATACGGAGATTTCGCGGCACTCGATTCCGGTCACGGTGGTATTCCACTTAAGTATCCCGACATGTCATCTCTTGAGACAAAAAACCCTCGCGATGCGCTCGCGTCGTTGCACATCCCTCGTTCGGACAAACGCCGCCGAAAGTCGCCGGTAAGGCGACTTTGGAAGCTAATCCTCTTAGTCCTTGTTCTAGCGGGCATCGGGTCTTTCGGCTTTGCGCTTTGGCAGAAGCATGAATGGGCTGCACAGACCGTGGATTGGGTCCCGGAAGCGATCCGTGCCAGGACCATTGTTCAGGCGGAATTGGTCGACGTCGAGACCGGTCGGACGGCCGACGCTTTGGTTGTGGCGACCGGGTATATCGAGTCGTTTCGCCAAGCCAAAATTGGCGCTCGGGCTGCCGGCCGAATCGAATCGCTTTTGGTTGAGGAAGGCAGCCGAGTTGCGACCGGCGAAGTAATCGCCATTTTGGATCATAAAGATATCGATGCGGCCTTGGCTGCTGCCAAAGCCGGCCTGGCCCGCGCCGAAGCCGAACTCGGCGAAAACAAAGTGGAAATCGAGCAATTCAAAAAGAATTTCGACCGCATTCTGAAACTACGTAACTCGCGAACGTTGTCGGAATCGGAATTCGATCAAGCTTATTTCCAGCATCAGTCGGCGATTGCCCGGCGGGACACATTAGAAGCGGCGATTGTCCAGGCCGAAGCTCGGGTTCAAGAAACGGAACAGTTCAAGGAAAACATGATTGTTCGAGCCCCGTTCGATGGAACAGTCATTTCGAAAGATGCCGAAGTTGGCGAATCCATACTGCCCGGCGGGATGGGAGAGGCCTCGGGTCGCGGTTCGGTGGTGACGATTGCCGATTTGGATCGGCTCGAAGTGGATTGCGATGTCAAAGAGGACTACATCAGCCGAGTCTCCGAAGGTTCGGAAGCGGAAGTCGCTGTCGATGCTGTTCCCGATCGGCGATACAAAGGGCGTGTGCGGAAGATTATCCCGATGGGCGATCGCGCGCGCGCCACGATCAAAGTGAAAGTTGAAATCCTCAATGCCGACGAGCGCTTGTTTCCCGATATGAGCGCGACAGTGCATTTCCTTCCGGCGCATGATCCGAATCAGACGCCGGTCGACAGCAACCAGAAGCGGATGTTTTGCGATTCGGCGGCTATCGTATCGACCGAAGACGACACCTTCGTTTGGATCCTCGATGGCGATCTTCTTGTGGATCAGATTTCGGTTGTCGTCGGTGCCGAGCGAGACGGGCGCACAGAAATCCTCGAGGGTCTCTCGGGAAACGAACGCGTTATCGTCAATCCGCCCGAGGAACTTCGAATCGGCGAAAAGGTCAAGCTTCGGGAATAGGCATTCGTTGGCGCCGTGTTAGCGGTTCTGTCCGGCCAGGAGTTTACAGTTTTCGGAGATCAAAGTGTCTGAACCGGTTGTTGTCATTCGTGACCTTCACAAAGAGTTCCGCCGCGATGCCATCAGAATTCCCGTTCTTTCGGGTATGAATCTGGAAATGGCCGAGGGCGATTTCCTTTCGCTGATGGGCCCATCAGGCTCGGGTAAGTCGACGCTGCTCAACCTGATTGCTGGATTGGACAAACCAACCTCTGGGACTGTGATCGTCGTCGGAGAAGATTTAAGCGATCTGACCGAAGGGGAACTGGCTCAATGGCGTTCGCGATACATCGGCTTTGTGTTTCAGCTTTATAATTTGATCCCCGTGTTGACAGCCTATGAAAACGTTGAGCTGCCGTTGACCTTAACCGGGCTTTCGCGCCGCGAGCGGGATCAACAAGTCAAAACGGCCTTAGATGTTGTCGGCCTGGCTGACCGCATGGATCATTTCCCCCGTCAACTTTCCGGCGGCCAAGAGCAGAGAGTGGCCATCGCCAGGGCAATCGCGACTGATCCGACCTTGTTGGTTGCTGACGAACCAACGGGCGATTTAGATGCCCAATCGGCAGGCGAAATTCTCGATTTGATGCAGCGGCTCAACTCGGAGTTCGGCAAGACGATTATCATGGTGACTCACGATCCGCATGCTGCCGAGCGTGCCTCGCGGCAGCTGCACTTGGAGAAAGGTGTATTGGTCGACGACGTGTCAGTGACGGCGACGAACCAGGAACAACCATGAAGACCCTCAAATACATTTGGCGCAACGTGGCTCGCAATAAGTTGCGGACGATGCTAACGGTACTTTCCGTTGGTTTCAGCCTGGCCTTGATGACCGTGCTGCACGGTTACATGGTCATGCAATCGGTGTGGGGCCGCGACGCGGACAAGCACAACCGTGTGGTGGTGATGAACATTCAAGGATTCTCGGGTGCGCTGCCGATTGCCAACGTCGATGATGTTCGCGCGATCGAAAACGTCATCGATGCCGTTCCATTTAGTTGGTACGGCGGAACGTATGAAGATCAGCCGATGGCTTTCGCGCAGTTTGCCACCGATGCCGACCATGCGTTTCGGGTGTGGGACGATTACAAGATCGACCCGGACGAATTGCGTGCCTGGCAGGAGAACCGTCAAGGCTGTGTCGCCGATCGCAGGTTGGCCGAACGAAAAGGCTGGAAAGTCGGCGACCGCATCCCGCTGAAAGGAACGTTTTTAGCCTTCGATCTCGACTTGCAACTATGCGGTTTGTACGACGCCCCGCAGTACACCGATTCGATATGGTTCCACTGGGAGTATCTCAACGAAGGGTTGAAGCAAGCCAACGCTTTTGGTGTGGACAACTCGGGAACGATTTACGCCAAAGTCACCTCTGCCAGCCAGATTCCGTTGGTCATCGAGGCCATTGATGCGCGGTTTGCCAGCTCGCAGAACCCGACACGCACCCAAACCGAAGCGGCGTTCGTTCAGATGTTCACCGACATGTTGGGGAACATTCAGGCCTATATCCGCAATATCGGATTGGCAGTTGTGTTTTCCCTTTCGCTTGTGGCCGCCAATGCTATGGCCATGTCGATGCGGGAACGCACCACCGAAATTGCCGTCCTCAAGGCCATCGGATTCCCGCGGGGGCATGTGTTACGCATGATTCTGGGGGAAGCCTGTTTGATTGCCTTATTCGGCGGTCTGTTGGGCATCGGTCTTGGTTGCGCTTTTTTGGAAGCGCTGCATAGCGTGAACACGCAGATCTTTCCCTTCGGATTGGCCGATCTTGCCGGACCCTGGTTGTTGGTCATGCTCGGGGCCGCCGCCGGAATCGGTCTGGTCAGCGGGATCGTTCCCGGAATTCGCGCTGCTCAATTGTCGGTGGTGGATGGTCTGCGGCGCGTGGTGTGACGACTCATTTCGTATCGACGACGCGGGCCGGTTGATTCCGGCACAATAGAAACGGCGATCGACTGCTCAACTATGATTCCTCTGAAATACAACACTCGCAATCTACGTGTTCGCTGGATGACATCTTTAATGACCGTGCTCGGCACCGGTTTGGTCGTTTGGGCGATGGTTTTGACGTTCGGGCTGACCGACGGTTTAGAGCACGCGCTGCGTATTAGTGGTCATCCTCTCGACATCATTGTGTTGCGCAAAGGGGCGACCGACGAAACGGGCAGCTCGATCACACCGCAGCAGGCGCAAGAGCTGGCAACCTTGGATGGAGTGGCGCGAAATGCGAACGGCGAACCGATGTGTTCGGCCGAGTTTGTGACCATCCTCACCAAGCCTCGCCGCAACAACGGCGGGACGACCAACATGATTGTCCGAGGAGTTGAGACGATCGGTCGCGATCTGCGCCCCGATTTTGAAATTGTGCAGGGCCGCGATTTGCGACCGGGGCTCAACGAGGCCATCACGAGCGCGAGTATGGCGTCGCGATTCGAGAACTTGAGCCTGGGTGAGAAGCTCGAAATCAACCGTGTCGACTTTGAGATCGTAGGGTTCTTCGAAGCGGGCGGCAGCGCCGCCGAGTCCGAAGTGTGGACTGACATTCGCGACCTGGCCAGCGCGCGGCGAACTCCTGATGCGGTTACAACGGTCAACCTGCGAGTCAGTGATGAGTCCGCCGAACAGTCGTTGATCGCCACCATCCAGGACGATAAGCAGTTTAATCTCAAGGCGATCGAAGAAACACAGTACTACGAAGATCAAATGACCTCGGCAATCGCCATCAAGTTCGTCGGCTATGTGATTGCATTGTTCTTGACGATCGGTGCTATGTTCGCGGCAGCCAACACCATGTATGCCGCGGTCGCCAATCGCAGCCGGGAAATCGGCACGTTACGAGCGTTGGGCTTCCGCAGGCGAAGCATCCTTTTTTCGTTCTTGTTTGAGTCGGTGCTGATTTGCGTGCTGGGAGGAGTATTGGGCTGTTTGGCCACCTTGCCGTTCAACGGGTTAACAACTGGGACCGCCAACTGGGCAACTTTCAGCGAGATTACATTTTCATTCCGATTTGGGCCAACTGTCTTGATGCGCGGCGTGCTGATCGCCTTGTTGACGGGATTGGTCGGCGGGCTGTTCCCCGCCATTCGCGCTGTCCGCATGCAAATCGTCAACTCGTTGCGTGAGCAATAGCGGAATCGGCATTCAACACGGCTGCAGGCGAAGTGGCGTCTCCTATCGTTCTCCCCGAACTTTCTCCCGGAGAAACGCATGAATGTCTTCGTACTTCGGGCTTGGGTTGCCGTTCCATGTGACATGGCATTCGAGACCGATGGCGTCCATCGCTTCTCTTAATTTGAGCCCGAGCCGCGCGTGATGCACCCACAGGCCCGGTTCCGAATTGACGTCGACCGGAACGTCCCCTCGACCGTAGGTCATAAAAACGGGCGGATCGTCTTTCGTTAAATGAGTGATGGCCGAGGCATCGGTCATGAGCTTTTTGACACGGTCGGAGTCCCAATCTTCCTCGTTCTCGATCGCATAAAACGTAACGAGTGCCGGATGCGGCGGCAGATCGGGAACGCCGAACCACTCGCGGAAAGTCCGCATGTCGTAAGTCGACTGCCCGCCGGTCGTACCTGCGGCGACAATACGAGTTGACTGGCGGGCAATGGGATCGTCACTGTTTGGGTCCGCGAGATCCTCATGAAACCCAAGCCAGAGAGAGATCCCCGCCCCGGCTGAGCCTCCGTAACATGCAACGCGCTGGGGATCGAGATTCCATTCCTTCGCCTTGTGTCGGATTAATTGCAGCCCGCGCGCGGAATCGTGCATCATGATCGGGTACGGCCCGACGTCGCTCAATCGGTAATTCATCGAGGCAAACGAGATCCCCTGATCCAGATAATCTTGAATTGGGTGGCCATCGATGCGGCTCTTGTCGCCGCCGCGGAATCCGCCGCCATGAATGTAAATCACCAAGGGCGTCGGAGCGCCGTCTTTCGATTCGGCGAGCCAGATATCGAACGCCTGCTTTGCATGTTCGCCATACTTGACATCGGCATGGGTGGGCGAAGGAGTCCGTGCCGACTGGCTTCCGGCACGGTCTCGACTGTTTAGGAACGCATCAAACTCGTCCCGATCGACGACGCGGTCGCCGTTGCTATCCATGCTTTCAAATGCCCCGCGTGCATTATTAGGCAATTCTTCCTGTGTCAGTTTGCCGTCTTTATTCTCGTCCCACTGTTGAAATCGATCGTTACTCTGTTGAGCGTCTGCTTTAACGCCGAACAGGAATAAGGCGGAACATATGACGAGGAGTTGTGTTTTGCGCATGGTTTCTCCCTTCGAGATGTCGATGGGCCTCTTCGGGTTCTTATTTTCGAAATCCGGGAAGCTGCCGTGACGCTCCCACGAAGTCACTACCGGGCTACGACGCTGCGATCCTCTCGCTGGTATTTCTTCAGCAGGTCCGTCAGCCGCTTCACGATGTCGGGGTGCTCGCTCCAAACATTATTTGTTTCACCGAGATCCTGTCTCATATTGTAGAGTTGGCCTTGCGGTCCGTTGGGTTTGGGGTCAACGGTACGCGGTTCCGAAAACCCGCCCGAACCGAGAGCCGGAATCAACTTCCAATCCCCCTGGCGAATCGCCAAAACCTTGCGCGACGATTGGTGAATCGTTGCCTCGCGAATCGGCCCGCCCTGCGGCTGCCCCAACAATGCTGGCAGGATGTTGTAGCTGTCGCCCCCGGCATCGGCCGGCAATTTCTCGTCCAAGATCGCGGCGAACGTCGCCAGCATATCGGTGTGGCAAATGACTTCGTCGCTGATCGATCCCGACGGAATCTGTCCCGGCCAGCGGGCGACGAACGGCATGCGATGGCCCCCTTCCCAGGCGTCTCCCTTCATTCCGCGTAGCGGCCCCACGCATTCGTGATCGTAACGCTGTTCATCGGCGGCGTACCACACCGGCCCATTGTCGCTGGTGAAGAAGATCAATGTGTTGTCGGCTGCGTTATTTTGCTCCAGCGCTTCCAGAATGGCACCCACGGTCGCATCCACCTGCACGACGAAATCGCCGTAGTCGCCGGCGCGGCTTTTCCCGACAAACGGGTCAATCGGCAACCACGGTGTGTGCGGAGCCGGCAGCGCCACATACAGAAAGAACGGTTCCTCAGAACTCGCCGGCGCCAGCTCGTTAATAAACGCCACCGACTTTTCGGTGAACTTCGGCAGCACGTCGACATGTTTGAAACCGGGGGCGATGCCCCCCTCCCGCCAAAATGCTCCCTGAATGCGCGTGACTCCCTCACTGTAATTCGCTCCGATCGTTTCGGTCGGTGCCGCGACCGCCCGATCGTTCGCTATGTAGTAGTACGGGGGAATATCCAATGACGCGGGGATGCCGAAATATTGGTCGAAGCCTCGGTCGACCGGTCCCCCTTTCAGCGGGTCGGCGTAGTCGCTGATTTCAAATCCCAAATGCCATTTACCTACGCAGGCCGTGCGGTAGCCGTTTTGCTGCAAGAGTTTGCCGACCGTCAGTCGATTTGGTTGAATCCACGGACCACGCGGATTGCGATTGCTGCGCATCGGATACCGCCCGGTCATCAAACCGAAACGGGTTGGCACGCAGACCGAAGCCGGGGCGTGCGCATCGGTAAACCGCATTCCTTCGGCGGCCAATCGGTCGATAGAGGGCGTTGGGGCCTTCGAATTGCTGTTATAGCAACCAGGATCCCCATACCCCATATCGTCGGCCATGATGAAGATAATATTGGGTCGACTCCCCTCGGCGGCGTCGGCTGTGGTGACAAGCAACATTGCGGAAATCACCGCAACGGAACAGATCACGATTCGATGGGTACGACAAAAATGCAGTAAGTCACACGTCAATCGCTGATGCATTGGGAACCTCAAAATCGACGGAAATCTCGGCTAGTGATGTCGCAGGAACTAAAGTGCCTGTGCGCAACGGGCGTCGCTACCGTTTGCATGCTGTTTGCAGTTTGATGTCATCTTGGCCGACAACTTGCTTGCCGTCAAATCTTTCGGGCATTCTGTCACCAACCATCAAGTCGTTACCGCCGATGAAGGAACAGTTACCCGATATTCAAGTTCGTTCAAGCCTGAAGCGCAAGCGAAGGGTTTCTCCGATCTTGCCTTCGCTAGCGCTTCAGGCTTCAATCCATCGCGTTATGGGCTGGATAACCGTGCTTCATTTCCCATCGGGGATTGCGAATTGCGCTCACGGATTCAGGAATAATTCGGGCTTCGGTCCTGTCACTGGCAGATCGCGGCGCGCGTTCCCTATGATCATGCGGTCGCAGTTCATAAACAAATCCCAACCGTGGTCTGAGGTGCCCATGATCACTTTGGAAATCTTCTCCGACTACGTCTGACCCTGGTGCTATCTCTGCACCGGGCGTGTGGACAGACTGCAATCACGATATGAGGTCGACGTCAAGTACGTGCACTTTCCGTTGCACCCGGAGACTCCGTCCGAGGGGATGACATTGGAACAGTTGTTCGCCGGTCGCAACTTCGATGTGTCGGCGGCACAGGTGCGCATGGCCCGGCTGATGGCTGACGAAGGCTTAGCGTACGGCGAGCGGACAATGACCTACAACAGTCGCTTGGCCCAGGAACTGGCAAAGTGGGCCGAGTCGCAATCAAATGGCGAATTGATTCACGATGCACTCTTTCAGGCGTACTTCGTTGAGAATGTGAATTTGGCTGACGTGGACCGACTTGTCGCGATCGCCGAGCAAATTGGTCTCGACGGCGATGAAGCGAAACGGATTCTGGAGAACCGCGACTTCCGCGATGCAGTCGATGCCGATTGGCAACGCTCGCGCGAACTCGGTGTGACCGGTGTTCCAACTTTTGTTGCAGCTAACCGCGGCGTTGTTGGCGCGCAGCCGTATGAACAACTTGAAGCCTTGGTGCAAGCGGCCGCTGCACCACGCCGCGATGCCTAAGATGGGTTGCAACACTCGGGGGAAGATTCCCGTCATGCGCCTGCACTCGAGACGTCCACCTTGCATTAAGTGAGTGAAAACCCTCCTGTCTTAGTGCGCGAACGAACGTTGGATTCTATGACGATCGAAGTGACTGAACATTGGAAATGATTTCGGTGTCATGGTAGTTTGCTAACAGTTGCGAACTTCACTACACATCACATTTTGATGAAGTTCGCACGATGATCACATCGATCTTCTCATTGACTGATTGCACGATGCGCATTTCTTCCCAAAGGCGTCGTTATGTCGCATGGCCATTCTTTGTCGTGGTCGTGCTGCATTTCGTGACACCGACATCAGCGCAGGAATCAACTCGTGCAGTTCAGCCTGCCCCGACAGGCAGCCAGGCAGTCGCACCCACTGCCAGTCCAAGTGCCGCCGTTACAATCCCTGCAGCGCCGACGCCTCCGATAACGGCGCCGACGGTCACTTTGGAGCTAACACCCAGTTCATTGGAGTTGCGCGATTCAGCGACGGCCAGAGTTGTGGCCACGCTGAGAAACAGCAGCGATCGCAAATTGACCGACGTGCGGTTGATGGTACTTCACAACTTGCCGATTGACATTCAACCGCCGGCCAATCCCGATACGGAAGTTGCGCCGCATTCCGCGGGCATGTGGACATTCGAAATCTC
>JANQRQ010000323.1 GCA_028284485.1 Planctomycetaceae bacterium | reverse complement strand
TTTTCGACATGCTCTTTGTCAAAAGCGACGAGGATGCAGCCCGCCGGTTGGCATTAAGCCAAAGCACGTTGGACGATTTGCTGGAAGATGCGCGTTCGTTGCGGCGAACGCTTTCGCAGGCCGATCAGGGGACGCTTGATGAATATCTGCAGTCGGTTCGCGACACCGAAGTGAAAGTCGAAAAGGCCAAACGTTGGTTGAATACTCCGCTTCCCACCGTTGTCGCCGACCACCTCAAACTGGATGTCACGCCAGAAGACCCGCGTAATTACCTGCAGACAATGTTCGAGTTGATTTATCTCGCATTCCAAACCGATTCGACACGTGTGGCGACTTATCAGATTGGTCGAGAGAACGGAGTCGGTGTGAGCGATTACCTCGCGCGGGCGGTTGGCTTCAATTTGACACATCAATTGTCGCACAAAACCAAGGAGCCGGACGGCTGGAAGAACTTTGGTACGTACTGCCGATTTCTGAGCGAAGAACTCGGGCGGTTTGCTAATCGGTTGAAAACAACGTCGGAGACCGTCGGCGGGGGCAATATGCTCGACAACACACTGTTGTTGTTCGGCTCGGCCTCGAGTGCGTTTCACCTCTCCCGTAACTATCCGCTGATTCTCCTCGGTGGAAAGAACATGGGGTTCAAGCACGGGCAATACTTGAACTACGGTCCCGAGAAACCACAGGGCGGACCGTGGAAGGGCGGACCAGAACCGTGGCGCATCGAAGTCAGCCACGAGGACGTTCCGCTTTCCAATCTGTACGTGACCATGCTCCAGCGACTCGGTGTCGATACCGACACATTTGGTGGCAACACCGGCACGCTCGCGGAAGTTTAAAGTCACTGGCGGTCTGCGGGTTTGCGAATTTCGCCCAGAATTCGATTGTCCGCTGTTGGCACTCCCGGCTTGGTTTTGAAGAAGTCGACTCAAGATTGAGCCGCGCTCCTGCCCTCGCTACGGCGTCGGGTTACCATAGCGTGTGGCTTGAAACCTGTCGCTATGGCTATGCTATGAACGAGCGTCCCCGACCTGATGAATTCGAATTAGGATTCTGTTGCACTATGAAAAACCTCTTTTGTCCGATTATCGTTCTAGTCGCCTTGGTGGTCGGTTCACAGCAAGTGATCGCCGTTGATACTGTTCAGCATCGTGATGCCGGTGAAATCTCCGCTCGACAATGGGATGTGATCGATATCAGCTTTCGCGTCAATCGGCTGCCCGATCAGCCGACCGACAGCGATTTCTCCGCGACATTCGAAAGCTCAGGGCGCAATCAGCTGCGCGTATCGGGGTTTTATAATGGCGGTGACGAGTATCTGATCCGATTTACTCCGCCGTCCGCCGGTTTGTGGACGTATGTCACACAATCAACGCTAGCAGAGTTGAACCGCAAGAACGGTCGGCTCTCCGTCGAGCCTGCCCGCATGGGACGCAAAGGAGGGATCGTCGTTGATGCGAAAGTTCCAACTCGGTTCCGCTACGAAAACGGCGACAGTTATTACCCGATTGCGTTTGAATCGGATTGGTTGTTTGCACTCGATGCCGAGAACGAATCCGATATTCCCGACACGCGAAAGTTAGTCGACACGCTGGGAGAAAATGGCTTCAACCAAGTCGTCATGAACGTGTTTGCTTACGACGTCACTTGGAAAAAGGACGAACGCCTGACCGCCGAACACGAATATGGCAGCCCAAAAGTCTTCCCTTTTGGGGGCAGCAACGAGCAGCCCGAACATTCGCGATTGAATATCGAGTACTTCCAACGCCTGGACCGTGTCATCGAATACCTGGACCAACTGGGGATCGTCGCGCACTTGATGATTTACGTGTGGAACAAACAGGTGAATTGGCCAGCCGCCAACTCTGAGGCGGACAATCGGTACTTCGATTATGTCGCTCGCCGCTATCAAGCGTTCCCAAATCTCGTGTGGGATATTTCGAAGGAGGCACTCGGCTATGGTCACACCGATGTGCATTACATCAGCGAGCGGATCGACCGCTTGCGTGAGCTCGATGCGTATGACCGCCTGATCACCGTTCACGACTATGGCTACTGCCGCCGATTTCCCGAAATGGTTGACTTTGTTTCAGTCCAATTGTGGAGTTCGGAACTGTACGGCGTCATGCGGAATGTCCGCAGCAACATTCCCGGAAAGCCGATTTTGAACATCGAGCATGGCGGTTACGAGAGAGCACCGTACGTTGTATTCACCGGCAACTACACGTCGCCCGAGGTTTGTCTGGAGCGAGCCTATCAATGCGTTTTCGCCGGCACGTATCCGACGCATTATTGGCAAGGCGCCGCGTGGAATGTGGTTATCCCCGATATCGAGGCCTTGCCTGCCGATTCCCGTCCGCGACTGGAGTATTATCGTTACATGCAATCGTTTGTGGACAAATACCACGTCGACCACTTGATCGCGGGGGATAAGAACAGCAACGCCGGCTTCTCGCTGCACAACGGTAAAGATTTGTATCTGTATTATGTGCCGAAGGAATGCGAGTACATCGGACTGCGTTTGCCGGAGGAGTTACGCGGGCGGACTATGACAGAAAGATGGTTCGATCCGTTTACCGGAGAATTCAGCGAAACCATCAAGAAGAAAGTCGTGCGGTGGCCGGCTGCTGCCAAACCACAAGGAGACGGCTTTCGCATCCTGATTATTAGGACACCGCCGCTTGAGTAGTCGCCAATCTTGAGAAGTCTCGGCCAGATTCTGAGTTGGTGTGACGGCGATTGCCCTACCCGGCGGTACCGATACAAAGGCATGCCGTCGGCCAATTTCGCTTCCAGGCGATGATGACTAGTCCCGCGACCACCCAATCGAGTGTGAGTGTGCTGCCACCCCTTGCGGCACCGATGGCATAAGACAATGCTTCGCTGGAATGCTTTACCATCAGCCAGACCAAAAGAGCGCTGATCGAGCTTGTTGGCGGGAATGTGTGCGCTCACATTCCGGTCATCATTTCCAATTGGCTGTCACCTTACACACTGATCGAGACGCGATTCGATCCGATAAACGACCTAACTGCCTGGCCAATAAGCGCGGCTAACTCAATCGGGAATCGCTTCGTTGGGGTCGATGTCCTGCCCTTCCCAATTGGCGATTCCGTTTTCGTAAATGAGTACTCTGTTGGCGCTGCCTGGCACTGGCTTTTTGTTGATCTTGGGGAGCTGCTTTCTGAGAGCGAGTTTCTGGGCTGAGTACCGAGCATCCGCCGCCAGATTGGTGAACTCGTGGGGATCTTGGATCATATTGTAGAGCTCTTCCGATCCATCCGCATATTGAATGTAGCGCCACCGCTCCGTGCGAACACCGTGATTGTCGTGGTTGTGTGTTGTAATGGCGGGCCGCGATCGTGGTGCATTCGCGTCTTTGAGCTGCGGAGCCAAGCTGAGGCCTTCCAAATGATCTGGAATCTCTAATCCACATAACTCACTCAACGTGGGATAGATATCTAATAGCTCCGCCGGCCGATTGCAAACTTGCCCTTCCGCTACGCCGGGGCCGGAAAAGATAAAAGGTACACGAGTCGACCGATCCCAAAGTGTATTCTTGCCAGTGATTTCCTTTTCGCCTAAGTGATAACCGTGGTCGGACCAAAGAACCACAATCGTATTGTCAGCCAAATCGTTTCGCTCCAGCGCATCGAGGACTCGCCCGATCTGGCTATCGACAAAACTCGTACTGGCGAGGTAGGCCTGCACAATTTTGATTTGTTCGCCTGCCTGCAGCAGGAACTTCTGGCGCGGCTCGGGTAATTTCCAATGCAGGTACCAACTGAATCGCGGAGTATCGTGGCGATCATCCAGCAGCATGCGGGGCAAGATGATTTCATCTTCGGGAAACAAATCGAACCATTTCTGTGTGGCAAACAGCGGCACATGCGGCAGAGCAAAGCCGACCGCCAGGAAGAACGGGTTTTCCGGCATTCTGTCCAATTGCTGAACAGCCCAACTCGCTGTCTTCCAATCTTTGTGGTCAGACTCTTTGTACGGATAAACGGACCAATCCATTCCTCGACCACCACGAGGCGTCGCGACACGTTTTTCTTTCGGCGCCAATCCGGGTTCGGTCTTGCCAACCACATCGAATTCTGCCACGCCAGAACTGTTCCAGGTTCGACCGTGATAGATCTTTCCCACCGAATAGGTCTTATAGCCGGCATTCGAAAAGTGCTGCGGCAGCGTCGTCAGATCCTTCAGTTCATCCACTGTCCGAAACCATGGAGCCAATCCATACACTCCGGTCGTCGAAGGACGCAGTCCGGTCATCACACTGGTCCGGGACGGGTTACAAACCGGCGCCTGACAATGCGCGTTGGAGAACAAAGTGCCCCGTGCTGCTAATGCGTCGATATTGGGAGTTGTCGCTTGTGGATGGCTATCCAGACAACCTACCCAGTCATTCAGATCGTCGATCGCGATAAAAAGCACATTCGGTCGAGCGCCCTGACTAACGCCAATATTTGCGACAAATACCGACAGGAGAAGTAGAATCGTTCTCATAGAGTTCATGGCTAGGATTTGCAGTCTCGTGATTGAGCGGGAACGACAGCCGACAACCGCTACTTCACCCCTTCGTTCCATAGGATGTGCGTTCCGCTTTTCCCGGGGACGACGATATCGGGGCGTCCATCGGCATTCATGTCGGCAATTCGAATCTGCAATCCAATGCCCGCTTCCCCGCGATGGATTTCGTTCTTGGTGAAGCGAAGCGTTGCTGGATTCCAGTCATAAATCATTAGAACGGGGTCATCCTGGCCGCCAGGATCTTTGCCAGAGTGGGCTCGCACGCGCTTGCCAGTAATCAACTCGGGTTTTCCGTCGCCGTCCATGTCAGTCCAAACCATCGTGTGTGCCTGAGAGGTTTTCTTATCGATCGTGTGGATTCGCCAATTCGTCGAGCCATCTGAAGAGGGTTCGCGCTGCTGCATCCAATAGATCCCATAGTTATGGCCGTCGCCCCATATCACGTCATTGAGGCCATCTTCGTTCAAGTCGACTACAAGCATTGGAGAGCCGGCATGATCCCACGACCAATCGGCGTGATGCTTCCAGGGCTTTTCCATGTCATCGGCTGCGGGGCGCTCGTACCAACCATTCTTGAAGATCACATCCTCAAGCCCGTCTCCGTTAACATCGCCGAATCCCATCCCGTGTCCGTTGGAAATCCCACTGCCGGCTTCCCCGATCAGGATCTTTTTCGCGCTGGGGTTCGGCCCTGCCGAGACTTTCCACGCCATCAGTGGATTGTTCTCGTCCCAGCTGTCGATCACGATCTCTCCATACCCATCGCCGTCCAGATCATGCATCCTGGTGTTTTCGTTTTTGACATGCTCGGTGTTGACCAATTCATGCACCCTCCACCATTCACTGTAGTCGCCGTTCGCTCCGGGATTCTCGTACCAGTGAAGCAGTGATTGCATGAAGGAACCCGACACCACATCGAGCCAACCATCGCCGTTGACATCCATAAGGTGTTCGCCATTGTTTTCCAAGTAATCGGCTCCGAATGGGAGGAGCCGGCGAAGTGGGTGCTGGACAAAATCCGGCCCTTCGTACCAAAAAGCACCGGCGGTGATGTCGAGGACTCCATCGTTGTTGATGTCGCCTACGGCACAGCCCTCGTTGTTGTCGAGGTGCAGTTTTTGGACTTTGAATTGCAGTCGTGGCTGCGGTTTCTTCCGGCTTTGTTGGGCAAAGGCCGGCACCGAGGAAAGTAGAACGGCCGCACACATCAGCGCAAGCATCGATATCGAGATTTTCTTCATGTCGGTCTTTCCAGTGAAGCTGTTATCCGTAGGTAATTGCTGTTCAACATTCCCAAAAAGCGAAATGTCGTGCTCCATCAAAACAGTGGCTCATTCATTTCGCCGTTCATTTTTTCCCAAAGTCCAACCATTTTGCTAAGTCGTTCGGGTTGTGAATTCGCAAGATCGGTTTCTTCGGACAGGTCATGGGAGAGATCGTACAGTTCCCAACGTGCGTTGCCGGGCGTCTGCCGACCACCCATACGTACGACTTTCCAATCGCCGTGGCGAAGGCCGGCCTTGCCTCCCTGCCGCCAGAAGAGGGTTTCGTGTGGGGTGCCGCTATCCTGTCCCGTGAGGAATGGAATTAGATCGACCCCTTCAACCTGCTTTGGTGTCGTTGCCCTTTCAGCATTGGCCGCAGCTGTCGCATAGATATCGATGGAACTGACAGGTTTTGTGTACTGCTGCCCAGAAGGAATTGTTCCTTTCCATTGCACCATAAAGGGAATTCGTAGGCCCCCTTCATACATCGTGCCCTTTCCTCCGCGCAACGGCAGGTTACTGGAGGTAAGTTCGCGTGTCGGTCCGCCGTTGTCACTCAGGAAAAAGACGATCGTGTTTTCTTCCAGGCCGGACTTCCGCAATTGCTTCATAACTTCGCCGACGCTGTCATCCATATTCACCAACATGGCCGCAAAAATACGCCGGTGGACATCTTCGATGTGAGAGAATTTCTGCATGTAGGCATCGGCGCCCTGCAAGGGGCTATGAACTGCATTGTACGCCAGATAGAGGAAAAAGGGCTTGTCGTCGTGACGGTCTATGAAATCGACCGCTTCACGCGTGAACGCATCAGTCAGATATTCCGTTTCGATCACCGGCTGACCGCCGCGCGTAATCGGGTTATCGGCGTCGTAATCTGGCTCGTTGCCGCCCATGTGATCGGTATAGATCAGGCCCTTGGTTCCGACCCAGCGGCCCTTACGTCCGCCAGGCAGCGTCTTGCGACGCAGCATTGTCGTGACACCATCATACGGTGGTGGCACAAAGTAGTGGCCTTCGTGCATGAACCCGAAGAATTCGTCGAAGCCGTGTCGAAATGGGTGAAACTCGGCCGTGCCGCCCTGGTGCCATTTTCCGATCAGCGCGGTTGTGTATCCCGCATTCTGCAATGTTTCGGCAATGGTAACTTCAGCGACCGGTAAACCGATGCCGGGCCGTTCATTCACCGCGCCGATAGGATTGAATTCGTAACCGAAGCGTGTCGGGATTCGCCCAGTCAGCAGTCCGGCACGGGACGGGCTGCAATTGGGGCCGGTGACATAGCCGTCAGTAAAGCGGACGCCGTTTTCAGCGATCGAATCGATGTGGGGTGTGGGTATTTCAGGATTGCCCTGGCAGCTGAGTTCCCCATAACCGAGGTCATCCGCAAATAAGACAATGATGTTGGGCTGTTTGCCGTCCGATTGTGCGGAAGCGGGGCCAACCACGGCCATCGTAGCCGCGAACAGTATTGTCATCAGCAAGATTCGTCGAACAACTTTCATTGGAATTCCTATTGTAACTAAGTTCGCGTTTACCTAGCGATTCTACCAATCTTTGGCGCCTTTTGTTGGTGAGAATCGTAGACCACGACAAATCCCAGCGGACGCGGCAGTGATATTCGTATTGGCAAACGCGCTAGGGGGTCCGTTACTACAGCTTGTCCGGCACTCACGGTCCCCCGTATTCCGGTCTACACTCCGAATCGCCCCATCGTCGCTGTTTTGATACGGGATTGGAATGATACGACATACCCGGATATCATCGAAACAAGTGGCTATAGAAGTGGTCGATATCAATTCAATTCGAGAGGTGTGGCGAACAGCGCGTCACAAAATAGCAAGCACGAAATCGATGGAGGACAACTTGGCACAACGAGACGACTCTGACGCTACGGTCCGTGAATTGTTCGGGACGCGCCGGCTCGCATTCCTTACATTCTTTGCCGCGATCTTGATTTTGTGCTCTACCTTTGCGAGCGCCGTAACGGCCGCTGAAAGACCCAATGTCGTATTGGTGATGGCGGATGACCAGGGGTGGGGGCAGACCGGCTACTACAATCATCCGATCCTCAAAACTCCGAATCTCGACGCCATGGCCGCTAACGGTCTGCGATTCGATCGGTTTTATGCTGCCGGCCCGGTTTGCTCTCCGACTCGGGCCAGCGTGTTGACGGGGCGAACCCATGACCGCACGGGAGTGCTGGAGCATGGCTATGCCTTGCATCGGCAGGAACGGACCATTGCCCAAGCAATGCAACACGCGGGTTATGCGACGGGCCATTTCGGCAAATGGCACCTGAACGGCATCCGTGGTCCGGGGGTACCGGTGCTCGAATCAGATCCGCATCACCCCGGGCATTTTGGATTCGATCACTGGTTAACCGTCAGCAACTATTTCGACATGAACCCCGTCATGAGCCGCATGGGAGAGTTGGAAGAATTCCAAGGGGACTCGTCGGAAATTATCGTCGGCGAAGCCCTGAAGTTCATCAAGCGTGAAAGTCGTGCAGGCAAACCGTTTCTGACAGTTATCTGGTACGGGTCGCCTCACAGTCCATGGTTGGCCAGTCAAGAGGACCAGATCAACGGGGAAGCAACCGCGTCGGCGAACCATCATGGTGAATTGGTCGCCATGGACCGCAGCATCGGAACACTTCGTGCTGGCCTGAACAAAACGGGGCTCGCCCAGAATACGCTGGTGTGGTTCTGCAGCGACAACGGGGGACTCAAGAACGTCGGCCACGATTCGGTCGGCGGCCTGCGCGGCAACAAAGGAACGATGTGGGAAGGTGGCCTACGCGTTCCGGGCATCATCGAATGGCCCGCCGGGATTAAGCCTCGAATTACGTCATACCCGGCATCGACGATGGACATTTTTCCGACGCTGGTTGACTTGTTGGAACTGCCTGAGGACTCGACGTTGGAATTGGTCGACGGCATGAGTATCAAACCGTTGCTGGCCGGCGAGATCGGCCCGCGCACCAAGCCGATTCCGTTCCAGTTTCATGGTCAGGCGGCGCTGATCGACAACAACTTGAAGGTCATGACGGAAAAAGCTGGCAGCAAAAAATACTTGCTGTTCGATTTGGTGTCCGACAAAACGGAATCGCATGATTTGATGACAGAGCGACCGGCCGATGCCCAGCGATTACGGTCTGCCTTGGATGCCATGAGCGAATCGATTGCGAAAAGCCGGTCCGGAGCCGATTACCCGGAGGGCCGGGTCACTCGCGAAGGCCCACATGGACGCTTTTGGTACGCAATTCCCGAATACCAACCGTTTCTCAACGAGTGGGGCCAACGGCCGGAGTACAAGGATTGGGTCAACAGAAAACTGCCCAAGAAACTGTAGTGCCCTATGAAGCGCACGACCAGCGTTCGGAAGAATTCGTTCCATCACTGGAGGAATCTGATGGTCTACCAGACCAGATTGTTTGCGTCTTTCGCGATCGTGTCACTTCTTCTCAACGTGGCCGTGGCGCAAAACTCGGAAGACAACCAGCAGCAGCGAGAGAATGAACAAGCTGCAAGTCAGGGAGCTGCAAATCGCTGGATGGAACTTTATGTTCCACATGCAGACGACAAGATGCCGTATCGTCTCATGCAGCCCATCAACTTCGATGCCAGGCGGCAATATCCGCTGATTGTGTCATTGCATGGCGGCGGCGGAAGAGGGACCGATAACCGAAAACAACTGAAGGGGTGGAACCGGCAACTGGCTGAAGAGCAAAGGCGTGCGGATTTCCCCTGTTATGTGCTGGCCCCTCAGGCAGATCATTTATGGGACGGAGAGCATCTCAAAAGAATCAAAGCGATCATCGCCGACTTGCCGTCAGTCGATATGGACAGAATCTATATCCTGGGTCATTCCATGGGAGGGCATGGAACGTTTATTCTGCTGCAAATTGATCCCGACTATTTCGCGGCTGCGGCACCATCGGCTGGAACAGGCCGCACCCAGGACGATGACTTCATCGATGCGAACGTGATCAAAGACATCCCGATTTGGTCTTTTCACGGAGACAAAGATAACGTTTGTCCCATCGAGCCTGATCGTAAGCTATTCGCCGAGATGCAAGAACTGGGTGGAAACATGAAACTGACCACCTGGTCCGGAGATGGGCATGGTGTTGCTGAAAAAATGATTCCAGGTGCTGACAATGGCACTACTCAGCTAAGTAGCGACCGGTGCGATGCGGAAACAGATATGATGACATGGCTGTTTTCCCAAAGGAAATCTCCGAAAGCGGAATAGGTTGACACTTTGCAACACACAACGGCTTTGTAATAAGGGTTGAGACAAGAGCCAGTCCGGCACGGTCATCACTGCGAGAATTTCACCAGAAGAGAACTTGGCCAACTGCTTTAATCAATAAACGAGAGAACCGATGCAGCGAAGAGTTTTCAACGTCGCCTGTTTGGCATTGCTGCTTTCCTATGGTGCTAGGTCATCGCAGGCAGCAGCCGCTGACCGGCCACCGAATATCGTGTTCATCTTTGTTGACGATCAGGGGTACTATGATCTCGGTTGTTACGGCGCGACGGAAGTAGAAACGCCTCGCATCGACGCCATGGCAAATGAGGGGACGCGGTTTACCGACTACTACGCGGCGGCACCGATTTGCAGTCCGTCGCGCGCTGGGTTGCTGACCGGTTGTTACCCACGGCGAGTCGGCAATCAGATTTGGGTGCATCGAGCCGATTCGAAATCCGGCCTGCATCCCGACGAGTTGACAATTGCCGAGCTTTTGAAAGCCAACGGCTATGCCACCACTTGCATCGGGAAATGGCATCTCGGTTTTCACGAACCGTTCCTGCCACATAACCAAGGGTTCGATTCCTATTTCGGGTTGTTGCACAACCTCGACCCGGTCGAAGTCATTTACTTCGAGAATGAGGGTGGCGTTCCGTTAATGCGAAACGACGAGATCGTCAAACGACCGGCTGATCCGGCGGAGCTGACGAAGGGCTACACCGACGAGGCAATTCGTTTCATCGAGCACAACAGGGAAGGCCCCTTCTTTCTCTATCTGCCGCATACCATGCTGCATAATCCGCTCGGCGTGAGCGAAGAATTCCAAGGGAGTTCCGAATGGGACGAATACGGCGACGCGATTCAAGAACTCGATTACAACGTCGGCCGAATTTTCGATTCTTTGAAGTCCTTGGGCCTCGATGACAACACACTGGTCATTTATGCATCCGACAACGGTCGTGGACCGGGGCGCACGCCGGCCCAAAAGATTCGGGGGCGCAAGCTGTCGACCTACGAAGGTGGCATTCGTGTGCCGGCCATTGCCTGGGGACCGGGCTTAGGACTGCAAAAGGGCGTGGAATCGTCAGCGGTCGTACGGGCCATGGATTGGTACCCCACGCTCGCGACGTTTGCAGGGATCGAAGTTCCGACAGACCGCGTGATTGACGGGCGCGACATCAGTCCGCTGCTTAAGGGCGAAACCAAAGTCGTGCCACCACCCGGAATGAAAAAATCACTCAACGCGTCGGTTCCGCTGAGACGACGCTGGAACCCGGCCGGCGAATGGGCACCGTTGATCAAACGGAATGAATACAACGACGCATTCTTTTATCACGGAAGCCAAGGGGCACTCGCCGCCGTCCGTTGGCGCAACTGGAAACTCCAATTGAATCCGAGCCCCCAATTGTACGACCTGCAGAATGATCCCGGGGAATCGACCCCGGTACGGAACGGAGAAATCTCCCGCAAGCTACGTGGCATGGCAATTTTGTTTCAAGAGGAAATGCGCCTCGATGCGCGCCGAGCGGGAGAAGCGCTACCCGAACCACGTACCGACGGTCGTACTGAGATCCCGCAGTCGACGCTCGACAGTTTAGATGCGAAGCTCGACGTCACATACGCCCGCTACGGCGAGCGCACGTTGGAGATGGATATCTATCGACCCAAAGGTGTCTGGGGCGAATTGCCCGCGGTCGTCTGCATTCACGGTGGCGGCTGGGCGAACGGCACTAGGGCCAGTCACGCGAAGGTCGCTCAGGCAATCGCAGCGCGCGGCTATGTCGCTGCAACAATTTCG
>JANQRQ010000310.1 GCA_028284485.1 Planctomycetaceae bacterium | reverse complement strand
AAAGCACTTCGATTGGCTAAAAACAGAGCTGCTGACCGAAGTGATTTCCGACTATCGCGCCGGTCGGCGACCAGCGTCGCTGCGGTTTTGGTCCGCAGGCTGCGCGAGCGGCGCCGAACCTTATACCATTGCGATTTGTCTGGCGGAGAACAGTTATCGCTTACGAGACTGGTCGTTGCAGATTCTAGGGACGGACATCAGCGAAGAAGCCCTGCATGCAGCTCGAGAAGGGGTCTTCAATGCCCGAGCAATCGAATCCGTCGCTGACAAGCAGCGGCGGCGATACTTCCAGCGACAAAATGATGGCGATTCGTGGCTGATGCGCAAGGCGATCAAAGATCAAGTGGAATTCAAAAAGCACAACCTGATGCAGTCGCTGCCTGAATCAAACTTCGACTGCATCTTCATTCGCAATGTGCTAATTTACTTCGACCGCGAGTCAAAGCAGGTCGTCATTAACAACCTGCTCAATTCATTGGCCGTTGGCGGTTACCTGGTCGTTGGGCCTTCCGAAGGGGTCTACGACATGCTCGATCCGCTGCATAAGATCTCTCCATTTCTTTATCAAAAAACGAAAGACATCGCCCCAACGGCATCGGAAAGTGTCAGAAGAAATACGTAACAATGACCGACAACTCAGCAAATCTTCCCGACGATATGGCGGAGTATCTTCAGACGTTTCTTGACGAAACTGAAGAGCAACTCGACGACCTTGTGGAAACGATGTTGGCTCTGGAGCGGGATCCCGCCAATGCGAACGATTTGAATGAGGCCTTCCGATTGATTCATTCCATCAAGGGATCTGCCGGAATGATGGGCTTCGACAACATTACGGTGTTGACTCATCATTTGGAAAATCGATTCGAGCGCTTTCGATCGGGGCAGGATCGACTCGATGAGCCGACGATGAACCTCGTGTTGCGCTGTATTGATTTTCTACGTCAATGTAATGGTCGCCTGCGTGATGGCGAGCAGTTGGCCAGTTCGGCAGAGTTGCTGCAAGAGTTAAGGCAGTTGGAAGAAGATGCGCACAATGCGGTCGATAGTGATCGCACTTCGAGCAGCGATGTCCAGGAGACCCCCAAGGACAGCTCGACCCTGGCGGCACCTGTCCCAGCCGTCGATGTGGGCAGCAACACGATTCAAATGACCGTGAAGTTCCAATCGGGATTGCCATTGGTTGATCTCAAGGCACAACTAATTGTTTCCCGGCTATCCGGTTTCGGCGACGTCAAATCAACTCATCCTGAATTGGACGAAATGTCGGACGATGAGGCTTTGGAGAGTTTTGACGTTTGGATTGAAACGCAGGAAAGTCTTGAAGTCATTCGCTCTGCCGCGGATGTCGATGGTGTGGAGTCGATCGAGTTCAAAGGCGAAAGCACAGAATCGGCCGAACAAGAAACGGTCGAAGTCACGTCAACGAGAGAATCGACTGAAGAATCGGAGGCCCCGCAGAATGTGGCCGACGCAGCGGTTGATTCAGGAGAAGTAGAGTCCGTACCGAATGTGCCTGAAACGGTGGAGACTGTCTCGACAGTCAATGCTGGTCGGGGCGATTCCTTGTTGCAGTCGGAGTCCGCGTCATCTGACGCCATTACGGCCGAAGAGGGAGTCAATCAACAAGTCGAGTCATCATCTGTCGAAAAGCCAGCGACAAAAGTTGTGGAAACGATGCGAGTCGACATTGACCGACTGGATAACTTGATGAACCTCGCGGGTGAACTCGTCGTTAATCGGGCTCGCTTTCTTCAGATTACCTCCCACATCAGTCCCGAGCTGCGCAGTGCTGGAATGGTTAATCGTGTTCGTGACTTTAAAGATAGCCTAAAGCGAACCATCGAAAGTTTGGATCGTTCGGGCGGCAACTGGTCAGCCGAAGTGCAGCAACTCAGGGCCGGATTGGAATTGATGACCGAACAATCGGACATTTGGGACAATGGCCGTCAATGTTTTGGTCAAATCGGAGAAGCCGTCGATCAACTGACGCGCGTCTCGCACAATTTGCAGCGTGGCGTTCTCGATACGCGGATGGTACCAGTCGGACCGCTGTTTAACCGTTTCAAACGGGTCGTTCGAGATCTGTCGAAGGAACGTGGCAAGAAAGTCAACTTGGTGATTCACGGAGAGAAAACCGAGTTGGATAAACGGATGATTGATGAATTGGGGGATCCGTTGGTCCATCTCGTCCGCAACTCGCTCGATCATGGAATGGAATCTGCTGAACAGCGTATCGCAAGCGGCAAACCGGAGGCCGGCACGATTGTCTTGGAAGCCAGTCATAGCGGAAACAGCGTATACATTCACGTGCGGGACGACGGAATGGGAATTGATGTTGCCAAGATTCGAGCCAAAGTCGTTGAGAAGGGTCTACTCTCAGGAGCGGCCGCCGAAGAGTTATCCGAAGAGCAAACGCTGGAGTATATTTGGCATCCTGGGTTTAGCACGGCGACGGAAATTACGGACGTTTCCGGTCGTGGAGTCGGAATGGATGTCGTCAGAACGCGGATCGGCGAGCTGAATGGAACAATCGAAGTGGACTCGGTCGCGAAGCAAGGCACAACATTCACGATTCGTTTGCCGCTCACACTTGCGATCATCAGCAGTTTGCTCGTTCGAGTCCGAGGTGTGATTTTCTCGATGCCAATCGACGATGTCCGTGAAATCGTTTCAGTTGATTCCGATGCGATTGTCACGGTGCATGGCAAACAAACGATCGATGTGCGCGACGAGTATATACCGTTGCTGGGAATCACCGATGTGTTTCAATGGCATGAGATCGATTACGAATATCGAAAGGTCGATGACTCGTCGGAGGAAAACAAATCCAATGAGGCTGCCCATGTCGTCATACTTAATGCGGGCGGCCGAACAATGGGTTTGCGAGTTGAGGAATTGCTTGGTGGTCACGATATCGTGATCAAATCGCTTTCAGACAACTTTATTGAAATCGATGGGTTATCCGGCGCTAGCATTCTAGGCGATGGAAGCGTCTGCCTGATGTTAGACGTACCTTCAATGATCGATATGGCAATTAGGTCGTCACAAAAAAGCGAGACGCAGCGTCCGGCAGATTGACCGAAAGGAGTCTTAGCTTGCTCAATGCTGATCAGCTATCGGCTTTGCAGAAACTCTTCCACGAGGGCTCAATTGAGGCGTCGCGCGCATTGGCTCTGTGGATTGCCAAATCGTCGGTGATTGAGATCGATGCATTTGAACAGATTCCATTAGAAGAGGCGACAAGCCTACTGGCGGCCGGTGATGAACCAATTTGTTTCTGCGCGACGGACATGCACGGGCTGTTGAGCGGAAAAATGATACTGGCATTTGATGATGCTAGTGGATTTGCCTTAGCGGAAATGCTTCTCGAACAGCAGTTCGACGAAGGCGAAGGTTGGACGGACATTTCAACGTCGGCAGCCTTGGAAACAACAAACATTCTGTGCTGTGCCTACTTGAATGCCTTGTCGAATCACCTGTCAAAGCCTGGCGAGCCGATTGAAATTCTGCCGTCGCCGCCACAATTCCGTCGCGATTTTGCAGAAAGCCTTCTGGAGTTCGCTTTGATGGAACAGGCTATGGTCGGTGATAATGTCATTTTGGCCCGGACAAAATTCGAGATCGATGGGACTCCAGTCCACTGGACTTTGTTGTTCGTTCCCGATGCCGAACCAATGTCTCGATTATCGAAACGACTCAAGGATTCCGAGTGACGAGGAGCATTGGATCGTGGAAGAACTAGGTAGTGCTGCAACCGCTTCGATTCGAATGGGCGAAATGGCTGTCGCCTGCGATGGTGCAGAACTACGCACGTTATTGGGGTCATGCATTGGTGTAGCGTTGTATGACCGACGAAGAAGAATTGGTGGGCTGGCTCATGTCGTCTTGCCCCAGGCACGTCAGCAGACGGATCGACCAGGCAAGTTTGTGGACACAGCGATTCCTGCATTGATCGAGCAAATGGAAACGCTGGCCAATTGCGAATTGAGTTTGGTTGCCAAATTGGCCGGTGGGGCGAGCATGTTTTCAAATTCCGCGGTCGTCAGTATCGGTCAGCAGAATATTGATTCGTGCGAGCGACTCCTTGCGGAATTGGGAATACCAGTCCTTGCGAAACATTGCGGGGGTGAACAAGGGCGACGCATGCTGCTAAAGACAGAAAATGGCGAAGTTGTGATTGAGATTGTTGGCCAGGACCCGGTCAATTTGTGATGTGAATGAGGCATGGCCATGACTGCAAAGCGAGTTTTAATCGTTGACGACGCCTTGATAATGCGCAAACGCATCAAGGAGATTGCCGAAGACGCAGGTTGGTCAATCGCAGGCGAAGCCAAAGATGGGGAGGAAGCCGTCGCGATGTACCAGCAGGAAAGGCCGGACTTGGTCACGCTGGACATCGTAATGCCAAAAGTGGATGGTGTTGCAGCACTCAAGCAGATGATGGAAAACGATCCTCAGGCCCGCGTCGTGATGGTGAGCGCCGTCAACCAAAAAGAAAAGCTGGCGGAGTGCATTCAAGCCGGTGCGATTGACTTTATCGTCAAGCCATTTGAAAAGGCTGATTTACGCAGCTTTTTCACGAAGTATCTGGTCGCCGATCGTCTTCCGTAGGAATCGTAATTTTGAGTTCACTTCCGACAAAGATTCTCGTTGTTGACGATTCGGCGTTATACCGCCAGTCGATCCAGAACGTTTTGCGCGATATCGATAATGCGACAATTGTTGGAATCGCCAAGAATGGTGTCGAAGCTTTGAAACGAATCGAAGAATTGGACCCCGACCTTCTGACGCTGGATGTGCAAATGCCGAACATGGACGGCATTGAAGTGCTAAGAGAGATCAAACGCCGACGCCTCCGCCCCAAAGCGATCATGGTTAGTAGCTTTACCTCCGAAGGGGCACAAGTGACCACCGACGCGCTCCTGGAAGGTGCGTTCGACTTTATTTTGAAGCCATCGAGTAACGATTCAGTTTCCAATCGGCAGCAACTGCGAGACGGCCTGGAACAGAGAATCATCGCCTTTCGTGAATCTTCGACCAAGCGTCGCCGTTGGACACGTTCAGCCAAGCAGAGAATTGTCAAAGCCGACGACGTCGTCGAGACGGCGCCGACGCCGCATGCGCCTTGCCAGGCTGTCATTATCGGAACTTCGACAGGCGGTCCGGAAGCACTCAAAGTCGTGCTCTCAAGACTGCCTGCCGATATGCCGGTTCCAGTGCTTGTTGTGCAGCATATGCCTGCCAAATATACGCTATCTCTTGCGAAGCGTCTTGACGAAACGTGCGATATCGAAGTCGTCGAAGCTCAGGACCGCATGCAGGCTGTTGCCGGCCGCGTCATCATCGCTCAAGGCGGCAAGCAAATGAAGCTAGCGGGCGACGAAAACGATCTGGCAGTGAGAGTCAATGACGATCCCCCCGAAAATGGAATTCGACCGTCGGTTGACTATCTCGTCCGATCGACAATCGATTTACTCAATGGAAATGCCCTGGTTGTTATTATGACGGGGATGGGACGCGATGGTTTAGAAAGTTGTCGGTCCTTGAAGCAGCACGGCGGTTTTGTCTTCGCGCAGCATCAGGAAGACTGTGTTGTATACGGTATGCCGAAAGCGATTATTGAGGAAAAACTGGCCGATCGAACCTTACCACTGGGAAAAATTGCACCTGCGGTGATGAGGCATGTCAAACGCAGTCGTCGGCCATAGTTTGCAAAAGGAGTTCACGTGAGCGGTTCCACACCATCCGCAGCAGAGTCCTTGTTGGTCGTTGAAGACAGTCGGATTCAGGCCAAGATCCTGGCGGACAAACTCCAGCAATCCGGCTACGACGTTCGAACGGCTGAAAACGGCCAGATCGGACTGGAAATGATCCGCCAAAAGCGGCCAACGCTAGTGATTTCGGACATCGAAATGCCGGTGATGACCGGTTACGAGCTGTGTAGCGCTGTTAAGAATGATGCCGAGCTGCGATCGATTCCATTCATCCTGCTTTCCACACTTTCTGACGCGCAAGACATTATTAAGGGCTTGCATTGCGGTGCCGATAACTACGTTACCAAACCCTACGATCCAGAATTTCTCATCTCGCGCGTGCGTTCGCTATTGGAGACACCACTCGCCGATGACGAAGAAGAGCAACAACTCGACGTGACGCTCGGTGGTACACGTTACACGGTGAAAGCCGGCCGCCAACAAGTATTGAATCTATTGGTTTCGACGTTCGAGAATGCCGTCGAAAAAAACCATGAACTGATCCGAAGCAACGAGGAATTGACAGCTGCCAAGGAGCAACTGACTCGTTGGAATCAAGAATTAGAAGCGCTCAATGAGCAGCTCGAAACGGCCAATACCCGGATGTCACGCGATCTACAGGCGGCGGCGAGAATTCAGCAGTCGCTGCTGCCGACATCCGTTCCGGAAAATCCCAAGGTGCGGTTCGCGTGGAAGTATCTTCCCTGTGACGAATTGGCCGGTGATTTTCTCAACCTGTTTGCCCTGGACGAAAAACATATCGCAGTCTACGTGGCAGACGTCAGCGGTCACGGTGTGGGCCCCTCGCTGTTGTCGGTAACAATCGGACGACTTTTGACGCGACAGGTATCGGCTTCTTCAGTCCTTGTGCAAGCGCGCGAAGGACAAGACCAACCTCGTGTTGTACCTCCTGCGGAAGTTGCAGAAGAGTTGAATCGGCGATTTCCCATGGAAGAACAGAACGGCCTGTACTTCACAATGGCCTATGGGTTGCTCGATCTCGATGAGCTGGTATTTCGATTCGTTTCGGCCGGCCACGAGCCCGTTGTCCACGTCCCACGAGATGGCGCACCGCAGCTCATTGAAGGCATCGGAATGGCAATCGGTTGGGTCGATGATTTCGAGTACGACGATCAACAAATCCAATTGCAGCCAGGGGATCGCCTCTACCTTTATTCCGATGGTGTTCCGGAAGGCATGGATGAAAACTTGAATCAGTTCACGAACAAGCAGATGCTTGAGATGATCGAACTCGGGAAATCGCAGTCCTTGGACGACAGTGTGTCGTTGCTGCTGAAGTCAGTCGAGCGCTGGTGCCACAAGAATGGTCCCAAGGACGACATATCGATCCTCGGGTTGGAGATCGCCGACGACTGATGAATTCGTTCTCCGACGTCCTTTTTGAGCCATCGATCCAATCTTATGATTGTCAGGTGCTTACCTGGAATTTGAGTTGCGCACTGCGAGGTGGGCTAAATTGGCGCGTCGAGTTCAAACTCGCCGAAACCTCGATAACCGCCTAGTCAATCCACCCCAAAATATTCCGAGCGATGCACCAACGTGGTTGCTGGTTTTGTTCGTCGAGGCCGAGAATCCAATAGTTGTAAAAATCATCGATCGTGCCGTTTCGGCGAGTCAGCTCTAGCCAATACTCCAGGAACTCCTCCAGCCGAGACTCATCGGCGACGAGGTAATACAACGGCAGACGCACATCCAAGTCGACCGGTTTGACGACGCTGAATTCGGGATGCTTGAGCGTCCAAGCCGATCCTACTTCTGCGCTGGTAATGAGCACGTCAGCCACCGAAGGTTGGCTCTCGAAGAAATCGCGTTCCGAGGCGAGTTCGACCAAATCGATATCCCACATGCCACCAGTCTGGACCTGTTCGAGCAAGACTTCCGCGGCCCGACTATTGGCGATGACAGCGATTCGCAGTCGACTTTGGCCGGGAAGAGTTTTGCGCAATCGATCCAACGATCGTAGTTCATGACGGCGATGGTCAGGGACAACCAATGCCACGGTGACGTCCATGTACGGCTGCACGTGCGGGAATTCCATGGCGCGCTTCACCGTGCCCTCCAGGCCGGACATGGCGACATCGATATGATCGTCCCGTAATAACTCTTCAACGTTGCTAACAAACGGGACGAACTCTATCGAAACGTTCAATTCAAGAGCCAGTTGATGGGCCATGTCGATGTCAAAGCCAACCAATTGGCCATCTTTGTTGAAATACGAAAATGGCAATTCGTCAGTATCGATGCCAATTCGAATGACGCCTTGCTCGACAATTCGATTCATGCGACCGCGGCCATCCACTAGTGGGGATGAATTGGGAGTCGACTGTTTGACGATTGTTGCGGGAACGATATCGCCTTGAAGCTGACGCGAACGAGCGAGGTCATCTTTATTGAACGACTCTTCAAACGAGTAGAATAGAAACATTCGAATCGCAAGAACCGAAGCTCCCGCGATGACAACAGTCGCCACACCTCGAGTTAGTAATCTCCGAGGATGTAATCGGAATGCACCGACCAGCAAACTGGCGGCCAACAGCGAAAAGACGATCAAATGCATCGCCTTCATCAGGTCACCAAAGCGGCTTGCGATAATACCGACGGCCACATACAAATTAAAAATGTCACTGGGAATCTCTGCAAGGTTTAACAGTAGGGGAACAGTAACCACTGGTTTGGCGAACGCGCCGACAAATCCGACGCCGATCAATTGTGGATAAATTGTCGGATCAATCTGCATGCCGTAGAACCAAGCCGCGAATGGAATAAAAACCAACCCCACGATGCGACCAATGTCCGGCACAGGATAGGCTAACGGAACGAGATACTCCGGACTGTGCGAAGTTTCATCTGGGTCGAGACTAAGGCGGCCCATTATTCGCTTGATAGCTTCGATAATCATCGGCAAGACTGCGAATGAGTTACCGATGATGAATGCTGTCAAAAGAGCATCGCGAGAGGCTCTCAATACCTCTCGTTGAGAGAACGGAGTGCAGCAAGCAACCAAGGCCGGCAACACCCATAGGCTCAGCAACGCTGCCGCGGATCCATAAACAAGCAAATATCCTTGCAGTAGCCCCATTTGTGCAAGTGACATCGTCCCAGAGGCATGGCCAACAATTCCGAAGATACCGATGGGTGATAAGCGGACGACGAGGCGGTTCAAGTGTGTGAGACCATCGACGAGCGCTTCAAGCTGAGCCAGGAGTGACTCTTTTCGGGAAACGGGAATCAAGGCAATTCCGAGGCCTAACGAAAACAGGACGACAGCTGGGACGAGGCTGTTCGTGAGGGAGTAAAAGGGATTGGTGGGGATGAACAGGTCGAGCCATTCGGGGCTGGTGGGTTCTTCCAGCATACTGGTGCTGTAAAAGGAACCGGCCTTCCAGGCTGGGAAGGAGAGTGCCATGACGCCCAAGGTGAGGATGCCGATGCTCCAAAGCAAAAGTAACGGAATAATGACGGCACGAGCCAGCTTGCTCCCTTGCCCCGCAGACAGTCGCCCAACGTTAAACGTCAGCGAAACTGCGACGTACGGCAACACAGACATTTGCAGCAAGCCGACAAAAGCATCGCCAATCCACTTGACCCAACTACCGGACTCTCCCCAGAACAGTCCCCATGCGATTCCCAGTATCAAGGCGGCGATAATTTGAGTGGTAAATCGCCGCTGTTTCCCGGGTTTGTTCGGACTTTCGGTCATATGAGGTCGATGTTGTGCCGAGTCATTGAGTTCTTGCGAGGAAGCAGAATTGTCCGCCAGATGTGACGCTTAAATGAAGAATTCGAGATTTCAATCCTTGCAACCAAGAATAACGCACGAATTACAGACATTCCAGCTGAGTCCTGCGCTTCGTCCACCGATTGTACATCGAGTTAGGGCTTGATCAGTCACACTTACATCGGCAACAAGCCAGATCGCAATGCCAAGTATGTCGCGATTGATGTGGCGAAAAAGTAGCCGGTCCAACGAAAAGAACGTAGAATGCATCCTCATCTCTACCGCTGGTTGAACAAATTTGTTGCTGCGATTGGCGTCACCTTAACATGAAGGACCGAAACACTGCGTGGCTTCAGTGGTTAGTTATATCATTAGATCCTGGTCTCGATTCTCGAATAATTGTTGACAGAAAGAATATGAAACATCACATCCGAAGTTGTATCGTAGCATTCCTCATCGCGGGCCTTTCTGGTGGCACTGATTCCATTGCGCAAGATTCCGGATTGACCGATCGATTCGTGCTGATTGCACCAATTGGCAGCGACACGGCTTACCTGATCAACGCAGAAAAGCAGGTTGTCCACACTTGGCCCTGTGGGGGTGGGGCCGGCAACGCTACCTATTTGTTGGATGATGGCAGTCTGCTGCGTACTGGCAAGGTTGAGAATCCCGTGTTCCAGGCACGTGGCGGGGCCGGCGGTTACCTCAAGAAAATCGCATGGGACGGAACCGTTCAATGGGAATATTCGCTTTCGAACGATGAACATCTTTCCCATCACGATGTGGAGCCGATGCCCAATGGTCATGTGCTGGTCATTGCCTGGGAGTATCGCAGCCGTGCCGATGCAATCGCGGCTGGGCGCAATCCCGAAACGATGTCGCAAGATGCTTTGTGGCCCGAGAGAATCCTGGAACTCAAACCGCAGGGAAAAAACGAGGCCGATATTGTCTGGGAGTGGCATTTGTGGGATCACTTGATTCAGGACTTCGACGACACCAAAGCCAATTTTGGCAAGGTCGCCGATCATCCCGAACTGGTGAACCTGAACTACGGCATTCGGCGGGGGGGCTCTGACTGGATTCACATGAATTCCATCGACTACAACCCCGAACTCGATCAGATCGCATTGAGCGCTCGTTGGTTCGATGAGATGTGGGTCATCGACCACTCCACAACGACTCAAGAGGCAGCCGGGCATTCTGGCGGCAAATATGGCCGGGGCGGAGATTTGCTCTATCGATGGGGAAATCCCGGGGCCTACGGTCGCGGGACTCCAGCGGATCGGCTGTTCTTTGCACAACATGACGTCCGCTGGATCGAGCCAGGACTCCCCGGGGAGGGAAATTTCACACTTTTCAACAACGGAAATCAACAAACCGAGCGAAACTTTTCGTCGGCCGATGAGTTTGCTCCGCCGTTAAACTCGGACGGAACTTACGAAGGCTCCGATGCTGACGCCTTCGGTCCCAAGACAGTCGTTTGGAGTTACAGCGACAAAGAAAACTTTGCATCCAACCGGATTTCCGGCGCACAACGACTGCCAAATGGTAACACGCTCGTATGTTCCGGCGAGCAGGGTTGGGTATTCGAAGTGACTCCCGAGGGAAAACGAATCTGGGAGTTCGAGTTATCAGAGATTTCACCGACGAGACGTGGCGGAGGCGGTCTGTTTCGAGCGCCTACATACCCAGCTGATTCCCCCACATTTCGAGGAAAGTTCTAATCCGAATTCCATTGAAACGGGGGTGCCATACCGACTGAGTGAACTTGCTATTTGTGGCCCAAAACCGTTCGCCGTCTGACTTGGCGAAATCCTTTGCTTGCACCGCATTCCCAAGGGTATGCTGTAGCACGGCAACGAAACGCTTAGAGAGAGCGAAGTCTCGACAAATCTATATCGCTAGTCATCCTTCTTCAATGGGCAAGGAAATCCCATGTCACGCACCAACAAACGATTAATTGCTGTCTTCGGTACTCTGACGATTCTCGCCGGCATCGCTGCCTACTCTCAGCAACGTGGGCGCGGGCCGCGTGGTGGCGGTGAAGCCTCGCTGGCCGAGGCGTTTCGTGGCATTACGTCCGGTGGCCGAATCGAACCAGGTTTGTTCAAAATCGAATCGACTGGAGTCAGTACCAAGCCGGTTGTCGAAGCGGCGACAGCCTTTCTGGCCGGATTGAGCGAGGAGCAACGACAACGGACCGAGTATCCCGTTGACGACTTAGAATGGCGGAAATGGGACAATCGACATTTCTACAAGCGCCAGGGGGTCGGCTTTGACGAGATGGACGAGAGTCAGCGTAAACTCGCCTTTGCTCTCATGAGTGCCAGTTTGAGCGCCAAAGGGCTGAAGAAGTCGCAAGATATCATGAAGCTCAACGGAACATTGGCGGAATTGGCCAACAACTTCGAAGAGTATGGCGAGTGGTTGTATTGGATCACGATCATGGGGGAACCGTCGACAACTCAGCCGTGGGGCTGGCAGATCGACGGACATCACTTGATCATCAATTACTTCGTTCTTGGTGACCAAGTCGTCATGTCGCCTGTGTTCGTCGGTAGCGAACCCGTGCATGCAACGAGTGGCCGCTTCAAAGGCACGATCGTCATGCAGGATGAACAGGACAAGGGTTTGGAGCTAATTCAAGCACTCACAAGCGAACAGCAGAGTGTGGCCATCCTGACGCGAGTCAAAGAGGGAAACAACGCGTTAGCGCAGGCCTATCGGGATAACATCGATCTTGAGTATGCTGGGTTGCCCGCCGCGAAAATGAACTCTGAGCAGCAGTCATTATTGCTCAACGTCATTGAGGAATACGTCGGGAACATGGATGACGGTCATGCAAAGGTCAAGATGAGCGAAGTCAAACAGCATCTCGACCGGACCTATTTCGCATGGGTCGGCGGCACGTCTGAAGAAAGTGTGTTTTACTATCGCATTCACAGTCCCGTGCTGCTGATCGAATTTGATCATGAGCGTCGTGTCGCTCCGTTTCGGTCACGTGAGCCCTCGCGCGATCATATTCATGCCGTCATTCGCACTCCCAACGGAAACGATTACGGCAAGGATCTCTTGAGGCAGCACTACGAACAGCATCATAAAGACGGGCAATAGTGAATGATGAAGCCGTGAGGGAGGCCGCCTGGATCACGATCACTCGAAAATGTGCATCCCGCGTTCAACCAGGTGTGCTTTGATTTCGTTATGGTAGGCGAACAATGCGGGCACTCCACCGGAATGGATCATCAAGATTCGATGTCCTGGTCCCCAGCGGCCTTCGGTGCAATGTGCGAGAAGGCCTGAGCACGTTTTTCCGGAATACACCGGGTCGAGCAGCACTCCCTCAGTTTGTGCCATCAGCAAGATTGCGTCCAAACTAGCTTCAGTTGGATCACCGTATTCGCGGCCAATGAATTCGTCGTAGATTTCAAATGACCCGCGGGAGCGAGACGGATTGCGCTGCAGTAAGTCACACAGCGCATCCCACCAACGATCCAGATGCTCGCGGCATCGGGCCAGTTCCCGATTCACGCTGATTCCGATGACCGGACAATGTATGTCGCGCTCACGTAACGCCAACAATGTCGCAGTAAAAATGCCTCCCGTTCCGAATGGTGTATAAACGGCGTCCAATTCGAGGCCTTGTTCGACGATTTGGCCGGCTAGCTCTAAACCTGCACGCACATACCCTAGACAACTACGCGGAGTCGTTCCGCTTACCGGTATGTAATAAGGATTGTGCCCGTCTTGCTTCAAATTCTCACAGATTTTCTTGGCATGTCTCTCGAGATCCCAATGATCCTCGGTATCAATCACGTGCACCTGGGCGCCCATCACATAGACAGTCAGCAAGTTCCCTTGAAACGCTAAGTACTGATCGCGGCTCAGCACGACGGCACATTCCAGACCCAGTTGGCGGGCAGCCGCAGTGGTCAAGCGAGCGTGATTGCTTTGTGCGCTGCCGCATGTGACTAATATCGTGGCTCCCTGAGCACGAGCCTCGGCGAGTTCGTATTCCAGTTTGCGTGGTTTGTCTCCGCCGAGAGCCAGATCGGTTAGATCATCTCGTTTTAGATAAAGATTGGGGCCCAATTGAGCACTCAAGTGACTCAGAAAGTCGAGTGGGGTTGGTGTGCGTGTCAATGTTTCGCGCGAATACTGGGAAAGAGCCTGAGCGATAGAATTTGGCATAGGTGACCTGTGTGCAAGCTGGCATCTTCAAGGGAAGAGGCCGGGTCCGGGATCTCTACATTGGAGTACGGCTTTGTAGCCAATTCGATCGCCGCCCTCTTGGATCCAGCACGGGTTGCCTTCTCGTAGTTGGCGACTGTTGCGATCGAAACAAAGAGCATACCGAAAATTCACAATCTCATCGAACGTTTGTATTTGGGGAAACGGTCGATGAATGAGTATGATGACCTGGGCGTCATTCTGCAGCATTCCTTTCGCAACAAACGGCAACCATGCGGACGAACGTCGTTCATGAGCCGCTGCATGAAATAGGAGAAGGACATGAGCGCGGTACGAGTCTTTGTAGGAACGCGTAAAGGGGCATTCGTTCTCACCTCTGACGAAAATCGCGAAAAATGGGATGTCCAGGGGCCGCAGTTTGGCGGTCTGGAGATCTTTCACATTAAGAGTTCCCCTGCCGACCCGGATCGAGTTTATCTGTCGCAATGCAGCGATTGGTTCGGTCAGCAAATACAGCGATCTGATGACGGCGGGAAAACATGGGAAACGGTTGGAAACGAATTCGCATATGAAGGCGACGTTGGTACTCATCAGTGGTACGACGGGACACCGCATCCGTGGGAATTCAAGCGAGTTTGGCATTTGGAGCCTTCGCTGAGCGATCCAGATACCGTTTATGCAGGAGTTGAAGACGCAGCTCTATTTCGTTCGACGGACGGTGGTAAGACTTGGTCGGAAATTTCCGGGTTGCGACACCATGGGACGGGGTCTCAATGGCAACCAGGCGCCGGCGGGTTATGCCTGCATACGATTATCCTCGATCCGAAAGACGACAAGCGGATTTTTATCGCGATTTCGGCAGCCGGCGCATTTCGGACCGACGATGGTGGAGAGTCTTGGAAGCCCATCAACCAAGGATTACGGTCGGAGTTCATCCCCGATCCGACGGCCGAGGTCGGGCATTGTGTCCATCGAATCGCCATGCATCCCGCGCATCCGAATGTTTTGTTCATGCAGAAACATTGGGACATCATGCGCAGCGATGACGCTGGTGATTCCTGGCGTGAAGTCAGCGGGAATCTGCCCAGCGATTTTGGGTTTCCCATTGCCGTGCATACCCATGAACCGGAGACGATTTATGTCGTCCCGATCAAAAGCGACTCCGAGCATTATCCACCCGAAGGTAAGTTACGCGTCTATCGCAGCCGAACGGGCGGCAATGATTGGGAGGCGTTGACTGATGGCCTGCCGCAAGCAGACTGTTACGTCAACGTTTTGCGTGACGCGATGGCAGTCGACTCTTGCGATCCGTGCGGTGTCTATTTTGGAACGACGGGTGGTCAGGTCTATGCATCGGCCGATGCCGGCGATCATTGGACTCCTATCGTCAGGGATCTGCCAGCCGTGCTCTCTGTGGAAGTACAGTTGGTGTCATGATTCGAGTGGCGCTTCCCTACCATCTGCGCCGGATGGCCGACGTCGGTTCCGAGGTGAAAGTCGAAATCGCAGGTCCGGCGACTCAACGATCAGTATTGGACGCTTTGGAAGAGCGTTATCCCATGCTGCGGGGGACAATGCGAGACCATCAGACTCAAAACCGTCGACCGTATCTCCGTTTCTTTGCTTGTGAGCAAGACCTTTCGCACGAGTCACCGGACGCACTTTTACCCGAAGCCGTCATTGCAGGCCACGAGCCATTCGTTATTGTTGGAGCGGTGGCTGGCGGATAGTTATTGGGCGAGTGGTGGCCGGCTAGGCCCGGTCTGATGGCGACGGATGAGTTTTCGCGTAGAAACTCTACATTACTACAAGACAGATCTTCAGCCCCACATCACGCCAAGGAGAATCCATCGAGCCAATCGGCATACGTCGGCTTATATGCGTCGAGTAATTCCTTCAGTTCGTGGCTCGGAGAACCAAATACTGTGAACTGTTCGCGCTCGACGAGATCCGAGAATCGTTCGCTGAAGCGTCGGCCAAACTCCTGGAGGTGCGCAATCGCAGCCTGTGAGTTTCGATACCGTTCGTAGATATGGACGGTCGTGCGGTCGTCATCAATAAATCGTTCAAAGCAGATCGCGCCGGGCTCATTACGAGTCGACTCGACCATTTCGCGTGTCAGTTTGCGGAAATCGTCTAGCCTGTCCGGTCGGATTTGCAACACAACATGCCAAGAGATTGCCGTTGTAGAAACGTCGATCGATGGTCTTGACTCGATCACAATGGATCATTCCTAGAAAGATGGCTGGCTTATAAGAATTGTCATCCCCCTAAGCTGGTACCAGGAATCATGCCGGCTTGGATGCGATGACAGAAACTGTGCTGTAGTAAACGGCCCAACTTTGCGGGTCGTCGGCTTCAGCAATGTACTGATCCAACTGGTTTTCTGTGACTTCGCCAGTTTCGAGGTATGTTGCTCTTAATGCGTGCAGCGATGCGGTCATCATCCGACTCATTTCGCTTCCACCTCGGGCAAGATGCAGCCGAGCGTCAACATCGACAATTGACAGTCCCAATTCGGCCACTGACTGGGGCAACTCTAATCCGAACTGCGGATTGAGGTTTCTCTCTTCGAATGCTCGACAAATCGCGTTGTTAACACTCCAACGATCATCACGCTGGGTGAGATTCAGCAGTTTTGCTGAACGAAAGTCGGGTTCCTCCGCCACAAGCATGCCGCCCGGTTTCAGAATATCATACAGGCGCTGCAGAATTTCCTTGCTACGTTGATTATGAATCAACACGTAGCGGCAATGCACGATGTCGAACTGTTGCTGGAACTCTAACTCGAGAAAATCTCCCTCGACGACCTGAAAGCGGGGATCTGTAAACCCCGTTAGGTAATTGACAGATTTGTCGACCCCAACCACTGTTCCGTCAGCACCAACAATTCCTCCCATCCACTTCATGATCGAACCGGCTCCAGCGCCCAATTCGAGGCATTGCTGTCCTTGCTTTAGTCCGGCCCGTTCGAGTTGGCGTTTCGTCAATGGGTCAAACAACCCTTCGACCATTTGTAGTCGAGCAAACTCCTGGTCACCCTGTTGGCCCTCAAACAGGTATTCGCTCATATTCCTCTATTTCTTGTCGCGTAAATGGGAATCGCCTTTGGTACCGTGGGCGCGAAAGACGATTTGCGTCATCGACCCGCCGGGAATATCTGGAAGTTGGCGTAAGTAATCAATTCCACGACCCAAACGGCTCTCATCAAAGCCAAGTTCAGCCATCGTCCCGACGCCTGGTTCCAGAAAGTCGGCGACGTAGTTGACGTGATCTTTAAGTCCGGGTCCCCCCTGGAAATAATGGAACCCAACTGGTGCATTTGTCACGTCCTCAAATCCTGTATTGCGAAGAAGGGCGCCCAACTGGCGACCCGCGGTGGGATTACCAAACTTTGCGAAGAATTCGTGTTGAGCATGATCGACGTAATCCCAGTCGGTACATTCTGGCGAGACTTTAAACATCTCATAGTCGGTCTCAGTTGCGACGATCGTCCCGCCGGGACGGAGTACACGCAGCGCCTCGGATAGGACCGGAACGGAATCAGTCATATGTTCGACAAACCACATCATATAGACATGGTCGACACTACTGGACTCCAAAGGGATTGAGGAGCCGTCAGCAACCTGGAGATCCGCGGTGATTCCTTGCGACTCGAGATAGCGTTCCGCAGCGGCGATTTGACGCCGTTCGATATCGATCCCCGTTGCTTGAATTCCAGGAAAATGATTTGCAAGCACGGCCGGCGTCGCACCGACGCCGCAGCCGATTTCCAAAACACGTTCGCCATTTTTGTATGACAGGCCGAGCGGGATGAGAGTGGTACTCCAATATTCGGCCTGGCGAATTAGCCGTTGCTGTTCTTCAGTCGAGTAGCCATGAAAATACGCATCATTAGGCACGTAATGGGCTCCAGAAAGCCAAAGTTGCTAAGTCGTGGCATGAAGTCGGTAGAAACGGAAGCTCGAAAGTGGCCTGCGACACCGACAAGTCGGGCACAAATCTATGCGTAATTACTCAATGACCGACCCGCCAACCTGCCTTAGCGAATCGATCACGTTGTCCGTGCACCTTCGGGTCGTGAGCAGTCGAAATCGATGTATAGTCACGACACGCGATGGCAATAAATGTTCGCGCCGACATAATGTCACATTGCTTGTTGGGCGGTCGCATCAATGCCCCAAAACCGCGATTTGTGACGGCAGCATCCCGTATACTTCTACAGCATGTGTTCACCGACGACACTTTTGCTTGAAATCTCAAAGCAGTTCTCGGTTGCTATGGCCAGGCCGCAATCGATTTGTGCGCAGCCGACTCACGCCGCTTTCGGGCGATAGACACCGAAGAGATAGTCGGAATGCTGCTGTTGCTCGACAAAGCGATCTTCTTCTTCGAACAGTCGCTCCAAATGTTGCATCGATTCCGCATCATCGTCTTGAAAGTTGTGGGCGATGTCCTGCAGCAGCAGTGCCAATAGATTTCCGCCGTACGGTTTTTCCTCGACGATGTTAAAACCGTTTCTCATGACTTGCAGGATCTCTCCGGATCGAATCGATTCGGAAGGGTCGTTCAAGATCATTCTCAGGGTTCCAGGTCGATAAACACGCTGTTTCGGTGTGGAACGGCCAAAACGCATTCGCAACCGCCGCGGCAACGTTGTTAACAAAGAATTGATCCGCTGTAGTTGTGCGTCTGACCACTGCCAGCGCGTTGGCCCGACAAATTCGTTCATGACGACATACCCATCCGGCTTGAGCCAACGAGGTACTTGTTCCAACAGCAACCGTTCCAATTGATGGAAATGATGAAGACTCATCTGAAACAGAATGATGTCGTATGACTCATCGAGATCAAAGTCTGCAGCGCAAACATCTCCAACTCGAAATTCGACGTTTTCGATACCGCGTTCCCGGGCGTTGGCTTTCGCTTGCTCAATGGGGCCCTCGCACAAATCAATTCCGGTCACGGACTGCACGCTTGGCATCGACGCAAAGAGTAATTCTTCGTTTCCGTTTCCACAGCCGAGTGAAAGAATGCGGCGGCTCTCGCGTTGTGAGAGAAAGTTCTCACACACGTATTCCTCGAAAGTTTTCTCAGAGTTTCCCGTGATCGCCCGATTCCATCGACGGTGGACTGACTTCACATTCCACCAGTAAGAAGCGTACGAATGGGCCGCGTTATATGTCGCTCGTACCCGGTCCGAACTACTCAAACGCAGTTTACTCGCGAGATAACCCCAGCCGCGGACCCGGACTTTCTGCGATAGGTCTACAAAATCACCAAATGTCAGCAGGCTCATGCGCGAAAATCCCTTTATGCGAATTGCCGAACAGCTCCGATTTCGTTGAGTCGGGGATTTTAGCTATTTTGAGCTTCTTGTCTATTCGATTTACCGCGTGCTAATCAGGGTTCGGCGAGGCCCTCAAAGATTTCGGTTTTGTTGGACAGCGGCCCGCAATAGCGACTTATCGCGGGTTTTCCGGCACTTGCCGTGTCGCGTCGCGCCCCTCGATGCGGGCTTGTTGCCCCAAGACATTTCGAAGGATTTCTGACACATGAGCTGCACGAAACCCCTTGACCGACACAACACGAATCGATTGCGCGCTCTGTTCGTCAATGAGGTGCGCGAGTGATTCGACTTCTCGCGCTAGTTGATCCGGCGCTGTTACCACGAGAGAGTTGCTTTGTTTATCAATCGCCAACGTCAGTTTTGGCTGCTTTCTCGTGTCTCCCGAATTGTCCGACTGGTTTTGTTGACGCCGATTATTCGTATTTGCCTGTCCTCGTTCGTCTGTTGTTTGCGACGATGATGGCTGCCTTGAATTCGATTGCGTATCGGTCTCCTTTCGTTCGTTTGTAGAAGCCGCAATCCGACCCGCGTAGGCATTGCGAATGATGTCTGCAACTGCGGTCGCTCGGGCATGCCGTAATTGGATGACGCGCGGTGTGCCAAAGATCTTGATCTGCGCGATACTGGCTTCCCGATCGATCACCTCAAGATGCCCTTCAATGCCGGCTAAATCAGTTGCTGTACCGTAAACAAACAGACGATTGAGTCTTAAGTCGGGGATCACCGAAGCCGTTCCTGCTGTCCATAACTCCCCGAATCCATCGGTTGGGAATCCTGCTGCGTTTCCAGCCAGGTACGGTGTCCCATTGTATAAAGGGGCGGATGATGCGAATCCCTGCCCAGATGCCACAATCGACTCTTCCGCAAGCAAACGTTGTAACAAGCGATTGGCTTCATCGACCGTGGCGTGTTTGAGGTAAAAGACAGCCAAACGCCGAGCTTCGACGTCGTTGGGGCCGGCAATCATCTCGACAAGGGACTCGAAGCGTTCCAATGCTTCTGCAGATTGGGAGTGCACCAAAAAACCGCGGGGTGTACGCTGAACACGAATTTTCGCCCGCGGTGTTCCAACTGGAGTGTCGGATGCGCCACCAGGCGCGCCCGAACGGTGTTGCGGGAACTCCATGGTCTCCGACGCGAAACGTGCAGGAACAGATCTTGTGCCTGCGATCTCATGTCTGGTTAAACCAAGCCGATTGTCTTGGAAACTGATCCAGCCATCGGCAATACCGTTGTGGTCCGTCTGCGTCGGGCGAATCGGAGAAGTGTTCGTTTTGGAACCTGCAGGCGCGCCCTTTGGGGGAACCGACTGTCGATCTTGGGATGATTCCGGATTGATCTCGCGCTCGAGTGGTTGAGGCGCGGAGTTCCCTGATGACGGAACAATCTGCAACTCGTCAGAATAAGGCCAGAACTCACGGGCTGAGTCCAGAATGTGTTTGGCCCGTTCACCTTGATACGGAAGGAATCGAATTGCTGCGTTATCCATAGGGGTCGTTTGCCCAAACTGCTGGAGCGCTTGCTCGATTTCGTCCATTTGGGACCTTTTGGCCCTGATGAATAGGCGCCCCGAGAATGGATCGGCTTCGATTTTCGGCGTCTCAAACGTACCGACCAGGTTTTGGCCATCTCTGGGCGGTGTGGCGAACATTTCATTGAGGATGAGGGCCGCATAGCGTGGATCCACTGAGGAAACTCGAATGGCTTTAAACACGTTGGTATCCGCTGTGCCGGTGAGTTCTTCAATTGTTTTGTCAATCAGTTCGTGAACACCTTCCCTTGCCATAATGGCGATTTGATTTGATTTCGCGTCGACCCCCATACGCACATCTTCATCCGCAAGTAACGTGTGCAAAACGCTGACCACCGTTTGCAAATCCGCTTCGCCGATGTCGTGTGTTGCAAATGGAGTCTCTTCCGCGGGTGGCGCGGTCTTCCTCGTGTCGTGCAGAATATTAATCACGTTTGCAACGGCTTCGAGGTTCTCGTTAGAGCCGCTGGCGAGAAGTTGACCACGCTCTAGATCGACCGACAGATTGATGTCTGCACCTGTCATGGCGAGCGGCTCTAATCTGACATGTGGGCGGATTTGGACGAGCGCTTCTTCGGGATCAATCCCTTTAAGCGGGAACCTCTTGACGGGACCGGTTGATTCGTCAGGAGCTTCCAGCGTATTTAGGATCTGCTTTACCATTAGCAGCTTTGCCACGGTGTCGGTCAACAGAATCTGATTCGTATTTGCGAGCACTGTCGGCTCGCGCACCAACATAAGTCCACTGAGTTCTTCAAGTGCGTGATCGGCGGCAATTTGGCCTAAAGGAAAGAGGCATTTTACCAAATCGTTTTTGCGGCGCTTCGCCAACTGCTCGACCGTTACCGTTTCGGCCATAACGTCAAGTTGGCGGACGCTTCGTTCGTCATCCAGGCTAATGACAGAGAGAATATTGCCACTTCGGACGAGTGAATATCGCTGTGGAATGAGAAACAGATTGATTCGACTAATCGCCTGATCAACCGTGTAAGCCCGAGTGTCGCTGTAAGTGAAAGAGCCAGGTGGTGGATCACCCACATATAATGCCAAGCCCGCTTCATCGGACAACCATTCCAAGACCGCGCGCCACGGCGTCCGTTCAAACGAAAAATGGACAACGTCCGAATCGACAACGGGCGCTTCGTCGGACCGAGCCGAGGTGGCCAAGGCACACAAAACCGTAAAGGAGAAGAATGTTCGTCGTACAATCGTCTTGATTCTCATCATCACGGAATACTCATTGGGTAAAGAATTGTGATTCTTTGGAATTGGTTACTGGAAAACGTTACCTGCAGTCTTGGACGGGCGGGGGCTACTTGGGATGTACCAACAGTGTCCATCCTTGCAGCAGGCCGGCACTTTTTCCGCGGTTTTGGCCTTTGTTACGGACTGTAAGCGTCCATGTGCCACGTGCCGATTGGCCATAGAACGCGCTCAAGCTTGGCAGGGTCTTGTCATCCATGCCTTGTGGACGGAACGAACGCAGCGCCGGAGGTCGCGGGAGCCGCTGCTTAATCTCCGGGGCTTCTTCGTCGATGATGGTATCTTCAAACAGGCGTCCGCCACTCCACGGTTTCCGCCGGCTAGTGTAGTACAGCCAGGCTGTAGTCCCATCGGGACCAGTCAAAAGGAGTTCGACGTCATCATCGCCAGCTTTTGTAATCGCGATATTGACGTCGATGTCGACAATGAGGATGTCATCGGGGATAAAGATCTCCGAACTTGCCTCCGATTCAGCCTCCAAGACGACCGGGTTACGATTGCTATATTTCGATTTGCCGGCTGTCGAATAGGCACGGCCCTCGTCCGCTGTGACGATACCATCGCTGTTTTGATCATATCGGTGAAAATCAGTAACCGGCGAGCTCGATCGCGACTGCAGGAATTCCGCCAGCAGAACCTGACCGTCGAGATCGATATCCAATTCCACGAACCACACCGGCAACCCATCGGATTGGCCGGTTTGCTTCTGCAACGTCATTTGCGTCAACAGCCATCGCGATAACTCTTCCACCTGAATCAATCCATTCTCATTCAGATCGGCCGGTGAGGCATCACCCGGGATTAGACGCCATTCATAGCTGCTCAGCGATCTGTCTTTGTTTGTGTCGTACCGGCGGATCATGTCATTGGCGAGGTTGTTAGCGTGTGAAAGATCGGTATTGTTTCGACGTTCTGCTGCCATCGCGTTCTCTTTGAGAAAACGCACGGCACCCACTTGCATCTCGAGCGTCGTGACCCGACCGTCGTCATTGCCATCTGCCCAGCTGAGGCCGTTCCCCGTTCTCCAGCTGTCCGGGATCTCATCACCTTCTAACACGCCGTTTTTGTTTTTATCGAGTTTCCCCATCAGCCATGCGGCATGCCGACGGTGAGCAACCGTTACTTCCGTACCATCGATATTCCAAGTTGATTGTTCGTGGACACGTCTGATGTTTCTTCGCTCATGGTAGGCCGTAAAGTAAACAGCCATTTCCATAAACGTTAGCATTCCGTCGTTGTTGCGATCTCCGCGGAACCAACTATGTATGGCCGACTTGTATGCCGACGCGCGTACCTCTTCTTGGCTAAGTAGCCCGTCTCGATTGGCATCGAAGTTTCTAAAGGTTCCCAATGCGCTGTTCCAGGCGTTGCTACTGTATTGTTCTGCTATTCCGCCTGCGTCGCCGAAGAGCCGCACGTTGGTTCCTTTCATGCGTCCGAACTCACGGTCCTTCGCCGGTTTTTCCCAGACGTTACCCGGTTCATTTGCACGGTCGAGGCTTCGATAGTATTTTTCGCGCCCTTGTTCCAAAGAACGAATGGGCATTGGCTGCGATACATCAAGACCAGCGAGCGATGCATAGCGTGCGACGATCGTATAGTCACGGTTTGGAATCTCTTGAGGTTCGATCACGCCGTTCTTGTTGCCGTTCTGATCGATCGTGCTAAAGCTCGGCTCTCGAGCGTCGATCGATGCGGTGAATGTTGACATCGCAACGATCACAACTGCGGTTGCCAAACGGTGTTGCCGTGGGAGTGATGTGGGATTGGTCATGGTGCGCTCTCCGCAGGTGTGACGATCAACGACCAGCGATTGAGGATTCCGACGCGGTCATTCTGATTGCGCACGACCAAACGCCATGTCCCCCTCGTGGAAGCCCCCCTCAAGTCACCAAGGCTCGATCGTTCGTTATCGTCAACGCCGGGCGGACGAAATGCCCGCGGAACAGGTGGGGCTTTTAAGGTCCCTTTAATGGGCACAGCTTCATCGTCGATTAATGTGTTTTCGAAAATGTAGGCACCGCGCCACGGCAACCAGCCGCCGTCGTACAAAGGCACGCGTCGATGGTTTGGTGCAACCAGGTCGAGTTGCATGAAATTGTCGTTGTCTTTTGCGATCGAAATTCTCACGTCGAGATCGCCGATTTCAATCTCGCTATCGATCCACAAGTCTGCGACCACCATTCCGTTGGGGCGAATGACCAACGCCGGCTCGGATGAATATTCATTCTGTTGCGGCTGTGGTTGCCGGCGGCTCTCTTGAGGGGTAATAAACCCGTCTCCGTCACGGTCCCATCGGTTGAATTCAGCGAGGCTGGTCTCGGAGATTTGCTCGGAATACTCTCGCAGGCTTACTTGGCCATCGTTATCGGCATCGCGCGACTGCATGCCGAAAGCAAGTTTGGAAAGCGGTGGCAACCGATTCTGCAACCATGTCGTCAGTTCGGCTCTTTCGATGGTTCCATCGCCATTCTGATCGGCACTTGCCAAGTTGCCGTATGAAGAATATCGATTATTGAATTCAGACCGTTCAACAACATTGTTGGAATTGACGTCGTAAACCTGCATGATGTAACCGGCTAATCCCGCCGCCTGACGCTGGCGCTCGGCCACTTGCGGGTCAATGGCTGCGGGTGCCTGGAGTGCTGCAGTGGATTCCGGAGGTTGCTTTTGGGGGCGAGAAGCTCGCGCCGCAGATTCTCGCGCCTCGGCACGTAGTTCATTGCGTCGACGCCAGCGGGCATACCCAATCGTGTGCTCGTAATGAGTTAAAATGCCGTCGCCGTTGAGGTCGTGATAAAAGAAATGCCGTGGCGTCTGGTAACCGGATCTTTCCCATTCGGCGGCGGTCACGATCCCATCACCGTTTCCGTCGGTCCTATCGATCTGCCATTGAGCTTGCTGACGATCTTCTCCGATGATCGATGCTGCTGCGACTGGAAATTGCTGCCTTAGGGCTTCTTCCCCTTTGGGATTGCCGAACCCTCGTGGTGGCAGTTTCCCTTGAGGTGTTCCGAAACCGCGAACGCCTTGAGCCGACAAATCTGAAGCGGCAAAAGCAGCGAATGCTGAGATGACGGACACCGCAATGGTACGTCTTCGGAGTTTCATAACCGGACCTACGCTGGTTTCTAGAGTCATTCGTCTACAGAGAATTAACGGATGTCTGTTACTCTGAGTGACTGTGGAGGCCACGACAGTTCAACAATTCATACCGTATCTATGGCGAAAAACGCGTAATTGTCGCGTTGTAACGCCACAGCGTTATTTGATGTAGGCGGTCTGGCTGCAGCCGAAAGGTGGGGCTGCTTCTCACCCCATGACATTTCTATGGATGACATCAATCACGCGGGAGAGGTTCAGGCTTTGTTGTTTGACTTGTGAACAGCAACAGAGTCGAAACGCAGGTCCGAAGAAGTTGTTTCGCTGTGAACGACTGCGGTTTACGATGTGCTGGCTACGGCTTTGAGAGAAGGCCAATCGCTTTTCAAGGAGAGATGCCTGAATGTTGTCGACCTGCCCGAACGATGAGGAATTAAGAACATTTGCCGTCGGCGCTCTGTCGACAATCGAAATCGACGCAATTGCCAAACATGTCGACGAGTGCCAGGATTGCCTTGACAAGTTAGAAGTGCTTGATTCCTATGCCGACGATTTTCTTGCCGACCTGAGTCGTGTCAATATGGATCGGTCTTGCGACGAATGGACTGTTCCCGACGAGGTGTTAGCGAGTGCTCAAAAGGTGACCGGTCCATCCGGCGTGACGTCGTCGAATTTTGTTCTGGATCCGGGACGTCGCTTTGCGCGGAAGTTAAAAGACGGCCCCTGCCAGCTGGGGCGATTTGAATTGCAGTCGGAACTTGGCGATGGATCTTTCGGCTATGTGTTTCGTGCGCATGACATGGAACTGGACCGCACAGTCGCCGTTAAAATCCAAAGGGCGGGCAGCTTTGCTGACGATGAAGATATCCGCCGGTTTTTCCGAGAAGCCCAAAGCGCTGCTCAATTGCAACACCCCGGGGTCGTCACACTTTACGAATGTGGTCGCACGGAGGACGACGTCTGCTTTCTTGTGACGGAATTTGTGGACGGTGAAACTCTGGAAGAAAAGATCAGTGAGAATGTGTTTCACCCGCAACAGGCTGCTGAATTGGTGATGCAACTTGCCGAGTCGTTGCAGTATGCCCACGAGCACGGCGTCATACATCGGGATATTAAGCCATCGAACATCATGATCGATGACTGTCAACAACCCCACATCACCGATTTCGGTTTAGCCAAACGATTGGCGTCCGACCAAACGATGACGTCTGATGGCCGCGTCATGGGGACTCCCGCCTATATGTCTCCTGAGCAAGCTCGTGGCGATTGCCACAATGTTGATGCCAGGAGCGATATCTATAGTTTGGGGGTCATACTGTACGAGTTGTTAACCGGGGAACGGCCTTTTCAAGGGAATCGCCGGCTCGTCATGCTACAGGTCGTTAATGAGGACCCCCGCACTCCACGACAATTAAATGACGACATCCCGAAAGATCTGGAAACAATTTGCCTCAAGGCGATGGCCAAATCTGCGCAACGCCGGTATCAGACAGCCAAACAGTTGGCAGACGATTTGCGTCGAAATTTAGCCGGCGAGGCCATACAGGCTCGGCCGATCGGTTATGTCGAAGGGTTATGGCGGTGGTGCCGGCGCAATCCCATCGCCGCGAGTTTGCTAGCCGCGGTTACGTTGGGGGCAACTTTGGGGTTCTGGCATTTGTCAGTTCTCTCAAAGTACTTCGTGGAGCAAACAGCCTTGGACAGCGCCCGCAGCGAAGCGTTGATGTTTGAAGGAATCCGCGATCACTATAGCGAGAAGATTGTCGACCGACTCGACAAAGATAAGTTTCGTGTGGCATTGGATTATGCCGAAAGAAACGACACCTTGCCGCTGCCGGCTCAATACCTGATCGATGCCGGAAATTACGTGAGCCACGGAAGCTCGGGCATGAAGGTTCAGCTTTACGGACTGCATCCCTGGCGGCCTCGCCCCCCGAAGGATTCATTCCAACTTAAAGCCCTTGCAGTGCTGCAGGAAAAGGCGGATCGCGGGGAGCAGGACCTGTCTTATCACGAGTTTCCCATCACCGGTGGGCGCCAACTCATGCGCTATGCCAAAGGGCAAACGATGAAAGAAAGCTGCGTTAAGTGCCACAATGGCTCCAAGCAAAGCCCCAAGCGCGATTGGAAAGTCGGCGATCTCGTCGGCATTCTGGAAGTGACCCGGCCATTGGATCGGGAGATTGAACGAACACAGGAAGGACTCCGTGGCGCATTTACTCTCATAGGTGGGACGGGAGCTTCACTCGTCGGAATATCGTTCGCGATGGTGTTGGCAACTCGGCGACGTAGTCGAAAAAAAGTGTTTGGCTAGACCCTTTCCAATTTTACGGCAGCGGCTGGCGCACTGTGAATTTCGTCGAATACAACTCGATCGTCGCTTAATATAATCTGGACGCGCGCTAATGCCTTCGCATAAGCAGGCACAACGTGGACACGGGCATGGCTCACTTAGTGACTCGTCGACGTCGCGTAGCCTGCTGGCGCGCTTGAGGGACGATGACTCTCAAGCGTGGGATCGCCTCGTCTCTCTTTATACGCCGCTCGTCTATTTTTGGTGTCAGAAGCTCAACCTCCCAGAGCAAGAGATCCCCGATGTTGTGCAGGAAGTTTACAAGGCGGTTCATTCCAACATCGATCGATTTCGAAAGGATCGAGCACAGGACACGTTTCGTGGCTGGCTACGGACGATCACACGCAGCAAAGTAGCCGACCATTACCGTCGTTGCAGTCGCCAGCCACAAGCGTCTGGTGGGTCTGTCGCGCACCGTCGAATGGCGGAGGTGGCTGACGTCGAGGATGACGGATTCGATGAAGAACCGGTTTACAACGCTTTGTTTCTGCGCGCGTTGGAACTCATTCGGGGGGAATTTCAAGAACGTACCTGGCAAGCATTTTGGCGTACGACAGTTGACAGTCAGCCAGCTAACGATGTTGCCGAAGAGCTATCGATGCGACCGGGGGCGGTGCGTGTCGCGAAATCGCGAGTGTTACAGCGACTTCGGCGGGAACTCGGTGAATCACCGGATTGACAATTAAACTTCCTTGTGCGGAAATGGCATCGGGCCCGCTTTCAACTACCGCAGCGTAACGACGGGCAGATCGATGCGGTCAGAGTCTGGCGCTTCCCTATTTGTGGAATCTGGTGCCACCGTTGGCTGATGGTTATCGCAGCTCGTTTGAGCTTGCTGGCCGCATTCCGATCGTTCGGTATTCTGCGCGAGAGTCCCTGGCAGACTGTTTGTGTGACCGGCCGGGGTGGATGGCAAGTCTCGATTACGCATCGTAAGGCCCAGAAAGAGCCTTGCGACTTGGCTGAATCCTTTCCATGAGGCAAATGTCTCCGCGACCGCAGTTGGTTCGTAACCGGAGTGGACCATGCAGTCGGTGCAGCGAGGGTTTCCGCTCGCGCGCCCGTAACATCCCCATTCCGTCGATTCCAACAGTTCCTGAAAACTTTCGGCATATCCCTCTTGCAACAAATAGCAAGGGCGTTGCCAGCCAAAAACATTGTAAGTGGGATTCCCCCATGGCGTGCATTCGAGTTGCCAGTTGCCCTTCAGGAATTCCAAGAACAATGGTGACTGATTAAACCTCCATCGCTTTTTCGGTTGATCCAGAATACGGCGAAATAGGCCTATCGTTTCTCGAGCGTGCAGAAAATGTTCTTGATCGGGGGCTTTTTCGTAGGGATACCCGGGAGAAATCATCATTCCTTCGACTCCCAGATCCATCAGGGTATCGAAGAATTCCCGGAAGCCTTCGGGGTCAGTATGGTTGAAAACGGTCGAATTCGTCGTCACGCGAAAACCGGCATCGACGGCCGATTTGATGGCTTCAATTGCGACATCGTACACCCCTTCGCGGCACACGGCGCGGTCGTGTTCTGCTTTGGGGCCGTCGAGATGAATTGAGAACGATAGATACTTTGTTGGCGAAAAACGATGCAAATGTTGCTTAAGCAAAAGGGCATTCGTACAGAGGTAGATGTACTTTTTCCGTGCGACGAGTCCGTCGACAATTTCCTCGATCTGAGGATGCAGCAGCGGTTCTCCACCGGGTATTGATACAATGGGTGCGCCGCATTCATCGACAGCGTGAAAGCACTGTTCTGGGGTGAGATTCTTTTTCAGAATATTGGCAGGGTACTGAATCTTCCCGCATCCGGCGCAGGCCAGGTTGCAGCGGAATAACGGTTCCAACATCAGGACAAGTGGATACCGATCGATTCCACGGAGCCGCTTTCCGAGGACGTATGTCGACACCGTCCACATTTGTGAAAGGGGAACGCCCATCCTTGCCTCCATGCCCTCGGTTGCTGAAATCCGAAACGATCGTTGTTAACGGGTGATTCCTCTGCCCAACCGCCCGTCGATTGTTTTCGACACGGTGTTTGAGGATGTCTCATTATCATATTCGTCGAAGATCGGTGGCGGAATAGATCGACGAAACCCCTCAACACACCTTGGCGTGATAGCAGTTTGGCAGAATTCTGTCAGCCCCAAATAACAGTCATGCAACGCGTTGCAGCACGCGTTTTCGGTTCGATTAACCAGTCGATTGAGCGGCATCCAGCATCCGTTTTTCGGTTTCCGCGAGTTGCCGATCGTGATCGGTCATCATCCGGGCAAGTTCCGAAAAGCTGACACCTGCCTTCCAACCCAAGCTTTGAGAAGCCTTGGAGGAGTCCCCACAGAGAACTTCAATCTCGGAGGGGCGAAAAAGGTTCGGGTCGATATCGACGTATTCCTCCCAATCGAGGTCGAGGTAACTGAAGACTTCATGCAGAAACTCGCGAACAGAGTGGGTTTCGCCAGTGGCAATGACAAAGTCATCAGGCTGGTCGTGTTGAAGCATTAACCACATGGCTTCGACGTAATCCCCCGCAAATCCCCAATCGCGTTTGGCATCGAGGTTGCCCAATTGAAGCCGTTCTTGCAAACCGAGTTTGATTCGAGTGGCAGCACGGGTGATTTTTCGGGTGACAAATGCCTCACCACGCTTGGGTGACTCGTGATTGAAAAGGATTCCGTTGCAGGCAAACAGATTGTAGGCTTCGCGGTAATTGACTGTTTGCCAAAAAGCAAACGCCTTTGCGCACGCGTAGGGACTGCGCGGTCGGAAAGGAGTGTGTTCGTTTTGAGGGGATTTTTCAGCCCGGCCGAACATCTCACTGGAGGAGGCTTGATAGAAACGGACTTCCCGCCCCGTTTGCTGTTGATGTTCACGAACCGATTCGAGCATGCGGATCGCACCGAGACCTGTGACGTTCGCCGTCGAGATCGGGATATCAAATGAGAACCGGACGTGGCTTTGTGCACCCAAGTTATAAACTTCATGCGGTTGCACAGAGTGAAGAATCGCCCCGAGGTTACTTCCGTCGCTCAAGTCGCCGTGATGAATGGTTGCCTGCGGATGGCAGTTGGCTTCCTGGCCGAGCAGAACGACGCCATGGACATCGTAACCCTTATTTGACAGGAACTCTGTAAGATAGAATCCATCCTGTCCGGAGATTCCAGTAATCAGTGCAACGCGATTCACGATATTCATCCAATTCAGAGGAATGATGCTGCCGAGTATGATTTTGCCCGGCATTCGGCGTCAAGGGACCTGTATGGAAATCTCCCACACTTGCATTGACGGAAACGTAGTAGAATTGCGTCAAATCTAAAAGACCGGGGATGAAGCTCATCGATTCGACTACCAAACGCAATTTCACCAAAACGGCGGTCATCGGCCAGATCGCGGCTTGGTTGATTGTGCTGGCGATTGTACTCAGCGTGGAAATCGCCAGATATCGGCAATTGTTGTCGGAGGGGGCCCGTTCTGAATCTTGGTTATTCGGCCTCAACATTGATACGTCACCGTTCTTGATTCTGCTGGCCTTCGCTCCGTTATTTTGGATTTATCGCGGGCATTCCGGCGCTGCTCGCACTCGTTGGAAGAGCTCTCTCGTCCAGTGGTTGGCAGATGGTCCCCATAGCTCAAGTACCAATGCTGGGCCGAATTGGACGGTGTTCGTTGCCGCACTGCTGATCGGCAGCGTCTCGTGGTCTGCCAGTTCGAGGATCGCCAATTACGAGTTGGATTCAATTCCCAGTTACCGTTTTGGTGATCTTCCGCCAGCCTATCACGACGAGTTCAGTTACAAGTTGCAGGCGCGCACATTCGTTGACGGGCGACTTTCCTATCCGAGCCACCCGACTCATGCACGACTTTTCGATCAGATGCATGTGCTCAATGAAGGAAACTTTGCGAGCCGCTATTGGCCGGGGACAGGGTTATGGATGTCACCATTCCTTGCGCTTGGTCACCTTTATTGGGGGTATTGGTTGGCTGGCGCACTTTGCAGTGTGCTTGTGTTTCTTTCGGGTCGTGAATTGTCATGTAACGGCGTCGGACTGCTGGCCGGAATGGTGACAGCACTCTCACCAGGCCTGGGGCTGTTCAGTAATTTGTTGCTTGCTCATCATCCGACAGTCATTTCGCTGTCGATGTTCTTGTATTCTTTTTTGCGAATGCTGCGAAATCGTAGTCGGTTCGCTGCCTTAACAGCGGGAATCGCGCTGGCGTTTGCGATGGCCTGCCGGCCGATGACCGCAGCAGGTTTTGGCCTGCCGTTTGGTCTGTTTCTTTTGATTTGGGCGTTCCGTTCCAAGGACGAAACCGAGATCGGAAAACCATCGCCAATTGTCCTGACCTGCTGGGTTGGTGGACCTGTCTTGTTAGGTTTGGCCTTACTGCTGGCGTACAACCAGGCAATTACAGGCAGCGCTTGGGAAATGCCCTACCAGCTCTATACGGAAATCTACACGCCGCGGCATGTGTATGGATTCAACAATGTTGTTCGTGGTGAACTCAACCTTACAGAACGAACGATTGACAATTACGACCGCTGGGCAATCAACCTCACCCCGACTCTTGCAGCCCGCAATGTCTTGCAGCGTCTGATGGCGAGTTGGCAATGGACTTTAGGAGTCGTGCCATTACTGCTTGCCACGATCGTATTCCTGTTCTTATACAAGTTGTCTGATCGCCGGTGGTGGTTCGTCCCATTGGCCATTGTTTCCTTACACGCCGTTCATGTCCCGTATTGGTTCGTCGGTATCATGAATTGGCACTATGTATTTGAAACGGCTCCGCTGTGGGCGCTGCTCTTCGCCTTTACCTCTGGTCGATTGATTGGGATCTGGCGACAGCAGAACCGATCTGCCATGCCGCTTTGGTGGGCCGCTGTTACCGTCACGGCGGTTGCGGTGAATCTAGTGTCGTTTGCACCATTTTGGTCTCCCTCTCGACTCGTGGCTGGAGTGCAAGAGGTCGCGTTTTCGCGTTTGCAACATCAGCGATTTCGAGAGACGATCGACCGTCTTGTGACTTCTCAATCGGCGTTGGTGCTTGTGGAAGCCGATCCCGCCGAGCGGGGCATTGACTACATAGTGAACTGGCCCGGAATTAGCGAACCTGTACTACTCGCGCGATACCGGCCAGAGACTCACTCCATCGAAGATGTGATGTCGGAATTCAATGACCGGGCTGTCTACTTCTTTCGTATGACTGATTGGCAACTGTTTCGAATCGTTCGATCGACCGACCATAGTGGCCCGCAGCCGACTTATCAATTTGTTCCTATGCGATGAATGGTAGAAGCTTTATTTTCTTCCTTCAGAATCGTCAGCCATTTTCAGTTGTTTGACACACAAAGAATGAGGAAAGGTCCATTCAGACGATTGAATGGACCTTTCTTCTCATGCGTTTGTGCCGCAGACAAGATGCGGCTCAATGTCGCAGCGAACTACGCCTGATTCGGTGCTGGCGGGGCATCTTCGGCTGGCGGTTCCGGAGCATCTTCAACCGGAGCAGCCATTCCACCACTCACTCCGCAGCCAGTCGTTCCGCAGCCACTGGCTCCACAGCACGACGACCCGGATGAACAGCAACTCGGTGCCGGTGAGCAACAAGTTGGTGCCGGTGCACAACAGCTTGGGGCGGGCTCGCAGCAACTGGGTGCGGGCGCGCAGCACGGTTGCGGACAGCAAGGCTGCGGGCAACAAGTTGGCTGGCAGCATGCTGGCTCGCAGCAGCTACTTCGCTTACTGCCAAAGAAGAAACCCGCTTCGGCCGACGAAGTCGACGCCGCAAAAATTGTGGCAACGGCTGCCAAACAGAGAACTCTTCGCATCATGGTGATCTCCTCCTCAGTAAAAGACGTGACAACAGCTTGTGCAATTCGAAACAGCGTATCGGTTCGGCCGAATCGAGTTCTCTCGACCCGACCTGCGGTCGTTGCAGCCTCACAAACAGTAAGCAGGCTACAAGAAAGATTAAGGCGAATACGACATTTGTGTAAACAGTATTGATTACGGGTTTTAAGATAACAGCGGTCAGTGAGTTGTCAAACGTAAATGGGTAAATATTTTGCCCTTCCGTAGATTTTCGCAAATCGCTGCAGCTGACATTTGCTTTTCGAGAACGCGACAAACCATTCGGCTTCATCTACCACGGAAGGGCGGCCGTGATTGCAGAGCATACAGCCATGGAATATCTGGATCAGGATCCGAAACAACGCCGTTGCGTATCCGTCTCCGATGGCCGACGTTTCATCTGTAACTCCGGCCCAGGGATTCTTGTATTGGAGCACGAATCACATTTAAACGCGGACTCGGTCAGAATCAGAGCCAGGAGGGCGCGAAATCTCGGGTGCAGAACCGGCTGAAATTCCTGCAAATAATTGGATCCACTTTGTTACTATAGGACCGATGAACTTGAATGGCGAAATGGTCCTCAAAGCTGGATGTTTTCGACAGCGGTCAGCTGTTCGGATCTATTGAATTGCATTCGGTTGATTGCTGCGCCGCGATTGTATTTTCGTTGCGGTCACGATTACGTCTGTACGACATACTGGAATGTTGAATCGAGGCTACATCAGTTAAGGTCGGATTTATGAGAACACTGTGTCTTAGCGTGGTTGGCGTCAGCCTGTGTTTGTCGTCCGAAGTATTCGGTGACGAGCCGATCGATGTTGCGACAGCCTTCCAGCAGATCGTCGCGGATCAGCAACGAGTCATGTCGGAAGTGCGCGATTCGAGAGCCCGAGCTGCTGCTGAACGCCAATCGCAATTGTCGTTTCAACAACTCATCGACAAAGCGGCAGGATTGAACAATCTCGATGCTGATGATTTGTATGCATTGGGTGCGTGCCACGAGCAACTTGGTCATACCGCTTTGGCCAAAGAGCACTACACGCAGTCGCTGTCACAGACGAATCTTGCCAAGACGCATCTGGCGTTGGCCCGAGTCAATTCGATTGACAATTTGAAGGCGGCCGAATCGCATTTCGTTGCTGCAATTGAGCTACAACCGGACCATCCTGATATTCCACGACTGCGGATGTTGTTGGCTGCCATGCATGCCCGGCACCGCGACTGGGAGGGTGCGATCCGACATCTGGAACTCTATCTCGCCTACACAAAATCTCTTGTGGATCAGCAACCGTCGAGCCAAGCGATTCGAGTTGGTCATCAGACGGTCATGAAACAACTCGAGCGATTGCGACGCTTTGCCGGCATGACGGGGAAGCCGGCGCCTGCCATTAACATTGTTTCCTCGATTCAAGGTCAGCAGGCAGATGTCTCCCAGTCTCGTGGCAGAATTGTCTTGCTCGACTTTTGTGCGATTTGGGCAGTCGCAAGCCGCGAACGCATGCAGCAACTGCAGGAACTTCATCAGAAGTATTCGCGACAAGGATTAGAGATCGTAGGGCTCACTTTGGCCTATCAGCATGCCTACGATTCGGAGTCGGATCGGGTCACAGAAAAGGCGGGACTTTCCTTAGCGGAAGAGCAAGCGGGGATAGCCGCGTACGCTCAAAAGCATGGCATCACTTATCGCTTGGCGGTAATTGATCCTTCCGTGACTGAAGAATTCGGTGTCGTCACAATTCCGCACACTGTGATCTTGGATCGATCAGGTAATGTCAGCGAGATTGTCTTGACGGATGACAAGCAGGGGACGTCCCTTTTGGAGGGTATCGTGCAAAGAATGCTTGCGAGGTAAAGATTCGTCACATGCGTCGACCGAAATCTTCAGTGAATATTGGTCGGCAGTGAACTTGGTTAGGCATACCCGCAGTTCGGATTGATTGAGGTTCGACCATGGATCACAGGCGGCTCTTTCTGTTTTGCCTGACGGTGCTACTGGTTAGCGCTGCGAATTTACGGTCTGAGGACAATTCCCATTCAGCTGGAAGAATCTCAGAACAAGTGCGTAATGCAGTGCAGTCTGGCGGTTCTTCGCCCCATAAGATCGACATCGATCAACTCGTCAACGATGTCCGTAGCGACCGGTCGCTTTCTGCGGGATCGAAAGACAGCCTGTTGGGCACATTACAGGATGCTCGAAACGGATTGATTTCGGGCGCAGGCTTTCGATTGACGAATGTCCTTCAAAACGTTCAGGAGTTCGACGACGACGGTGACGGGAACATCAGCAGTGTGCGGTTTACTTATGAGTCGCCAATTTCGAATCCCCTGCCTTCGTCGTACACCGTATCGGGTCCGGGCGGTTCAGGCGATGACGACTCGTCCGATGATTCCACACAAACCGTGACGACCTCGGTTCAAGCGACAACCGTGCAGCTACCGGTCTTCAGTTTTACGACCGTCTCGACGACTGTCTCTGTTCCGGATGGCGGAACCGTGCTGATGGGGGGCATCAAGCGGCTGGCTGAAGGTCGAAACGAACGTGGGGTGCCAATTCTCAGCAAGATCCCCTATATCAACCGGCTCTTTAAGAACGTTGGTATCGGACGCGAAACCGAGAGCCTGCAAATGATGGTGACCCCACGAATCATCATTCAGGAAGATGAAGAGGAGATGGGCGGCGGACGTCGTGCGGGCGATGGGGACGAGCAAAGCGGCAAAGGTGAAACAGGCGGTAAAAGCACTGACGAAGGCGGCAACGAAAACCGCCCCAATACGGGTACCGGCACGAGTACTACAGGGACGAAAACTACAGCTGGGAACGTCACTGATTTACTCGGCCAATTGCGCCGGCTTCAAGATCTTCAAGTGATCATCGAGGTTCGCTTCATCACGTTGAATGACAATTTCTTTGAGCGGATCGGCATCGACTTTGATTTCGACGTCGACGACAACACGAACAACACACCAAACGCCGGAGGTGATCAAACCGCTGGCGGGGAGACCACTCGAAGCGGTGATAATCAGGGTGGTAGCCGCGATTCGCAGAACCAGGATCGTGGCAATGCGCTTGGGGATTTTGATGTCCCGCTTGGTCAAGGTTCTTTCGGAACTGGAATTCCAGAATTCGGAAACTTCGATCCCAATGCGGGCATTCAAACGGGCCTGGCCATTTTGAGCGACATCGAATTGTTTTTCCTTTTGCAGGCCGCTCAAGGCGACGAAAGGAACAATCTCCTGTTTGCACCGAAAATTACCTTGTTTGATGGCCAAGTCGCAGTTGTCGCTGATCAATCACAACAGCCGTTTGTGACAGGTGTAAAACCGGTGGGTGACGATGTCAAAAACCAGAACCGGCCGGTCGCCGGGGGTGGTGGATTCGG
>JANQRQ010000257.1 GCA_028284485.1 Planctomycetaceae bacterium | reverse complement strand
GATTATTCTTTTTCATCCTGTCGATCTTATTCATCCTGTCTTACAACAACTTGCTCTGATGAGATGGGTCTCGTATCACCGACGACAAGAATGCGCGCGAAGACGATAAGTGCAAGACAGTATTTCTCAGCGGCTTCGCGACTTCGCGTGAGACAACCTGAATGACGACGATATCTTGGAGATTCGAGGAGACCACTCTCTCTCCGCGTCCCCTGCGTCTCCATGGAGAATTCACACCGAAGTTGCAGCGTATCTGCATCGCGATGGATCAAGCCAAACGAGTTTCGCCTACGACGCAGCCTTTTCTCCGGTATGCCCGCGCGTCAGCCAGTCGAGCGTAAAGACCAACGCCGCCGCCACGATCGCCAAACCGATGCACAACATCACATTGCCGTCGAACGCTTCCGGCCATTCGTTGCGGAACTGCTTATGTTTGAACTCGGTAATCGTCGGCGTGAGATCGGTTTTGAACGGCCAGATTTTCCGCAGCGAACCAGCCATAAATCCGCACAACACCGCCATCGTTACCGATTCGTGACGATGCAGCAGCCAACGCAGCGCCTTACTGAACCCGATCAGCCCCAAGGCGCAACCGGTGATAAAGCAGGCCAGCGTCACAATGGTATCGACCGTGATGTTTAGGTGCAGCACTTCACGGAGCAATCCGGTGATGTCGCTATATTTCCCCAGGATCAAAAGAATGAACGCCCCGCTGATGCCCGGCAGGATCATCGCACAAATCGCCACCGACCCGCACACAAACACGTACCAATTTCCGGATGGCGGATTCGCCAATAGCGGCAACCCCACCAACCAATACGCCACCAACGTGCCGGCCAACAACGCCACAACGGAAACGGGCGACCAAACTTCGACAGTGCGGGCCACCAGAATGGCCGACGCCAAAATCAATCCGAAGAACGCGCTGTACGTCGCCATCAAATGATGCTCGAGCAAATAGTGCATCAGCGTGGCTAACCCGCCAATCCCTAATGCAATGCCACAACCGAGCGTGATCAGAAACCGCAAGTCGATATGCTCGGCTGCTTCCTTCCATTTCCCCTGGCGCACATCGCCAATCAGCGTCAAATCGACCCGGCTGATCGCAGTCACCAGCCGATCGTAAATGCCGAGAATGAGCGCTACCGTGCCACCGGAGACGCCGGGGATAATGTCGGCTCCCCCCATGAGAAAACCACGGGCAATTTGCAACAGGTCACTGGTTGGAATGAGATAACGATGCGACATCGGTGCTTTCGTAGATAGGTTGAATGATCGTGAACGTCAGCTTTCAGCGCTGAACTCCGTGATCTCGGTGTCTCAGTGGTGCATTAATAGCTCCAATGGAGGATACGATGGATTCTCACCACGGAGACACGGAGGACACAGAGATTACATAACAATCCGCTTGATTCCGTCTTTCATTAGGACGGAATTGAAGTTGAGCAGCATTCCGAGCTTCAAACCGCCTAATTTGAGGTAGGTCATAAGTTGAGATTCATGAATTGGTAACACGGCTTCTACAGATTTGAGTTCCAATAGAATCTTCTTTTCAACAACAACATCCGCACGGTAACCGCAATCCAGCATCACACCCTTGTATTTCACCGGGTATCCGACTTGCCTCTCAAAACTGGTTTTCCGCGTTCTCAATTCATGACAGCGACATTCCTCATAAGTCGATTCAAGCAACCCCGGGCCCAACTCTCGATGAACCTCGATTGCCGCTCCGCAAATCGCACTCGACAGTTTCTCGCACAGTAACACTTGAAATCACTCCGTGATCTCGGTGTCTCAGTGGTGAACAATTTGACCCAAAGGTGACAAAGGTTGGCCGACTCGTTTGCGGCACCGCGGGATTATCGTCACCATAGAAGTGCGTGTGAAGTCAAGAATCGCAGCGAAATCGCCCTGCAGGGAGAAATTCCGATCAAAGGTCCCGGTCTTCGTATCGACATCGAAATCCGCCGCGTCTGGCGCTGCCCGAAATGTCCGCGGGAATTAAAGACATCGGCCCGCGTCTCGTCGCAGAAATGCCGCTGCTCCGGCGAAGACGTTTGGATGACATTAGTCGAAGAACCTCAGCCGGCGCTGCGACCGGCAATTCGCGAGGTGATCGATTCGATTTTAAGTCCTAAACCACAGGAGGATTTGCCCGCCGAAGCCAAACAAGCGACAACCGGGCAAAGTGCTTTCTCCAAACCGAAGGAATCGCGAAAGAAGAAGAAGCGGCGCGGCGGTCGCAGAAATCGAGGCAAACGGAAGAACGAAGGCGAAGAAAACCAGGCTCCGACCGCAGAAGAAGGCTCTCAACCGGCATCGGCCGAGTCGGAAAGCAGCCGGCAGGACAGCAGTCCAGTCCAAGACAACCAGCAGCCGCAAGACGTGAATCAGCAGACGGCTCAGTCGGCCCCTTCACAACCGACCGAAAAACCGCCACAGCAGCCGCAGACAGCACCCGAAAACTCAACTGCGTCGACAGCACCGCCGCCAGCTTCCGAGAACAAGCCGTCTACACCATCGCCGACGCAGCAGGAAAGCAAGCCGACGTCGCCCCCTCCGGAAAGTAAGCCGAGTTCTCCGCCGCCATCAGCGCCGCCGAGCGACTTTGGGGCCGGCATCGACTGAGAACGGCGTCGGAGCGAATACCCGAGAATTGACCGAATCTCTAGGTCTTCACTGGTTCCTTTCCGCGCGAAATCCGGCTATTGACGCAGCGACCATGCCGCCCAATCGGCTCGGTTGCTCCCCTGCGCCGCCCGCTTCTATACTGACCGATGCGATCTTGATCGGTGCTTGCTTCCCACATGTCCTGCCCGTGGTGTTTCACCACGAAAATCATAGACGGTCAAATGTCTAAGAATGAAATCATTATTCGCGGCGCTCGTGAGCACAATTTACGAGACGTCGATCTCAGCCTGCCTCGAAACAAACTGATTGTGATGACCGGCGTGAGCGGTTCGGGCAAAAGCTCGCTCGCTTTCGACACGCTGTACGCCGAAGGTCAACGCCGCTACGTCGAATCGCTGTCGAGTTATGCGCGCCAGTTTCTGGGGCAAATGCCCAAGCCCGATGTCGATACGATTTCGGGGCTCGCACCCTCGATTTCGATCCAGCAGAAAACGAGCGGCCGCAATCCGCGCAGCACGGTCGGCACGATCACGGAAATCTACGACTACCTGCGTGTGCTGTTTGCCCGCGTCGGACAGGGACACTGCTATCGCTGCAACCGACCGATCACCGCGCAAACCGCCGAGCAAATTATCGAAAGCGTATCGCGCCTGCCTGACGGAACAAAGTTTCAAATTCTGGCTCCGGTCGTGCAGCAACAAAAGGGCGAATATCGCGATCTGTTCGATGACTTGCTCAAGCAAGGCTACTTGCGGGCACGCGTCAACGGCAAACTCGTGCAGTTGACCGACGACTTGCAGCTCGATCGACAGATGCGGCACACCGTCGAAATTGTGGTCGACCGTCTTGTCGCGGGAAAAGCGTCCCGCAGTCGACTCGCCGAAGCAATCGAAAATGCGCTGAAACTTGCCGGCGGCACGCTGATTGTTTCACAAGACGCACCAAGCCGCAAAGGGCCGCAACCCGATGGGCCAAAAACAAAGTCGCGTTCGGTCGATCGGTTGTACAGCGCGCAGTACGCCTGTACGCATTGCGAACTCAGTTACGAACCTCCGTCGCCGCAACTCTTCAGCTTTAACAGTCCGCTTGGGATGTGTCTTGATTGCAACGGCCTGGGGAGGCGGCACGATTTCGTCGTCGAACGCCTCATTGCTGATGACTCGCTGACGATTGCCAAAGGGGCGTTCGCGTTACTGGGGAATCTCCGTCGGGTCGGTCGCTGGCGACGTCACATTTTTGAAGGGGCCGCCCGTGCGATCGAACAAGATCTCGAGATGGCCCCCGGATCGATGCTGAAGACTCCCTGGAACGAACTTACCGAAGAAGCTCGCCAACTTTTCTTATACGGCACCGGCGATCGACACATCACTTTTCAATACGGATACTCCGGCGGCATTTGGAAGCACGGCGGAACTTATGACGGGTACATTCCACAGCTACTCGACAGTTACCGCACCACCCGCAACCCGATGCGGCGGCGGCAACTTGAAAAGTACATGCAGTTTGTCGACTGCCAAAGTTGCGGCGGTTCGCGGCTGAATCGTCAGGCCCGTCACGTCAAACTGACCAGTCTCGCCGAAACATTCTCCGGGAACGATAACCGGGACAAGGCATCCGCAGCTTCGAAAAAACGCAAACGGACGGCGCGGAGTAAAGCAAACGACGATCGCCAATCGCTGAAGTCCTGCCAACTCTCTCTGCCCGAAGTGTGCGGTTTGAGTATCGGGGAGGCGGCAGATTTCTTTGGGCAGCTCGATCTCGATGAAACCTCGCAGTTTATTGCCGAAGAAGTACTCAAAGAAATCCGCGGTCGGCTGGGATTCTTGTTGCGCTGCGGATTGGATTATCTCACGCTCGACCGTACGGCCCCCACACTTTCCGGCGGCGAAACCCAGCGCATCCGCTTGGCCGGCCAAATCGGCTGCGGCCTGGTCGGGGTGGTTTACATTCTCGATGAACCTTCGATCGGCTTACACCCGCGCGACAATCGCATGCTCTTGGAAAGTTTGTGCGATCTGCGTGACCAGGGAAATACGGTCATTGTCGTCGAGCATGACGAAGAAACGATGCAGGCCGCCGACATGATTGTCGATTTCGGTCCCGGACCCGGGCGCCACGGGGGTCAGGTGGTTGCAACCGGCACGCTCGACGAGATCAAAGCCCACGGGGAAAGTCACACGGGGCGGTTCCTCTCGGGCGAGGAACAAATCGAAGTTCCGACCGAACGCCGCGCCGTCGGCCGTAAGAAACTCAAAATCGTTGGCGCAGCCCACAACAACCTGAAGAGCATCGACGTCGAAATTCCGCTGGAAGCGTTCATCTGCATCACTGGTGTGAGCGGATCGGGCAAAAGCTCGCTGGTCAACGATACGTTGTGGCAGGTGCTTAACCGCGACATCAATCAGGGAAAAGGCGCACCAGGTCGCCATAAGCGCGTGAATGGATTGCAGCACCTCGACAAGGCGATCGACATCGATCAATCGCCGATCGGGCGAACGCCCCGTTCGAACCCCGCGACGTACGTCAAACTTTTTGATGAAATCCGCAGCCTATTTACCAAGTTGCCCGAATCGAAAGTGCGCGGTTACAAGCCGGGCCGGTTTAGTTTCAACGTGGCAGGTGGTCGCTGCGAAGCGTGCGAAGGGTACGGCGCGAACAAGCTGGAGATGGATTTTCTCGCCGACATTTGGGTTACTTGCCCGGTCTGCGAGGGCCGCCGCTTCAGTCATGAAACACTCGAAGTGCGGTTCAAAGGAGCCAACATCGCCGAAGTGCTGGACATGGATGTGCAACAAGCGATCGAGCATTTCGAGAACATGCCGAAGATCGTTAAGCTGTTAGAAACGCTGCACAACGTGGGGCTCGACTATCTGCATTTGGGGCAGCCATCGCCGACGCTTTCGGGTGGTGAAGCGCAGCGGATCAAGCTGGCTCGTGAATTGGGCAAACGCTCGACCGGTCGCACGATGTATCTGCTCGACGAACCGACGACCGGTTTGCATTTCGTCGACATTCGCAAATTGCTAGAAGTACTGCACGGCTTTGTCGATGCCGGTAACACGGTGTTGGTTGTGGAACACAACCTCGATGTCATCAAGACAGCCGACTGGATTATCGATTTGGGTCCCGAAGGGGGCGCCGGTGGGGGACGAATCGTTGCCCAGGGAACTCCGGAAGAAATCGCCCGCTGTTCTGAATCGTACACCGGTCGAGCACTGGCCGACATGCTGCAAATCCACAAGTCCCGGCGCAACGGACGGGCTGCCAAACCCAAAGCGGCCAAGCGAAACGGTAACGGTCGCGCGGCAACCATCTCGTCGAGTGCCCGCTGGCAGAGTGCGCCAGCCAATGGAAACGGCAAACACGGCGAGAAAAACATCGTCGTCACCGGGGCCGCCCAGCACAACTTACAGCACGTCGACGTGCAAATTCCCCGCAATCGATTCAACGTGTTTTGCGGGCCGAGCGGTAGCGGCAAGAGTTCTCTCGCCATGGATACCTTGTACGCCGAGGGACAACGCCGGTATGTCGAATCGCTTTCGGCTTACGCGAGGCAATTCCTGGGTCAAATGCCCAAGCCGCGTATCGAACATATTCATGGACTGTCGCCGGCCATCGCCATTGAGCAAAAGACGACCGGTCATACTCCGCGTTCGACGGTCGGCACGGTCACTGAAATCTACGATTATCTGCGCATTCTCTTCGCTCGCCTGGGAACACTTTATTGTCCCGACTGCGACATCCCCGTGCAGACCCAAACAACCGACGAGGTGATCGACCGCATTCTGAAATTCGACGAAGGATCAAGGCTGCTGCTGCTGGCCCCCGTCGAAGTACAGGTCGGTCAACATTACGAACGGTTATGGGAAAAACTGCGCGAGCAGGGGTTTGGGCGCGTGCGCATCGATGGGGAAAGCTATCGGCTGGAAGACGTTCCCGATGTTGACCGCCGCCGCCGGCACGATGTCGAAGTGATTGTCGATCGGGTGTCGGTTTCGCGACGACGGCGTTCCCGCATTGCCGATTCGGTCGAAGCGGCCCTCGATTTGGGACGGGGCATGATGCGTGTCGCTGTGCAGCAGGAAGATCGCCCCGAAAACGAATGGCGCGTCGAACGATTTAGTTTATTGTACGCCTGCGAGTCGTGCGGTCGCAGTTTCGAAGAATTGACGCCGCATAACTTCTCGTTTAATAGCCCGCTCGGCTGGTGTGAAGGGTGTGAGGGCCTCGGTGTCGAACAGGGAACAAACCTCAACGCGCTCATCGAGGATCCTCGACGGACGCTACAAGAAGGCGCCGTCTCGGTTTGGCCCGACGCCCAAAAGAACAAGCTGTTCCGAAAAATGATCGACGCCATGGCACAGCAGCACGGCATTCCTTTGGATGTGCCGTTTTACCGACTCGATCCCGTGCATCGACGAATGGTGCTGTACGGTACCGGCGAGCGGTGGATCAGCATCGACGGCGGCGCGTTTCAGTTTCAATACAAAGGGTTGTATCCCGCCATCGAAGAGGCGTCGCGCGTGTCGTACGTGCATCGACGACGTCTACAGGACCTGGTGGGCGAGGTGGCTTGTTCGGCCTGCGGTGGAAGCCGCTTGCGGGACGATTCTGCTGCAGTTCGCTTTCAGGGAACCACGTTGCAGCAACTAACCGAATTGCCCCTTGAAGAGGCATTGGCATTTCTCAAAAAGGTCAAGCTGCGGGCCGCCGACAAAAAGGTGGCCGGCGACTTGCTCACCGAGGCGACGCATCGTTTGTCGTTTTTGGTTGATGTCGGTTTGCATTATTTGAGTTTGTCGCGTCCGTTGCCGACACTATCGGGTGGGGAAAGCCAGCGAATTCGGCTCGCCGGTCAAATCGGCCGGGCATTGACCGGAGTGTTGTACGTACTCGACGAACCGACCATCGGCCTGCACGCGCGCGACAACGATCGATTGCTGGCCGCTCTCAAAAAGCTGCGCGACCTCGGCAACACGCTGGTGTTAGTGGAGCACGATCGCGAAGTATTGACCGCGGCCGACCGACTGTACGACTTCGGGCCGGGCGCAGGTCGATTCGGTGGAACGATTGTGGGAGCGGGCACGCCGAATCAGATTTCGAAGATGAAAAAATCGCTGACCGGCCAGTTTCTCGCCGAATCGCGGTCGATCGAAATCCCCGACCAGCGCCGCATGTCGGATGAAGAAGACCCGATTCCGCCAAGCGGCGAATGGTTGGAACTGCGCGGCGCACGGCAAAACAACCTGCGTAACGTCGACGCGAGAATTCCCCTCGGTACGTTTACCTGCGTGACCGGCGTTTCCGGGTCGGGAAAAAGTTCGCTCATCGAAGATACCTTGGGGCCGGCCGTCGCTCGACATTTGCATCGTTCGGGTGATATGCCGGGCCCGCACGACGAATTGCGCGGGCTGGAGTTCGTTAACAAAGTTATCGTCGTCGATCAGCAGCCTTTGGGCAGTACTCCCAAGTCGAATCCGGGCACGTACACCGGCGTGTTCGATCATATTCGCGAGTTGTTCGCGCGGCTTCCCGAATCGAAAGTACGCGGCTACACACCGGGCCGATTCAGCTTTAACCGCGCCGGCGGACGCTGCGAAGCGTGCGAAGGGAACGGCCAGAAATGTATCGAAATGCATTTTCTCCCCGACGTCTGGGTGGAATGCGAAGAATGCCGCGGCCGGCGCTACAATCGCGAAACCCTCGCTGTCCGCTATCGGGGCAAGTCGATCGCTGACGTGTTAGAGATGCCGGTCGGTCAGGCACTCAAACTGTTCGAAAATATTCCCAAGATTCGCAGCTACCTGGCAACCTTGTGCGCCATCGGGTTGGATTACCTAACGCTGGGGCAGTCGGCACCGACACTTTCCGGGGGCGAGGCGCAACGTGTGAAACTGGCCGCCGAATTGGCGCGCCCGCAGACGGGCCGCACATTGTATCTGCTCGACGAACCGACCACTGGTTTGCATTTCGACGATATCGACAAGTTGCTGAAAGTGCTCAACAGCCTGGTGGAAGCGGGCAACACCGTCGTGGTGATCGAGCACAACCTCGATGTCATCAAAACCGCCGACTGGCTGATCGATCTCGGTCCCGAAGCGGGGAACGAAGGGGGCTGGATCGTCGCCGCGGGCACTCCCGAACAACTGGTCCAACAAGCACGGCAGATGCGCTCGGCTCGCACCAAAAAGTCGCGGGGCCGATCAGCATCAAACGGCGAGCCACGACCGTCGGTGCTTCGCTCCTACACCGGCGAAATGTTGGCCGACATTTTAAAGACCGGTACACGCGGCACGCGGGAAGTCTTCGATGTGCAGGAAGCGGCCCGCGCGCGCGAAGGGGATGTCGATTTGGCGCAGGTCGGCAAAGGGTCGAAAATGCCCTGGCAAACCGATGGTCGCCGCTGGCATACGCAGGACCGCATTGCCCACAACGGGCAGCCTGGCCGTTGGGAAGGATCGGCCCTCGAAGCGGTCATCGATCGGATCGAGTCGTGGGACGCATTTCGCGACACCGATTGGAAGAACCGCAGCGTTGTGGAGGTTTCCGCCAAAACCAAATCGGCCGGCTGGTTTCTGCACGCCATGACCGCCGACGAATGGTTGCTGACGCTCAAGTTCCGCGTCAAGAAGAATCAATTCAAGCAACCGGAACTCAACGCGCGGCTCGGTTTGAAACCAGTCGAAGATATCGACGACATTCCCGTCTACGGACGGGGACCGCGCGTCCGCGTCCGCAATTTGAAAGGGCCATGGCAGGAAGTGTCGGTGACCGTGCATTGGCTTGAAGAAATCAACACACCCGAATTCTGGGAGTTTCTCGACGAAGCCCGCGAATCGTTCGCCGGCAAGGTCGAACAAACAAAGCTTAAGCCGTCCGATTTGACTCCGTGGAAAGTACTGGGGCGCAAGTGGCATTTGTCGCGCAAGGGATTTCCCAGTGGCAAGCGCGTGCAATGGGAACCGGAAATCGTCGAGCAGTTGGCGAACCTGATCGAATCGGTTCTGTCTAAGGGAGAGGTTGACTGGTCGAACAAGCAGGTCGTCTATTTCCGCAGAGACGGTGTGGAAAACGTGTGGGCGGCATTGCATACCAAGCGGCGCGGCGGAGTCGACTTGTCCCTGTACCAGGATGCGGGACAATTCTCGTTGGGACGGATCGCGGAATTCGGTGTCGAACGCGAAGTCGCCCTGCAAAAGAACGGTCGCGAGGCGATCAAAATTCGGTTTCGCGACGCGCAGCAGGTGCAAACACCGAAACTGAAAAAGTTTCTCAAAGAACATCTACAGGAAAGCAGCCCGTCATGAGCGAATCGTGGATCTCCGACCGCTTGAATGCCATCGATGCTTCCGGGGTTCGCAAGGTGTTCGACCTGGCTGCCAACATGACCAACCCGGTCAACCTCAGCATCGGCCAGCCGCATTTCGATACGCCCGACGAAATTAAGGCGGCGCTCAAACAGGCGGTCGACGATGGCTACAACGCGTACAGCCAGACACAGGGAATTGCCCCTCTTCGCGAAAAGCTGCAAGCCCGAATCGACAGCGAATATCAGCACGCGGATCGCAAAGTCTTTGTTTCCAGTGGTACGAGTGGGGCGTTGATGCTTTCACTGTGCACGCTGGTTAACCCGGGCGACGAGGTGATCATTTTCGATCCCTACTTCGTGATGTACAAACACCTCACCACGCTAACCGGCGGAAAGGCCGTGCTGGTCGACACCTACCCCGACTACAAGATCGACGTCGGCAAAGTCCGCGACGCGTTGACCGATCGCACGAAAGTCATTCTGTGTAACAGCCCTTCGAACCCGACGGGAGAAGTGGTCGACGAAAAGGCGCTTCGCGAATTGGCCGAATTGGCCAGCGAACGGGACATCGCGCTCATCAGCGACGAAATCTACCGTGCCTTCTGCTACGACGAACCGTTTGTCAGCCCAGCGAAGTTTAACGACCAGACGATCGTCATCGACGGATTCAGCAAATCGCATTCAATGACTGGTCTGCGCATCGGGTTCGTACATGGCCCGGAACATGTCATCTCGCAAATGACCAAGCTGCAGCAGTTCACGTTTGTGTGTGCCCCACATCCGGTGCAATGGGCCGTGTTGACAGCCATGGATTACGATGTGTCGGGCCGCGTCGACGAGTATCACCAAAAACGCGATTTCATGGTGAAGGAATTGGCCGACGACTACGAAATCGCGGGAGCGGGCGGTGCTTTCTATCTGTTTCTCAAAACGCCCTGGGGAACGGGGACGGAGTTTGTGACCGAAGCGATCAAACATAATTTGTTGATCATCCCGGGCGGCGTGTTTAGTTCCCGCGATACGCATTTTCGGTTGTCGTACGCTGCCGAGGACGACACGCTCCAACGGGGTGCAGAGATCTTGCGTACCCTCGCCCGGAAAGACGGGTGACGACATCTTTTCTTGAAAACTGATCGCTCTTTTTACCACGGAGATCACAGAGGACACGGAGAGGAAAACGCATTCGCGGTTCGTTTCTCCGTGTTCGCCGAGTCTCGGTGGTGAAACATTAGTCACGCCAAAAGAATTTCTTCCTCCCTTTGCGTGAGCCATGAACCACCCCTTAATCAACTTGGGATTTTCTCTGGGGCTATTGCCACCGTTTAACAATCAACCACTTTCTCCAATTACGTTGTTCGTC
>JANQRQ010000252.1 GCA_028284485.1 Planctomycetaceae bacterium | reverse complement strand
TCAGTAGTTGTGCGCCGGGAGAAACATCTTACGAAGAACCGGCATTCGGGCATGGCGTGTTCATGCATCACTTGCTGGAAGGGCTAAAAGGGAAGGCGGATCGCGATCGGAACCAGCGAGTTTCGATCAACGAATTGGCCCGCTACGTGAACCAAGGAACGAAGGTGTATGTGGCGGACCGCTATAACGATTCGCAGCGACCCTTTTTGCGGGGCGACTTGGCACTCGAGGCGCTCGACTTCGAATTCTCCGCCTCGACCGTTGCGGAGACAACGGCGCGCGTGACGACGCCACGCGTCACGGAGCCGAGACTAACCACAACAACGCCAACGACAACAACACCCACGACAACATCACCTAGTTCCACTTCGCTGAAGACTATCACAAACAGCATCGGGATGAAGTTCAATCTGATTCCCGCCGGCGAGTTCATAATGGGCAGCAGCATCAGCGCTGAGGAAGTCGAGCGGCGGTTCAAGGAATTCGGTGCGAACGCGGACTCTTACACGGGCGAGCAGCCCCAACACCGCGTCTCAATTACCAACGACTTCTATCTCCAAACGACCGAAGTAACGCACGTGCAGTGGCTCGCAGTCATGGAAACGGGTCCGTGGCAGGGCAAAGCCTACGCGTGGAGTGGTGACGATTATGCCGCGAGCCACGTGAGTTACGCAGATGCTGTGGAATTCTGTCGCAGGTTGAGCGAGAAGGAGGGAGTACAGTACCGCCTTCCAACCGAAGCGGAATGGGAGTACGCCTGTCGAGCGGGCACAAATACCCTCTTCCATTTTGGTGACGATCTCGACCGACTCAATGACTACGCTTGGTGGGGCGGTTTCGGCGATGGAAGTGCCAAGGGGGAGCCATACGCGCATCGCGTCGGTCGGAAACGACCCAATCATTGGGGCCTATTCGATATGCACGGAAATGTCTTCGAATGGTGCAGCGATTGGTATAGCAACGAGTTTTACAAAACTTCCTCAAACATTGACCCGCGCGGCCCGGATTCCGGCTTCACTCGCGTGTTACGAGGTGGGTCGTGGAGCAGTAACCAGTCCGACGTTCGTTCCGTGTACCGCTCCAGTTACACACCCGAAGATCGCAGCCGCCTCATTGGTTTTCGCGTCTTGCGAGTCATCGAAACGGCTCCCGCAAATGAGACTTCGTCGTCCAGTACGCCCGATTTGCCTGCAAACCTTCCTCGACCCAACACTGAACCGACTGCCACCATCACGAACAGCATCGGGATGAAGTTGAATCTGATTCCTGCCGGTGAATTCCTGATGGGCAGCGGCATCAGTGCGGAGGCAGTTGAACAACGGTTCAAGGACTACGCAGCGAAAGCGGCCTCTTTCACCGACGAGCATCCACAGCACCGTGTGGCGATCACTAAGCCGTTTTACATGCAGTCCACCGAAGTGACGCAAGGGCAATGGTTCGCGGTGATGGAGACGCGCCCCTGGGAGGAAAAAGTATATGTCAAACAAGGCAACGATTACGCAGCGAGTTACATAAGTTGGGACGATGCCTTGGAGTATTGTCGAAAACTCAGTAGTACGGAAGGGGTCGAATACCGACTGCCGACCGAAGCGGAATGGGAGTACGCCTGCAGAGCAGGGACTACGACAATCTTCAATTTTGGTGACGATCTCAGCCAACTCGGTGAATTCGCCTGGTGGGGTGCTATCAGAGATGGAAATGCGAAAGGCGAAAAGTACGCACATCGCGTCGGACAGAAAAGGCCCAACACGTGGGGACTGTATGACATGCACGGCAATGTCTACGAGTGGTGTGCCGACATGCATGATCCGAATGCGTATAGATCGCGTCGTGGAGTAACGCGTGATCCGATCGTTTCGTCCGGCTCCTCCCGTGTGGTACGGAGCGGGTCGTGGTGGCTCTCACCGTACGTCGCCCGTTCCGCGAACCGGTATAGGTTCGTTCCCGATCACCGTTACAGCGACATCGGTTTTCGTGTCGTGCGTGAAGTGAAATGACCTTTGAATCCCCGGAATCGGCTGAATGACCAAACAAATTGCCGAGCGATGTCACAAACCTTCGAGATTTTTCGGGGTTTCGAACTGTTTCCCACAAACCTCAAGAATCTCCACATTTCGCGCGCAACGAACCTGACCTGCCGCGTCCTTAGATAGAACTGCCCCGAATGCCCTGATCGAGAACTGAGGGACACGAATGAGAATCTCCGGCGATGCACTATCGACTGTCGTACCCAAATCGGGAGGGCGAGGCTCCCGCCGAGCCGCACATTCGGCGATCAACACCACGGCGCACCAAACGAATCGCCGCACAGGAATCTCAAGAACCCTTGTGGCAATATCCGCCAGCTTGATTCTCATCATCACAACGCAACCGGCGACCGCCCAAACAACCAAGGTCACCCTTTCCGACATTCAACAGCAGGCGCCCAGCTTTCTCGTCGGTGCAACCCTCAATCGTGAAAGCGGCGAATACCGCGAAGGGGATTCCTTCTCACTCGAGGTCGTTTCGGAAATCGACGCCTACGTGTATGTGATTTATCAACAAGTCGACGGGCAGTCGTATCAGGTTTTCCCCAACGCCGGTCAGCCGAACAATCGACTCGCTGCCAGGCAGGCTGTGCAAATTCCCGCCAAGGATGACTTATTCCGCTGGCGAATTACCGGCCCGTTCGGGGAAGAGAAGGTCAAGGTGATCGCCGCCGATCAACCGATTAACGTTTTGGCCGATCCCAAGCTGCGGTCGAAGCGCTTCAATCGGCTGCCGGCGGAAACAATCAAAGGAGTCGGTTTGGAATTAGGTGCTGATCCGATCGACCCCGAGCCGCTCCCTGATCCCGATCCTGTCGCAGTACGCTGGGCCGAAACCGAAATCACCGTCAACACGTATCCGCGTAATCACGAATTCG
>JANQRQ010000227.1 GCA_028284485.1 Planctomycetaceae bacterium | reverse complement strand
ATTCCCGGTGAGGAAACACCCGATGGCCGCCCGGGTGTGAGCGTTTTGGTGTTCGCTTTCAGCCGCGAGGCATTGGCGGATGCTGTTTGCGACCGCGTGGGGCAGTGCGTTTTGACCTCGCCCACATCAGCTTGCTACAACGGTTTGCCGGGCGTAGAACGTGAGAAACAAATCCCAGTCGGTGCGCGGCTGAGGTACTTCGGCGACGGTTTTCAGACATCCAAAAAGATCGGCGAAACGCGTTTATGGCGGATCCCCACAATGGATGGAGAATTCGTTTGTGAAGATCAATTCGGAACGGTCAAAGGAGTCGCCGGCGGCAACCTGCTGTTATGCGGAATCGATCAGGAATCGACTTTGCAGGCTGCGGAAGCAGCTGTCACGGCCATTGGAGAAATCCCGGGGACAATCTTGCCATTTCCCGGCGGCATTGTGCGGAGCGGCAGCAAAATCGGATCGCGGTATAAGAAACTCAAAGCCAGCACGAACGATGCGTACTGCCCGACTTTGCGCGCCGTGACAAGCTCCGCCTTATCGCCCGAAACGGGGGCCGTCTACGAGATTGTCATTGACGGGCTCGACCTGGACAATGTAACAGCGGCCATGCAAGCCGGTCTTGAAGCTGCCGCGGCTTGCCCTGGCCTCATCCAGATTACCGCCGGCAACTATGGTGGAAAGCTGGGAAAATACCACATTCATTTGCGGGACCTTCTCTAGCGGTGTATGACCCGCCAGCGGTGACGAATGGTTGTAACCCATATTCGAGTGCAAGATGGTTAGCGGAGCAGACGAGACTAGACAAATCGGCGACGAAGCCGGTCGCTTTAGACGCCGATTGATCTACGGTCTGCTGATTGCGATTTCGAGTGCCGTCCTCACGGCTGCGATTCTTAATGCATCACCCCTACAGAGTGCCAACGATCGTTCTCGCTGGTGCACCGTGTGGTCGCTGGTCGAACGGGGCACGTACCGTATTGATTCCATCGCCAAGATGCCGGCCTGGTCAACAATCGACAAGGTCCGTCACGAGGGACACTTTTATTCGAGCAAGCCGCCGCTTTACCCCACATTAGTCGCGGGTATCTACTGGTGTGTGAAAAGTGTCACTGGGCTCGACCTGTTTCTGGAGACGAACCAAACCACGCGAGTGATTCTGCTGCTGGTCAATCTCCTGCCGTTTGTTGCAGCCCTTGTGATATTGGCAGCGTTTGTCGAACGTTACGCGCAAACCGACTCTGCCCGATTCTTTGTGGTTGGTTGCGCAGGCTTCGCCACGTTGCTGACTCCGTTTTTGGTCACGCTGAATAATCATACGGTGGCGGCAATCAGTGTCGTCTTCGCGCTCTATCCGCTGGCACGAATACTCATCGACGAGCAACGTGCGGGCCGGTATTTTGCCATCACAGGATTTGCAGCCGCATTCGCCAGTTGCAGCGAACTGCCGGCGGCCGCCTTCGGTGTCGCGTCGTTTCTGTTATTGTTACGAAAGTCGCCCCAAAAAACGCTGCTGATTTTTGTGCCGGCGGCACTCGTTCCGCTGGCTGGATACTTCTATACCAACTATCTGGTAACCGGCGGGTTCAAGCCGTTCTATGCCTATTACGGAACGGAAAAGTACTTGTATGTCCACGAAGGGGTGCCCAGCTATTGGAACAATCCCCAAGGACTAGACAAAGCGGGCGACTCGTCCCCAACCTATCTCTTTCATTGCACGTTGGGACACCATGGGATTTTGTCGCTATCTCCCATTTACTTGCTAACAGTCGTGACGTGGCTCATTTCTCGGGGCCGACGGTCATCCCTGTTGAGTTCATTCCTATGGCTGGGGTGTGGTTTGACGTTTGTTGTGCTTGGCTTCTATCTGTCTCGCACCGAGAACTACAACTATGGCGGCAACACGGCGGGGCTCCGATGGATGCTGTGGCTCATTCCGTTCTGGCTGATCGGAATGATTCCGACGATCGATCGCTGGGGTGATCGAAGGTGGTTTCTTGCTGTTGCCGGCGTTTTGTGCGCGGTTTCAACATTTTCCGCGTTCTATCCCATCACCAACCCGTGGCGGGCACCCTGGTTGTTCACGCTGATGGAACAATGGAAATGGATCGACTACCCCGGGGAAACGATCGAACCGTTCGAACGGCCACTCCATAGCTGGTTCCCAAGCCTTCCCGAAGATGGGTCGAGCGGCGACGAGCCTTGGATCGAATTTAACGGACACTACAACGAGTTGGGAGCCGCCGACTTTCCACTGCGCCTGCAAGATCGAGGCATTCAGCAAATTGCCGGCCGCGACATTCGCCGGATTGCGATCATTCGAGCAGCGGGATCGCCGGATGCGCAGGTTCGTGACATCTCCATCGACGTCGAAGGATTTTACCAGGGGCAACCGGTCGAAGACTTTCTCGTTTGGCCTGACGAATCCACGCCGGAGTCAGACCGCATCGATGCTGCCATATTCGTATCCGGCTTACCGTTTCCTCGCGTTGACGACGACGCTGCCAGCGCGCAACGGTCAGAATCCACCGAGACTCGCGTCAGTCGGCCGGTGCTCCGCGAGTTTCGCCCCGGCGTCATTCGATATTTGAAAACGCCGCTACGCGACTCGGCGTTCCGCTGCCAGCGAGCCGCCTCGCAAGTGGACTATCAGCCTCCCGGAGCGGATCGCAGGTATCGCTATCGGTGCGACCTATGGCTTTGTCCGGACGTTCCCTTTGGGGTCGTGCAAGTCATCACGACAGTGTCTGATTTGCGTACCAATGAGATCGTCTCGCGGCGCCGCTTGATGGCTATCGCCGCTTCACAGATTAACGGCGGATCACAGTAGATCCCGAGGCATCATCATACATCGCCTCGACGAAGCGATCGTTTGCGACTCGCGGATCACTTTAAGAGCCGATCGATACTCGGTATCAATCTTCCAGTTCGACGTTCCAATACGCTTCACTAAGAAATCGGGCCCAACTGTCGACGCGCACGCCCATTGAGGAGTAAACCGGGCGCCAGCGCGGCTTGACCGGCGGCTTCTTCAGTGGCATACGAGCCTGCGTCGGCGTTTTGTTGGCTTTGCGTGCATTACAATCGACACACGCCAAAACGCAATTCTCCCAACTGGAAACGCCTCCCTGAGATCGCGGCACAACATGGTCGATCGTCAGTTCTTCGCTGCCGGGTTGATTGCCACAGTACTGGCAGGTGTAGCGATCCCGCTTAAAGATATTCCGGCGGCTGAATGTGACCGAATTGACCGGCACTCGGTCGTAGTGAATCAAGGAAAGGACTTCGGGAACACGCAGCCGATGGCGCTGAGTCTGAATAAATGGCTCTTCACTTCCCGGAACCATTCGGGCCCAATCATCCCAGTCGTAAAGTCGGTAGTCGTCCGGATCGACAATTCGCGCTGTCTCGTTCCAGACTTTGACAAGGGCGCGAGCCACAGTTGCAACACCGACTGGCTGCCAATTTCGATTCAAAACTAATGTTGGCCGCTCGAGTACTGCGATCACAACCGGTTGTCTCCCCAATTTCAAATCGCTGAGTTTCGCCCGTGTCCTTTTTCCTGTACGACACCCACCTTCAACAAATCTCGCTGACCGACGTTGCCGATGCGCTGAATGGAACTCCGTTTTCGAGTTTTGACCCTACGTTCGAACAACACAAATTCTCACTTCAGCTTCGTTGACCACACGAGAAAATACAACCCAAGTCCTTCGCCACCCGGTGCGCTGGCGGATGGAAAACGACCATTTCTCATCCCTACAGGTGAGCGAGGTGAATGCCTTTATTCTGATGTGGACCGAGGTTCGCCTCCCAAATCCAACAACGAACTTGGATATGAAAATTTCATCGAGAAAATCAGAATTTGTTTGCCAACCTGATTGGAATCGCCTATCCTATGACAAATTGTCTTAGATTGACGATCTGACCGCCGGAACAGGGAGCATGGAATGAGCAAGCACAAATACCGAACTCAGAATCGCGTACGGATTGCCGGAGGCGTTCTCTTAGGGGTCGCGTTGCTGTTGGGAGCCTTAATGACACAGCAAGGCGTCCAGGCCGAACAAACTCCTGCCGCGAAGGCCTCCGATTCCGACGTCATTGCCTTGGGCCGCGAGATGTTTCTGCGGGAATGGCTGCCGAATGATCCGAGGAGCCACGGCGGCGACGGATTAGGCCCTGTGTTTAACGAGTCGTCTTGTGTGGCATGCCATAATTTGGGCGGACCGGGCGGCGGCGGTGCCGCCAGTAAGAATGTCGATATCGTATCGATGACCGCGAGCCACAACCCGGCATTGAGGCAATTACAGCAATCCTCGGTCGACCGGTTCATTCGATCCCTTGTCGGAATTCGGACTACTCCCGAGCAAGTTGAGCGCATTCAACAGCAGGTGGCTGTCCATGATGAGTCCCAACGAAGAATGTTTTCGCGCGTGCATCCCGGTTTTGCTTCTTCGAAGAGTGTCGTCCTGCACCGATTCGGAACGGATCCCGCATATGCAGCATGGCGGCAAGGAATGTTGGGCGATCCCGATATGCGATTTGTCTTTGCGCAACCGGTCATGATCCATGACCATGCCGTTGAAGTTCACGAGTCCGTTGCAACGACGGCTGAGCATCCCGAGTCTCGAAGAATCGAAAGAATTCAGAAGGCGAACCAGGACATTCAACGGGTAAAACAAGAACTCGGCAACACGACATTCTCTCGCGTCGGGCGTCCCAATGGTCTCGAAGTTCGAACCACTCAACGGAACCCCATTGCATTGTTTGGTGCGGGATTGATTGATTCGATCCCCGACGATGTCATAGAACAGGTCGCCTTGCGGCAAAATCAGACTTTGGGCGAAATCCAGGGACGAATCAGCCGCTTGAAGGATGGTCGCATTGGCCGCTTCGGTTGGAAGGGGCAAACCGCAACGCTCCGTGATTTTGCAATTACAGCGTGTGCGGTCGAGGTGGGATTGCATGTGCCGGAACATGCTCAATCGGGCGTACCTTTGGATCCCGATTACGCGCCCCCTGGATTTGATATGACGGCCAAAGAGTGCGATGCTCTTGTCGCGTATTTGACTAGCTTGCCGGCTCCGTCGCAGTTGCCGGCACCGAGAATCAGCAAGTCAGCTCGACACGGTGCCAATCTCTTCGCGGAAGTCGGTTGTGCGTCCTGTCATACGCCTAAACTTGGCGAAGTTGATGGTATCTACAGCGATCTGCTTCTGCATGACATGGGCGAAGAGATGGTCGATACCGGAGAATACGGAGTCTTTTCACCAGGGTCTCCCGGCGAAGACCAACAACAACAATTGATGCAAATCACGGAGGTCTCGACCGACGAGAACGGCCAAGTCAAAGCGCAGCTTGTTGGGGCAACCCAGCGGGAATGGCGAACTCCGCCGCTGTGGGGTTGCCGCGATTCCGCACCCTATTTGCACGACGGTCGCGCCCAAACCTTAGAGCAGGCAATCGCCTTTCATGGTGGGGAAGCGGCAGGCTCGGCGCGGGAGTTCTTCATGCTGACGCCGCAAGAGCAGCAGCAACTCATTGCCTATCTCAAAACGCTTGTCGCACCTGACGCCGTTCAATTTGCCAGCGTCCAGAAGTAGGCGTCAAATCGAATTGAAGAAATTCGCTGCAACCCGTTGAAAACCATTCGGCAACAAGCACATTCCCGGCTATAAGTATAGCCGGGAATGCGTTGCTTCTGGTGTAGCATTAACCGAACCGCGCAACCTCAATATCGCTGGCACCTCACAAATCGTTTGACTTGCACCGATGGATTGGGACCGATTTGTCACGCCGGCGAAACAAATCGCATCAACAAGGACTCGACCAACTCGTAAGGAGCATCTCCCTATGACGCCGCGTCAATCAAGAATCGGCTGGGGTATCCTGGTCTGCGTGTGTGCCTCTGTTTGTCTCGGACTCTCCTGGAGTAGTGCGCAAACGGTTAAAGACGTTGCACCAGAAAGCCTGCTATCGGCGCGAACGGTTTTATACCTCTCCTCTGATGGCAAGTCAGCTCATCGGGAAGCCTGGGAGTCGACCGCGGCTTACGACGCGTTGGAAAAATCCGGACTCACAGATTTAATCGTCAGAGCTGTCCTGTTCGCGGCCGATCAGTCCGGTCTGCAACATGAGGACCTGCGGCAAATTATCAGCCAGTTTTCGGAAAACGGATTCTCGTTCGGCGTTTCGTTACCGTCCATCGGTGGTCCTCCCATTCCTCAAGGAACGTTGGTCCTGCATGATGCCGCAGACCTGAAGCCGATGCTGGAGACCATGATCAGGAATGCCGTTGGCAATGAATTGCCGTTGTCATTCCGCACGGTCGGATCGCGGAAGATTACGAGCGGCATGGTTCCCGATACACCGGGCATCGAAATCGGCTGGTGGACCGAAGGGACACATTTGGTCATCGTCGCGGGAATGGGAGCCGTCGAATCGACGATTGCAGTTGCCGATGGCGACATTCCGAATATCACAACGTCGCAGCTTTGGGCGGAATACCGTGAGAGCGATACAGAGTTTGAAATGTCGCAACTCACGTGGCTCGATGTGGCGACGTTGCGAGAAACGTTCGGCCTGATGCCCGTTCCCGTCCCCGATGCGCCCCCATACACCGTGAACGACGTTCTCGCGGTGTTCGGGCTCGATGGGCTGAATGCCTTCGTCTACCGCTCAGGATATGACGGGCGGGCACTGAAGGCAGAAAGTATTATCGATGCCCCGAGTCCTCGGCGAGGAGTCTTAGCGTTAACGAATCCTACGCCGTTTACACTCGACGACCTGCCGCCGCTTCCCGTGAATTCGTCAAGTTTCCATGCCACCAGCATCGACTGGTCTCAGCTTTACGACGTCATTACACAGTCGGCTCAAGATGTGGTCAATTTGGGTCCGCCCGAAGCGGCCGAAGAGTTTGATGCGTTATTGGCCGAAGTCCAGGACACCCTCGGCTTCGACTTGAAAACTCAACTCGTCGATCCGCTGGGAGATATGACGTGTCTCTATTCCGATACGACTCAAGCGGGATTCATGATGGGATTCGGGTTCGTTCTGGCCGTCGAAGTTGACGATGCCGCCACGTTGCGAAACACAACCGAAATGCTATTGGAACGGCTCGCAGCCGAGGTAGGGACACAGGCGTCGATTCGCCGGATTGAAAAAATGGGCCGCGATATCTTCTTTCTGCAATCGCCCATACCGTTTTCGCCGGCATTTGTCGTCGATGACGATTGGCTGGTGATCGGACTGAACTCCCAATCGGTGGAAACGTTCTTGTTACGTCTTGAAGGCGAACTACCGACCTGGTCACCCTCGCCGGAACAACAGGCGGGCCTGGCCGAAGTTCCCAGCGAATTTACGTCCCTTTCAATCAGCGATCCGCGGGAAACGATCGGCACGTTACTGGCCTCGGCACCGACGGTTCTGGGATTGATCGGATTAGGAATTCAGCAAGCCAACATGATCAATGGTGGGCAGCCCCAACCGTTTCCGTTTACCGCTGCCGATATCCCTCCGGCTGAAGTAGTAACAACACCGTTATTCCCCAACGTGGCAGTATCGACCTACGACGACCAGGCAATCCGATGGACGTCACGCCGATCCGTACCGTCGATTCCTTTGGTCGGTGGTCTGGGTGGCAGCGGCGGCGTGGCAACATCCGCAACGTTGGTGGCCTTGTTGCTGCCGGCTGTTCAATCGGCTCGCTCGGCGGCCCGACGTACACAATCGAAGAACAATCTCAAGCAGATTGGCTTGGCGATGCACAATTACCACGACACGTTTGGAAACTTCCCGGCGGGCACTCACCCCAACGAAGACTTAAAGGTAGAAAAACGCCTAAGTTGGATGGCTGACATCCTGCCGTTTCTTGAGCAGGCCGCGTTATTTGAACAAATCGATTTCGAACAGGGTTGGGATTCGGAAGAGAACCAATTGGCCGCTCAATCGCATCTGCAGGTCTACCTGAACCCCGGCCTACCACTGGACACAAACGTGGAATTCGGGCAGACGCATTATGTCGGCATCGCCGGCGTCGGCAAGGATGCTCCAACTCTACCGATTGGTGCCGAAGGAGTCGGAATCTTCGGCTACAACCGAGTGACTCGGATGCGTGACATCCTCGATGGAACATCCAACACGATGGCTGTCAGCGAGGTTTCCGAATCGCCCGGAGCTTGGGCGGCGGGAGGAAAACCGACGATCCGCGCACTGGTGAATAAGCCTTACATTGGCGGGAAAGATGGCTTCGGGGGGGAATCGCCCGACGGCTGCAACGTTTTATTTGCCGACGGATCGGTACGATTCATTTCGAAAAACGTCGATCCGGAACTGTTCGAAAAACTGGCAACGATGGCCGGTGGAGAAGTCGTCGGAGATTTTTGAGCTGTCAGCTGTTGGCGCACGTCGTATCGACATTCAAGCTTTCTTGAGTTGTTCCGCCTGACGACGGAACTTCTCCGCGCGGTTGGTCAAATGCCGGCGTTTCGGCTTGCTCGAAGTTTGACCTGCCAAGCTTTGATACTTGCGCATCAACTCCAATTTCTTTTCAATCAAATGCGCGTTTTTCTCTTTGGCATCCATCGATGAAGATTCCTAATTTGAATGTAATCCGGCGGTAAATATCGTGTGCCCGACCCCGGCTCGAGCCGCAAATTTGAAACAATCTCGCTTCAGATGAAGAAAGACCGCTAACGTTGTACGGGACGACGGCTATCCGTACAAGTCATGGGCCTCTTTGTAGCCGAGTTTTCGCGCGCGGATGAGGCCGCCCTTCAGTTTTTCGCCTTGAGGATCAACATACACTCGCCCGGTCGGCAGTTCGCTACCCGGACGAACGTTGAGCACGTGCAGGTTAAAGATAAACGCTGGTTCGGTGATCGCCTTGAACCAGTGAATGTTGTCCTTGAAATCGGAAACCGTGGAGTACTCGCCCGGTTGGAATGTCCGGTCGATCGTCGGTTTAATGACGAAATCCTTCTCGCCGTCTTCCAAGCGGTCGTAATGGCGTCCGTGCAGATCGCCTTTCAGAATCAAAAACGCAGTCGCCATGTTGTTATGACCATGCGGAACAACCGATCGACCTTTATGCAGCGCAAATACCTGTTTTCCGAATACCAATTTCTTGGGCAACCCTTCGACATTGGGAAACTCAAACTTCAAACTGCGGGCCCCGTTATCGACCATTTTGATATTTGTCGTCAGCTTTTCGAAATCGATCAGCTGCAGGAATTCCTCCAACTCGACCCGGCTGAATAACTCTTCCGTCTTTTCCTGCCACGCCAACTGGGTAATCGTCTGATCCTTCACATCGCGCGTCAATTGCTCGACGCCGAGCAACCATTTGTTGGTGATCGGCTTGACTTCTTCCGCGATGGCGTCGGTTCGAAACAGCGTTTCCATCAACGAATACGTTAGCAACGTACCAAGCGACTGCTTAGTAAAGTCTCGACGCGAGAGTAGTTCCATCTTGGCATTCCTTTGGTACGCAACGAGTGAGATGGGAATTTTATCCGGGAGCCGATTCCCAGCTTAATCGGCGGCAATCCGTTTGCCAACAATAATCTCCTGTCCGGTGATCCCGCGAGACGCCGATGAGGCGAGAAAGACCGCTGCATCGGCAATGTCGTTGATTAGATCGCGTCCCACTGTGGAAGAATGGCCTGGGGTCGATTCCGCCGGGCCCGTTTCGCTACCGGTACGCTCATTCACGGCCCTCAGCTCCAGCCCGATCGCTATCAAGCAGTTCGTGCGAATGCCATGCGGAGCCAACTCAACCGACAATGTTCGATTCAATGATCGAAGTGCCGCTTTGGCCGAGATGTAAGCACTATAGCCGAGTGGTGGATCGTTTTTCGAATCCGGTACGAAAAATATCACCGACGACTCCACCGTTAAATACCGCTGACAACGCCGCAAGAGTAATTGCGGAGCATGGCAGTTGGCGGATATTTGCTGCTGAAGAAACTCGCTGTCGCAATCGGAAAGCGCGCCGAATCGAGGTTGGTCGGCAATCGGTACGAGAACGTCGACATTCCCCATACGGCGGCGTGTTTCATCAATTAATCGGACGCGGGTCTCTTCGTTTCCGATGTCGCCGGTCAGGACGGTCAACCTCGCCGGAAACTCGTTGCGCAGCTCGTCAAATGAATCTGCGTGTTCCGATAAAGCTGCGACTTTGGCACCTTCTTCAAGAAAGCGCGACAGAACCGCACGGCCCGCAACCGTGTCCGCACCGGTAACGATGGCAACTTTTTTTAGCAGACTATCGGGCATTGAATCGAATCATCAAAGGTCTTGGAGTCACGTCACTTGTTCGTCCCTCTTGCAGCAGATAACCTTTTCCGGACCGAATCGCAATAGTCGTAGCAAAAGAGCCTCCTCATGAAGCGGGTATGTGTGTTTTGTGGATCCAAAGTCGGTAACGATGAGCAGTACCGACAGTCCGCAGTCGAATTGGGGCAACTCATTGTCGAGCAAGGCTACGGGTTGGTTTTCGGCGGTGGCAGCGTCGGATTGATGGGAGTTGTCGCCGATGCCGCCCTTGCAGCCGGTGGCGAAGTCGTCGGCGTTATTCCGGGACCATTAGCCACCAAGGAATTGTTACACCCCGATGTGCCTGACATGCGTGTTGTCGCCAACATGCACGAGCGCAAGGCACTGATGTCAGAACTTTCCGACGCATTCATTGCGCTACCGGGTGGCCTGGGAACGTTTGAAGAGTTCTTCGAAATCGTCACTTGGGCGCAGCTCGGTTTTCATCGCAAGAATACCGGCTTGCTCAACGTCGCTGGATTCTTCGACCCCTTAGTCGAGCTCATCGATCATTCCATTCGAACCGGGTTCATCAAAGTGGACAACCGCGATCTAATCGTCGTCGAGAATAGCGCAAAGTCTCTGCTGGATCGACTCCGCACACATGAGTTGCCCAAAGTCCGCCGCTGGCTGGGCCCGGACACAACTTGAGACGAATCGCCTGCGCGGACCACAATCTCCCCTTCTCCAGGTTTGCTTCACAACCGGTGTCACCGGAATTCCGCGTTTCATTTCGATCTCGCGATAGTCGGTTTGATCCAATCGATGTATCCGTACGTATTGCATTCAACACCGGCTGAGGCCAGACTTGGGACATCGGTGGCATTCAATCCTCTGCTTGAACACATCGCGCAGGGAGTATCTTCATGGCGAATGGCAATCAACCTACAGCTTCGGACTCGCAGCCGACGAACGAAAGCAACAAGCACCTCACGCGTTGGATCGTCATTGCCATTGTCGCCGCGATTCTCGTGGCTTTGATTTTTCCCCATTTCGCGATGGCATTTGATGTCGGGGGGCAAATCTTTCTGCGTCTGCTGCAAATGGTTGTCGTGCCGCTGGTCATGGCCAGCGTGATGAGCGGCATTCTCGGCATGGGAGATGTGCGCAAACTCGGCCGCCCCGGTGGCATCGCCATCCTGTATTACATGACCACCACCGTACTCGCAGTTTTAGTCGGCCTGGTGATCGTCAATATCATCGATCCCGGGCTGACGATTGATCCCGACATCATTGCCGATGCGCAAGCGCAAGGCGAACACGAAGTCAACAAAGCCAAAGCCGCCATGCAAGCCAAAACGGGAGAAGAACCGAAGGCTCCGACGATCGGCATGATTCTCAGAAACCTCATCCTGATGTTGTTCACCGATAATCTGCTTTCGTCGATGGTCGAAGTCGATCTGTTGCCGTTGATCGTGTTTAGCATCATCTTCGCCGGCATGCTTACCACGATGGGGAAACGCTCGGAAACCATCGCCACATTGGTCGTTGGAATTAACGATGCGCTTATGAGTTTCATTCTGCTGTTGATGAAAGTAGCGCCGTTCGGCATCTTCTGCCTGGTAGCAGCGAGATTTGGCGCTGCGCAGGCCGAAGGGGAATTCCTGGAGTTGCTTAAAACGCTGGCTGGATATATGGCCACAGTCTTGATTGGGCTGTCAATTCACGCCTTTGTCACGCTGCCGGCAATCATGTTTGCGTTAACGCGACGCAATCCCTACAAGTTTATGGCCAAGATGTCGCAAGCGTTGCTGACGGCATTCTCAACTTCCAGCTCCACAGCTAGCCTACCGGTCACCATGGAAGCCGCGGAAAAATATGGTGGTATCTCCAAACAGTCGACCGAATTCGTCCTTCCTCTCGGTGCAACCATTAATATGGATGGAACGGCGCTCTACGAAGCGGCCGCGGCCATCTTCATCGCTCAAGCCTATTCTGTTGCCAGCCCCGATTTCACGCTTACGTTTGTGGATCAGGTGGTGATCGCAGTGACGGCCACGCTGGCGGCCATCGGCGCTGCCGGCATACCCGAAGCCGGACTCGTCACCATGTTGATTGTTTTGAACGCCGTCAATTTGCCATTGGCTTTGATCGGCCTCATCCTACCGGTCGATTGGCTGCTCGACCGCTTTCGAACCACTGTCAACGTCTTCGGTGATTCGGTCGGGACGGCGATCGTCGATCCCTATTTCGGCGACGAGCCGACGTCAGCAGCGATGGCCACGAGCATTCCAGAGCCGGCCCCCAAAACAACCTGAGTCGCACTGCCCTACAACCCATACATAGGTCGCCGACAACGCGTCTTGGGCCGACCGTCGCATACGCCAATCCGAGCGACGTCGACAAGCTTGATTGTCTGTCACGTCAAGCCGATCGATCCGCTACAATGAATCGATCGCGGATTCAAACCGACGCTTTTGAAATGCGACCAACATCTATGAAAGGTCTTCCTTATATGGATCGCCGTACTTTTCTCGGTACAGGATTGGTTTCCGTCAGTAGCCTGTTGGCGGCCCCCAAGTACGCTCGGGCCAAGGCCGCCGTATCGTCGCCCGACAGCCAGCAAACACTGTTATTTTGGGACCTGTGGCGACTTGACCGTCGCAGCAAGCTGGAGCATCGACAAGGCGAACCCGAATGGCGCGAAGAAGCGACGTACGTCGAACCGAACATTGGTGCACTCGCGGCTTGGCCGACCGTTTACCAAGAAGGCAACCGTTGGCGGATGCTGTACTCGGCTGAATGGAAGCCATACTCGCTGATGGTTGCCGACAGCGACGACGGGCTGCATTGGCATCCCTCGCCGCAACCGGGCATAAAGCCGGTCGGAGAGAAACGGGCGCCGCATCACATTTTCACGCTGCCCGGCGGAAGTTCCGGTGCTGTGTACATCGACCCCGTTTCCGATCAATCTGAACGATTCAAAGCGTTCGTGCATCAACAAGGAGATCCCGTCGCCGAGCGAGCCATACGCGATCCCAAACATCGCTGGCACGAAATTGCCAAGCGGGAGGGAAGCAAGCGCTACATCAACGAGGAATTCACGCTGGTCTCTGCCGACGGTTTGCATTGGAAAGAACGCCGCGACTTGGCTTGGTCCACTGCTGATTGGCATCCCGAACCACCCATTTACGGTTATTACAATCACCATTCGAAAAAGCACATGATGACGGTCCGGCCCGGTTGGGGCGACCGCCGGCAATGCCTGCAATCGACGACCGATTTTCGACATTGGTCCGGCCCGGAACTGTTGTTCCAACCTGATGCGCTCGATTCGGAACTGATCGAGCATTACGGATTGCCGGTCTTTCCGTATGCTGATGGTTACGTCGGGCTATTGTGGATTTTTCATTGCGAATCGGACGAGCCGACGCGTGCCTTCAACCGCTTCGTCGGGCCGCTCGATTGCCAGCTCGCCTTCAGCGACGATGGTGTGCGGTTTACGCGTGGACTCAGGGAACCGTTCATTCCAACGAACGCGCCGGGCGAGCATGGCGGCGGTGCCATCGAACCTTCCTGCCTGGTCGAAGCCGACAACGAAATCCGCATCTATTCGTCCGCATCGAAGGTCCACCATGGCAAGGGGAGCGACGCGCGGCGGTTGGGGCTCGCCGATTCGAATGCCATCTTGCTGCACACTCTGCGTAAAGACGGCTTCATGTATCTCGAAGGGCGCGGCGATTGGGCCCGTTTCACCACCAAACCACTCACGCTGACCGATGCGACTTTGACGATGAACGCGCTGGCTCCCGCCGGTGAAGTGCGCTACCAGTTAACCGATATGGAAAGCCGACCGATCGCCGGCTACACATTTGACGACTGCAGCTCGCTGGCTGCCGACGACGCCTTCAATTTCCCGCTCCGCTGGCGCGACAAGAATGCTGAAGAACTCGTGGGGAAGATCGTGCGCCTGGAAGTCGCCATGCGGCACGCCCGATTGTACGCGTTTCGCGGCGGATTTCATTTCATCGACGCCCAGGACCGCTCGATGATCCAGGACGGCAAACCGATCGTCACGCGCCATTTGCCGCATTGAGAAAAGCGACGATTCGAAACAATTGGTTTAGGGTACGCGTGAATCAAGCTTTGCCGTTCGAACTCACCGCAATCAGCTTCATTTGAATCTGGTTGATCAGGCTGGAGCATTGATCGAGGAAGATGGTGAATGACTGATCGCCGCGAAGTTCCTCTTCGGTAAATTGGCGCAACGCATTGAGCTTGATCCGCGTCACTTCGTCGATGTATTCCCGCAGTTTGTCGGTCTCGTCCGTTTGCATGGCCGACTTTTCGATCCGTAGCGTCTCTTCCAGGAAGCGGTCGAGATGTTCTTTTTGCCGGCTGATCAATCGTTGCAGCTCGTTCTCTTTGAGCCGCCGCCAGCGAATCCATAGCAGATACACGCCCGCGCCAAATGCGAACAGCAACTCCTTGGTAGCGGCGAGCGATTCCATAACATTGGCCATCATGCCGATGTTGTCTTCCGGAATGAAATAACGTTGCGCCACCGGATGCATGCGCGTAAAGACCCAATCGTGAGCTTCTTGCCGCAAAACAAGCGTTGGAACGCGCAACCGCAAGCTTTCTTCGTGAATACAGGCGAGCGCCGCCTCGACCAATCTATCGGGGGCATCGTTTCGCGTGACCAGGTAAGCCGTAGTGGCGATCGTGGGGATTGGCTCGGCCGGCACCGGGGGATGCTCGGCAAACAACCCGCGCGGAATCTCCATATTCCGCAAAAAGGGATGCACCAAGTCGATCGCCGGCGCGCTGTGAATCGGCAACAAATCGAATTGGTGGGTAGCCAAGACTTCCCGCAAATCGGGGTGTTCAATTCCGGCCGTTACAATCGCGGCATCGAGCGCCGGCTCGTCCAACAATTCCTTGAAGTAGCGATCGTTCATTCCCAAATCATCGGGATCGACATGAAAATGCTCAAGCACCTTCATCGAACTTCGACGATGACCAGAACCGGTCCGTCCGATCGCCACATTCTTTCCGACAAGATCGAAAATCTCTTCAACGTCGCTCCCGATGCGGACAATCACAAACACCAACTCGGGATACAACGGCGTAACGACGGAGAGTTCTTCGATCGGCATCGTGCCCCCTTGAATGATCGCCAGGTCGGCTGCGGATTGCGTGAGCCGCTCGAAGTTATCCTCCGACCCTCGCGTCGACTCGATCGCAATTTCGCGTTTCGTTCTTTGCTGAAGTGACTCCCGAATCGAGTTTGCCAGTTTGAAATAGAGTCCGCCTTCTTCACCGGTTGCAATATGAATCGTCCGGGGCAGGGGATTCCGATCGCCGTACCACACAAACAGCGAAGCGACGAGCAACAACAACACAATGACCGAAGCGACGTTGCGAATCGTTCTGGTTGATACCGGCGACATATCTGCCTCCTGCAAATTCTCGAACTAGATCGCAGTCATTCTAAGAGAAAAGTGCGATTGATGCGTTCCCAATTACAGCATCGGTGACGGACTGTGAATGTCGTTTTCAGGGGCTTCTTATCCTAATCATCGGCCGGTACGATAGAGGTCGCCGGCACCAAACGTATTCGGTGTTGTGCCCTCGTCGAATTCTAGAAAGTGAAGGGGCTGTGGTCTTATGAGCATTCCTCGCTATTTGTTTCTGATTATGGTTGCCATCGGCCATTCGCAGTTGCTCGCAGACGAAACTGCCCCATCCAGCCCTTCTGCCGAAATCCGGCCCTTTACAGTTCATGTGGAAGACGCAGTGCTCGATGATCTGAAGTATCGGCTCGATCACGCGCGCTGGCCCGATCAGATTGAAGGAAGCGGATGGGAATATGGCGTTGATGTCGCATATATGAAACAACTTGTGGAATACTGGCGTACGGACTACGACTGGCGATCGCACGAACAACTGCTGAACGCGTTCCCCCAATTCAAAACGAAGATTGACGGACTCGATCTCCATTTTCTACACGTCAAGTCGTCCCGAGAAAACGCAATGCCACTCGTTTTGGTTCACGGTTGGCCGGGCTCGGTTTACGAATTTTACAAGATCATTCCGCTGCTGACGGAACCGAAAAACCAAGAAGCCCCCGCGTTTCATATCGTTTGTCCGTCGTTGCCCGGTTTCGGATTCTCCCAAATGCCACATGAGCGCGGATGGAACTCGCAACGGATGGCGGAAGTGTTCGCGAAATTGATGGCGCGGCTTGGTTACTCAAACTACGGCGCCCAAGGGGGAGATTGGGGTTCGGGGATTGTCCGCTGGCTGGCATCGAATGACGGCAACCATTGCAGCGGCGCGCATAGCAACTTTCCGCCTGGTGGCCGGCCGTCCTCGGAACCGATGCGCGGCGTCACTCGCGAAGAAGTCGCGCGGGCCGAGCGACGGTTCGCGGAACTTTCTGACCACAAGGGTTACAGTTCGATCCAAGGAACGCGTCCGTTAACGCTCGGTTACGGCCTGAACGATTCTCCCGTCGGATTGGCGGCCTGGATTGTCGACAAATTCTGGGCGTGGAGCGACCACGGAGGTAAATTAGAAAAGAGCTTCACGAAGGACGAACTGTTGACGAACGTCATGATCTACTGGGTGACCGATTCGGCGCCGTCATCCGTACGCATCTATTTCGAATCGCGCCACAGATTACCCCGTCCGAAATCGATGACGCCCTTCGAGCGCAGCAACCGAGTCGCGCCGTTAGGATTTGCGTTGTACCCCAAAGAAATCAACGTGCCGCCTCGCGCCTGGGTCGAGCGCAACGTGGACGGTCAATTTGCCCACTGGACCGAGATGCCGCGCGGCGGGCATTTTGCTGCCTTGGAAACACCAGCACTGTTGGCGGAAGACATCCGCAAGTTCTTCGGCAGCTTACCGAAGCGAAATCCGGATGCCGACAATTGATCACCGTCGAATCGACAGGCAAACGCATTGCGAAGCGGTAAGGCGGCAAACGGATCACCGCCGATCAAATCTCCGGGATGGGATCGTCGGGCGCGATATCCTTGGTTTCCCAATTCGCCTGACCGTTCTTGTAAATCAAAATGCGAGCCCGACTGCCGGGGGCCGGCATCTTGTTGACCTTCGGCAGGAATTTGCGATGCTCTTCGATGATCGGTTTGAGATCCGCTCGGTCGGCCAGATTCGTCCACTCATTGGGATCCTTACGCATAT
>JANQRQ010000218.1 GCA_028284485.1 Planctomycetaceae bacterium | reverse complement strand
AATGCAGCAAGCAGCGCCGCGACGACTAGCCAAAGGAGCCCCAGTATCCCCAATCCATAGCTGATAATTGCCGATGCCAACGCCTCTTCCGTGGCCTGGTGTCCTCGATGCAACCTCGCATTAAATCCCGCTTCAAACCGTAGCAACGCGATAACGCCAAAGCAGCCGACGCATGCCATTAAGTGGGTCGCGATACCCATTTTCCAACACCTCGGACGTGATATCGCCACGAGCAGTATCCCAGCTACGACCATCGACAGCCCGACGACGCCAAACGACACACCAATAAGTAACGTCGGCCAATTAAGTCCCCCAGGTCCCGGGTCGCTAATAATGATCGGACAGAGCACAATTAGCAGCCCACCGACAAGACATTCTGCAACAAGCAAAATGCCGCGTAGCATATGGCTGAAAGTTCTGCGTACGCCATCCTCTGCATTCACTTTGCTCATGCGAGATTTGCCAATCCTGCTTACTCCGCTCGTCATCCAACGCCGGCTATGCTTGGGCAAGTCCACATCTCAATTGTTGTATCGAGATTTCGCTAAGAGTATCCTCTTCTCATGCAGGTGCCATAAGAATTCTGGCCATAAAATGGGACGAGCAACAATGTCAAAACAGTCTACGGTTATCGCCAGCGCGCTCCTGTGTTTGATGAACACGCTCAATTCAATTGGATACAGTGACGAATCGTCTGCCGCGGTCGACTTCGAAAACGACATCGCGCCGATTCTTAGTTCCCAATGTGTGGATTGTCACAACGCGGCAACGCAAATGGCAGACCTACGATTGGACACAAAGCAGGCCGCTTTGGATTCCGGTAGCATCGAACCGGGCGATGGGAAGGCGAGCCTATTGATTCAACGCCTCTACGACAAAGATCTTGGGCTCCTCATGCCACCAACTGGGAAATTGCCACAACAGCAAATCAATATCCTACGGAAATGGGTCGACGAAGGCGCAAAGTGGCCGGCCGCGATCTCGCTGGAATCAAAAGATCTGCTTTCGACCGAGAACGAACAAACGAAAGAGCTTTTTGCCGCGATTCGGACCGTCGATCACGCACGAGTTCGGCAATTGCTGGAAGACTCGACGCTGCTCGAAACGAGAAATCGCTATGGGTCGACTCCACTCATTTATGCATCGTTATATGCTGACGCCAAGCTTGTCCGTTTACTGCTGGACAAGGGTGCCGATCCGCATGCTGCGAACACTGAGGGGCTCACAGCGCTTATGATGTCGATTCGGAACGCCGAGAAGACTCGCCTTCTTCTCGAATCCGGAGCAGCGGTCAATGCGAAATCGGGAATCGATCGAACGGCATTGATGCTCGCTTCCGCGTACGCCGGCAACAAAATTGTCGTCGAACAGCTGCTTCAATCTGGTGCCGATGTGAATGCGGCCGACAAACGAGGCTGGACGGCTCTCATTATGGCTGCTCGCACCGGCGACACCGAACTCATGAGAGTTCTGATCGATGCCGGCGCCAATGTCAACGCGGGCAATGCGCAGTCACTTGGCACCGGTACAGCGCTGACTCATGCGGCATGGGCGGGAAATCTATCCGGAATCAATTTGCTACTCGATCGTGGAGCGGAATCGACTGGCAGGTCGATCGATCTGGCACTCATTTTTGGAGCCACGCATGGTTATACGGACGTCGCTCAAGTTCTTCTCGAAAATGGAGCCAAAGCCGATGCCAAGGCTGTCACAAATTATGTGCCGGATACACCACTTCTCGCCGCGTCATACTCTGACCACCTCCCAGAGAAGATCGTCGGCTGGCTACTCGAACGAGGTGCCGATCCGAATGTGGAAGGCGGTAATGGACACTCGCCGATGGAATTGGCAACAGCGAGAGGCGAGACAGCTACTGTCAGGCTACTGCGAGACGCCGGAGCCACGTCTGCAACACGGACAGAATCAATGACATCCACGACAGGTACACAGAAAGCTCCGAGAGCAGCCGCGCAAAGCAGCGTCCAGTTGCTGCAATCGTGTGACATCGAGTTCTACAGCAAGTCTGGCTGCATTGCTTGCCATCAGCACACAGCCTCGTTACTCGGTAGCTCGATGGCTCGCAATGTTGGCCTCACAGTCGATGAGCAAACAGTGCAGCAACAGCTCAAGTTAACTGTCGTTGATCTCGCCAAGAAGCGCAACGATTTTCTCCAACGTGTCAAAATCGGCGGTACGGCACACCGCATTAGCTACCTGCTGTGGGGTATGGCTGCCGCCGACTATCCCGCCGACGAAGTCACCGATGCTGCCGCCATGGAAATCGCCGGTTTGCAATTGCACGATGGCTCCTGGGTTAGTGATGCGCATCGTCCCCCGACTGAGTATTCGAAATTCAGCGCAACGGCAGTCTCTTTATATGCACTCCATAACTACGCTCCACCCGGTATGAAGGCAGATTTTGCACAACGAATTGCACGCGCAAAACAGTGGCTCAATTCAGCGCAACCGCGTTCCAATCAAGACTCGGCCTTTCGCCTATTGGGACTTCACTGGTCCGCTGGCGAAAGTCAACACATAAAGGCTGCTGCCGAAGCCCTACTGAAACAGCAGCGTGATGATGGTGGCTGGGCACAATTACCGAATCTCGAAAGCGATGCCTATGCAACCGGGCTTTCTTTATATGCGCTTCATCTTGGCGCAGGATTACCAACCAGCGATCCAAGGTATCAATCTGGACTGGACTGTCTGCTTAAGACCCAGAAAGACGACGGTTCTTGGCACGTTCAGAGTCGATCGATGAAATTCCAGCCCTACTTCGAAAGCGGATTCCCCCATGGAGACGATCAATGGATCTCCGCTGCTGCGACAGGTTGGGGAGCGCTCGCAATTATGCAAAGCCTAAATGACTCGACACCCAACGCACCGCGCGACTGATTGGCCCGATCATTGTCGCGCATTTGCCGCAGGTCAGAAATTGTTGCACATAGCATGAGCAGCAAGCCGAGAGATTCGTCAGTCGCCCGTATTCGCCGTAAACACATCCTCATGCTTCAGATCGCCTTGAGCACTGTAGTGACGAAATGCAATCGTCGGCTCGCCGTTGGCACGCTCGACTGTCACCGAGAGGAATCCGCCGATCACGTTGAGATAGCGATGGTATTCGGCAATGTAATCTTCCTGACTCCAGCCATTCGCGTGCTTGTCACTGGCAGGTCCGCATGAGTATTCACGAACACCGGTGCGTGGATCGACAGACACATACTGCCAATGGCGGTCGCCACAAACGGTGAACACGTTCTTCTGCTCGCTGAGGAATCCGCGCAGTTGATCACCTTCATGTGCGAACACGGCATTCGAGTGGTTGTCCTTCTTGTTCTGACGATCGGGCCCCACGATGGGAGTGGGACTGATCAGAATACGAAAAGTGGCATCGGAGTTTTGGAAGGATTCCAAAAACCATTCAATTTGTTCTAACCCCCAAATGGTCTTTCCAGGACCATCGGGCATGGTATTCGGACTGCGAAAATCTCGGCCCTCGACCATCCACACTTGCAAATCCTTGCCCCAGCGACGCGTGCGGAATGTCTTGTCGCCCATGGGCACTTGTTCTCGAAAGATTGCCAGGCCTTGTTGAAATGTAAACTCGTGCATGTACGGCGATTTCATCGATGGCCAGCAATCATTTTTCCACGTGTCGTGATCATCCTTCATAAAATAACTGCCAACATTGTTGTGAAACTCGACATTGGTCGGCCAACTGTAGGTCCGCTGCCAATGGTACCGAGCTAACTCAACCGTCTTGGCTAAGCCGTCGTAATAGACGATGTCACCGGTGTGCACAAAGAAACTCGGATCGAGCTTCAACATTTCCGGGTAAATATTGAAACCATCCGGACGATCCTGGTCGTTGTTCCCTTGCCCGGTCGAAACGGTAAAGACAACTCGAGCCGCATCGTCCGCACTCGGGGCAGTGCGAAATCCGCCGGTTTGTGTCTCACCAACCTGCCCTTCCAACGAGCGCGATTCCACTTGCGCCTCGTAAATCGTATTTGGTTCCAAATACCGAAAATGAAACTGCCCCGTAAAATCGCGCATGGAGTCGACCGCTTGCCATTTGGTCGTCTGCCAATCCGCATTTGTGCCGACCGGTCGCACGCGAACGCGAGTTTCGCCGTCGATTCCAGGAACGGCCTCTCGCAAGTCGCGTACGGTGACGTTGTTTTCAAAAATGACTGCCGACACCGCGCGCTCGCGCCGACTCTCATTGTCGTCGGATCTGTCGTATTCGATGGTGACATCAGGTCCGTCACTTGGATTCCGCTGAGGCCGCGCCGTCAGTCGCGTCCAGACAATTGCTGACGTGTCGGTGACCTCGCCGACTTTGAATCCCGTTGCCTGAAACGGCCCCGTCGGTGCTCTTTCATCGGCAATGAGATTCGCGGATAGCAGCATGATAAAAAAGCTCGCCAATAAACATCGTTGACACGTCATATTCCACCTGCAAATTAATCCTGGCAATTGAAAGACGATCGTCAAAAAACGCTCCGTTCGGCTATTCGCAAATTAATTCCCATCAGTTGTTACGACGGGCCTCACGCTCGTAGGGTGTGTTTGACACGTCAATTCCGTCGTATGGCAACGTCTCGGGAGTCACGCGAACGGCAGTCGTCAGTTTCAGAGGCAGCGGAGTCCCTGTATCGAAGGTAAGTTCGACGAAATAGGCTGTCCAACCTTTTCCAGGCGGATCAATTCGCCCGACAAACGTTCCGTCCCCCACGTCTTCAAGTCGGCGACTCGAATATGCCTTACCGATCGTCATCAGGCGAAAATCTCGCGCGTCGGGATTTGTTGCCTGCCACAATCGAACCTCTTTCGGTTGATCCTCGGTTTTGACGCGGATCGCGCCATCTTCTTCGAAGGACCAATTGAGGCGCGGCCTGGGTTTCCCAGTCAGAATCATCAAATAGAAAGCCGCGATACTTTCCACTGCATCGCTTTCGCGCAAAGAATGGTCAGTATTCGGAATGTACCGCAAGAATTTCTCTCCCTCGAGTTCGTCAAAATAGAACTGCGACGAATCGGGACAAAAGAACTGATCACCGGCAGCGTTGACCATGAATTTCGGCATCTTGAGACTCTTGCGGTGATAGTAGGGATCCACGATCGCATAGATCTCGTCCATGCGCGGATGATCCCATTGTTTCGTGATGCCGTGATTTACATAGTCACCGATCGCGGTCGCCCAAAACCCGTAAACTGCGGCGTGGTGTCGCATCGAGGGATCAACATTCAGCACATCGATGACGATGGGAATGATCGCCTCAACACGCGGTTCGGCAACGCCAGTCATCCAGGTCGTCCACCCCCGTTTGGAGCCACCAGCGACAACAAACTTGTCGATCGCGACATTTCCACCGGCGTCGTGCGACAGAAATTCCTGGATACAGTCCATCGCACGGCTAGCGCTTTTGACCATCGGCAGTCGCGGCAGCCAAGTGGCATCACCCGTCTTGAGATACTGATCCCAGGCATAGGCAATCAAATCATCCTCTTTACGGGGGACTCCATCGTTGTGAAAGATCAGCGGTTGATTGGGAACCATCCGCAGTTCGGCAACAACGCTATTCGTTGTTTCTGCAATCTGCAGAA
>JANQRQ010000205.1 GCA_028284485.1 Planctomycetaceae bacterium | reverse complement strand
TACCCGAACGGGCCGCTGGCAGCGCATGTCCTGGGAATTCGCGATGTTGACGGGCGTGGACGTGGCGGAATCGAACAATCGTACCAGCACAAAATCTCCGGGCGACCGGGACATCGCCGGTTGATTCGAGACTCGCGGGGCCGCGTGATCGATGTTCAGACACCCTCTGAAAAGGCCCCGATTGACGGTCGTCGCGTTCAGCTGACACTCGATGCCGTTATTCAACTTTTCGCGGAGCAGGCCGTCGACCAAATGGTCGCCGAGTACGGCGTTCGCCGCGCAGCGGCCGTCGTGATGGATCCAAAATCGGGAGAAGTGCTCGCCATGGTCTCCCGGCCGACCTTTGACCCCAATGCGCCCATCAACGTTCCTGCAGCCGCCTGGAAGAATAACGCCATCAGTTCCATCATCGAACCGGGGTCAACGTTTAAGCCCTTCATCGTCGCGTTGGGACTCGAGCAGAACATCATCTCGAAGAACGAGATATTCGACTGCGAACAGGGCGAATACCAGATGGGTCGGCGATTGCTGCATGACCACCACCCGTATGGAATGCTCGATGTGACCGGCGTGCTCGTCAAATCAAGTAACATCGGCATGGCGAAGATCGGCGAGCGAATGACGAATTCGAAGCTCTACGAATCGACTTTGCTGTTTGGCTTCGGATCACCGACAGGTATCGAACTTCCTGGGGAGTTGGCCGGCATAGTCCGCCCAATCGAGAAATGGGATGCGTATTCGACCGGTTCCATTCCCATGGGACAAGAACTCGCCGTAACTCCCATTCAACTGGTTTCTGCGCATGCCGCGCTTTGCAACCATGGACTTTTGACCGCGCCGACGATCGTGCTCGAAACAGAATCCTTTGCACCATCGCCCGTTAACCCAGAGCGACCAGTCGAGACATCGGTTGTTACGCCCACCGTCTCGGCCGAAGTCGCGCGCTGGCTCGTTGAAGTCCCCATGCGAGAAGTCGTTCGCCAAGGAACGGGAACAAGGGGACGAATTGAAGGGCATACGGTTTTCGGAAAGACCGGCACGGCTCAAAAGATGGACCCGGCGACAGGCCGCATTTCCAATCAGCTACACGTGAGTTCCTTCGTTTGTGGAGCACCGGCTGAAAATCCCGCTGCGCTCGTTTTGGTAATCGCCGATGAGCCTGCGAAGGGCCCCAATCACTACGGAGGGGTGATTGCCGCTCCAACGGGGGCCAGCATCTTGCAAAGTACTCTCAACCGGCTGGGGATCTCACCGACTGACCGTGCATACCGTGGCGTTACTCGCCGAACAGGGATCTCGCCGCGCTAGGCCAATGCCGCAGTCCGGTTTAAAGGTGTCGGATCGACGGCGCTCTCGTTGCAAATCGCCATCGCGAACAGAACCTTGACGCTTGGGCATCGTCGACGAGACGCTTTGTCAGGTTGTTCCACTCTCGAAGTCGATATGTCTTGCCGATCTCTCTACAGCGTATTACGCTGACTTGTGACCGCGAAAACCGTGTTTGGTTCTATGGTAGCTGGCTCCCACGAGCCAGAAACGCCCCCAAGAAAAAGTAACCGCTCGAGAATGGCGAAGTTCGATCGCATGGAAAGGTGAGAGGGAACTGTGGTTCTGCTGGAATTCAGTATGTCTCCGATGGGAGCCGGAGAAAGCGTGAGTCAGTATGTCTCGCGCTCGTTGGAAATTGTCGAACGCAGTGGACTCGATTACCGTCTCCATGCCATGGGGACCGTCATCGAAGGCGAATGGGACGAAGTCTTTGGCGTCGTCAAACAGTGTTACGAGGCCATGTCTGTCGATTGCGATCGAATCAGCTGCACCGTAAAAGTCGACGCCCGTAAAGGGGCAGCCGGCCGCCTCGTCTCGAAAGTCCGCAGTGTGGAAGAAAAACTGGGCCGGTCGCTGCGTAGCACGGAGAATCCATGAAAGACGACGTACGAGAAGCAATCGGCCAAGTGCTGGGAAGAACTCCGAGCGGCATTTACATACTCACCGTTGGTAATCAGGACGGTCAGTCTACCGGAATGCTGGCCAGTTGGGTTCAGCAGGCATCATTTGAGCCACCGATGGTAACGGTCGCAGTCAACAAGAAGCGGTATGTCAACGACTGGCTGAACGAATCGCCGCAGGTCGTGTTGAATCTCGTGGGTGAGGATCAAAAGTCCCTTTTAGGGCACTTTGGACGGGGATTCGAACCCGATCAACCAGCGTTCGATGGATTAGAGACGAACATCGCGTCGAATGGACTTCCCGTTTTAAACGATGCCTTGGGATATCTCGAAGGACAGATTTCCGGAATGCTGGAAACGGGTGACCACTTCGTGTATGCCATTGAAATCCAAGGAGCGCAAGCGGGCGAGTCGCTTGAAGACTCGAAGCCCATGGTCCACATCCGCCGTAACGGATTCAATTACTGACAGTGAATCATTAATGACGAGTCAGCACACATCACGACCCACCGGTGCCGTATCGCAGGAATTGATTGACCGATTCCGCGATCTCTTAGGCGAAGACGGGCTGCTCTACGAGCCGGAAGAACTGGTCGTTTACGAATGCGATGGATACGTCGTCGAGAAAAAAGCCCCCGACGTCGTCTTGTTTCCCACGTCGGCTGACCAGATCGTCGAAATCGTCAACATTTGTAACGAGTTTGACGTGCCGTTTGTTCCACGGGGAGCCGGAACCAGCTTGGCCGGCGGTTGTCTCCCTGTCGGTGGCGGCGTCATGATTGCATTGACACGGATGCGTCGCATCTTGGATGTGAATATCCGCGACCGCTACGCGATCGTTGAACCGGGGCTGGTGAACGCTCATTTGACCCAACACCTCAAGGGAAGTGGCTATCATTATGCTCCCGACCCATCGAGCCAAGGTGCTTGTACGATCGGTGGAAATGTGGCTACAAATTCCGGTGGGCCGCATACGCTCAAATACGGAGTGACGGTCAACCATGTTCTGGGCCTCGAAGCGGTCATGCCGGACGGCTCCATTGTCCAGTTTGGCGGCCCGACAGAGGACAACCCTGGTTACGATCTGCCCGGTTTGTTTGTCGGCAGCGAAGGAACGTTCGGTATTTGCACTAAGGTTTTTGTTCGCATTACACGCGATCCGGCGGCTTATCGCACGTTGCTGGGAGTCTTCGAGACGGTCGGTGATGCGACACATTCGATTAGCAAAATCATCGGTGCCGGCATCGTGCCGGCTGCTTTGGAGCTAATGGATCAGGGAATTATCGAAGCATTGGAAGCCGCCTTTCAATTCGGATTCCCGCTAGATGCCGGTGCCGTGCTGTTAATCGAGGTCGACGGATTAGAGTCGGCAGTCGACGAAGAAGCCGAAGAGATTGTGGAATTGTGCAACGAATCCGGAGCCCGCGAAGTTCGCCGGGCCAATTCCCCTGAGGAACGGCAATTGCTTTGGAAATGCCGTAAACAAGCGTTTGGTGCCATCGGGCGATTGAGTCCCAGTTATTGCACGCAAGACGGCGTCGTGCCGAGAACACAGCTTCCGGAGATTTTGGACTTTATCGCCGATTGTGGAACTCGACACGACTTGCGCATTGTGAACGTTTTTCATGCCGGCGATGGCAATATTCACCCGATCATGTTGTTCGACGAACGGGATACCGAGCAGATCGGGCGTGTTCTCGCAGCCAGCGATGAAATCCTTTCGAAGTGTTTGGAGTTAGGCGGCAGTGTCACCGGCGAGCACGGGATCGGTGTCGAGAAAATCGACTTCATGAACAAACTCTTTACCGAAGACGATTTGGAAGTTATGTCCAAAGTTCGCGATGCCTTTAATCCCGAGCGGCTCTGTAGCCCCAGCAAGATGCTGCCAACGGCCGGTGCCTGCGGTACCGAACAGATCGAACGAACTCACCCCGGTCGCAGGGCGGCACTTTAGTCGCCGACAATTTTGACCACGTCGAATGACTGCCCATGGAAGACGTAACATACTCCGAGACTCAAGACGATCTCAGTCGGTTGCTTAAGGAAAACGCAGCGGCAGAACGCCAGCCGATCTATCCCTTGGGCGGCGGGACGGCCTGGCAGTACGGTTATCCTCGCACCGCGCCTGGAAAGACGGTTTCCCTGACCGAGATCAACCAAACAATTGATTATCCGGCCCGCGACATGACGGTCACGGTCGAAGCCGGCATCCGCATGTGCGAACTGGGCAATCTGCTTGCGTCCGAGAATCAACGGTTGCCAATCGATATCCCGCACGCCGACCAAAGCACGCTCGGTGGAGTGATTGCCACCAATTGGTCTGGGTCTCGTCGCTTCGGCTGCGGGTCGATGCGCGACTACCTCATCGGAGTGACAGCGGTCGATGCATCGGGGCGTTTCTTTCACGCCGGTGGCAGAGTCGTCAAAAATGTCGCAGGTTACGACTTGTGCAAGTTGCTTGTCGGGTCGCTGGGAACATTAGGAGTCATCACTGAGGCGACATTAAAGCTACGCCCCATCCCTGAATCAACGGCCGTTCTTTGGTCATCGTTTGAATCGTACGAAGCGTTGGATCATGCGCTGGATCGCCTCACGTTGTCACAAGCGAGACCGGTAGCATTGGATATTTTCGACTCGGTCGCCGCCGGTGATGTGAATAGCGCGATGCCCATCGATCTCCCGGCAGACCGACCAGTGCTGTGTGTCGGTGTCGAAGGAATCGCCCGGGAGGTCGATTGGCAAGTTTCAACCCTCGAAGGAGAGTTGGCGAGAAACAGTGTCAAAGAGGTCGTGACCTGCCGCAACGATCGGGCCGACTCGTTGTGGCAGTCGATGACAAATTATGTCACCAATGTCGAGTCGCCACTTGTCTTTAGGGCCAACTTGCTTCCGTCGAAGACAATTCCGTTTATTAACGAGGCCTGCGCATCCGGGTTTTCAATTCAGTCGCACGCCGGCAACGGCATCGTTCTCGGTCATTTCCGCCACGAATTACCAAGCGCGGACGAAGTGATGTCGATCCTTAGTAAGCTTCGTGAAACGGCTGTGCAGGCGTCGGGCAATCTGACGGTGTTGTCGTGCCCCGACGACTGGAAATCCAGCCTGGAATTGTTCGGCGAACCGACAGATGCCTGGCCCCTCATGAAGAAAATCAAAGCCAACCTCGACCCGCATGGCCTGTTGAACCCGGGGCGTTTTTTCGATGGCAACATGCCATCGGAAATCACCGGGCAACACTAGAGCAGTTTGCTCTTTCCTATGCCCGCAAAGTTCGAATTTGACACGGCAAATACCGAGTCACCGCGAGGCAAGAGGGTGACATGTTTTCGAAAAACGCTCTAACGATTCGCAACTTTGCTCGAATCTGGCGGGCGATCAACCTCGTCGCGTGATTCGGCGGACCCGGCCGCCGGATTTACTGTGCACCGGCGGATTAAGATAAATTTCGGAAGCGTGGTCTTCAGGCCGGCTTCATCACGAGGAGGCCGAGTGGTGGCACGGTGAGATTCAGGCTGTTTTCGCAGCCATGAGACGCGATCGCCTCGGCTGGCAATCCGCCGCCATTCCCGATGTCACCCCCGCCGTAAATCTCGGCATCGCTGTTGACGAGTTCGACGTAGTGACCGCCTCGTGGCACTCCGATGCGATAACCTTCACGAGGAACGGGAGTGAAATTACAAACCACGACCAGAAAATCTTCGCGATTCTCGGCGTATCGAATGAAGGCATAGGTGCTGCTTTGCCAGTCGTCACAATGGACCCAGGAGAATCCATCGGATTCGAAATCCCGCTCGAAGAGGGCAGGGTGATCGCGATAAACGCGATTCAAATCGCCGATGTATCGGCGAATCCCATCGTGAAACTGATGCCCGTAGAGCGCCCAGTCCAACTCTTCGTTGTGGTTCCATTCGTGCCATTGGCCAAACTCGCCGCCCATAAACAGCAGCTTTTTTCCGGGCATGGTGTACTGATAACCATACAGCAACCGAAGGTTGGCAAATTGTTGCCAGTTGTCGCCTGGCATTTGCGAGAGCAATGAATGCTTCCCATGAACGACTTCGTCGTGTGAAAGCGGAAGCACAAAGTTCTCGGTAAAGGCATACACCATGCGGAACGATAACTCGTTGTGATGATGGGATCGATGCACCGGATCACGCCCGATATAGGCAAGCGTGTCGTTCATCCACCCCATATCCCACTTCATACTGAATCCCAAACCACCGTCGTACACGGGACGCGAGACGCCTCCCCACGAAGTCGATTCCTCGGCAATAGTGAGAATGCCGGGAAACTCACCATGGACCATGGTGTTCATATCTTTAAGGAACTGGATCGCTTCGAGGTTTTCGCGACCGCCGTAAACGTTGGGGAGCCACTCACCCTCTTCGCGCGAGTAGTCGAGGTACAGCATCGACGCCACCGCATCAACGCGGAGCCCGTCGACATGATAAACATCCAGCCAAAATCGCGCGTTCGACAGCAGGAAGTCGCGGACTTCATCACGGCCGTAGTTGAAGATCAACGTGCCCCAATCGGGGTGTTGGCCGAGCCTGGGATCTTCATGTTCGTAGCAGCATGTCCCGTCGAATCGACCAAGAGAATGCCCATCGGTCGGGAAATGCCCCGGGACCCAATCGATCAACACGCCGATGCCGGACTTATGGCAATAATCGACAAAATACATAAAGTCGTGAGGCGTCCCAAATCGACTCGTGGGGCTGAAATACCCGGTCGCCTGATAACCCCATGACCCGTCGAATGGATACTCGGAAATCGGCATCAACTGCAGGTGCGTGTACCCAATCTCGTGGGCATAGTCGACAAGCATGTGGGCCAATTCGCGGTAATTGAAGAATTCTCGGCCGTCATCCGGTTTCTTCCAAGAACCGAGCTGGACTTCATAAATCGCAATTGGGCGGTGGAACCAGTCGGTCGACTGCCTTTGTTGCAACCAATCGTTGTCCTGCCAGGGAAATCCCCCCAGGTCGTAAACGATCGATGCCGTTTTTGGGCGTAACTCGGTCGAAAAGGCAAACGGATCGGACTTTTCGGCGATCGTATCATCTTGGGTTCGAATCCCAAATTTATAAGCATCGCCTGACGAAAGGCCTTCGACGAACCCCCACCAGACTCCGTTGTCGCTGGAATTGAGCCAATTCCGCCCGTGAGTCCAGTGATTGCGATCGCACAAGACAGACACCTCACGTGCGTTCGGTGCCCAAACGGCAAATCGGGTGCCTTGAATACCATCGACCTCGTCGAGATGGGCACCGAGATGGTGATACATAGCGTAAGGGTGTTCCTGGGTCTCCGGCTGGTTTTCTGGCTCGGGAAAGAGCGGCCGACGTGCGTGAAACCGACGCTGACCTCTTCGCCAGGGTACGGAGTGGCGAAGCCTTCGAGTCCGTGAGCGTGACATATCATCCATGATTCTTGTCAAAAACAGCAGGTTCTATCGTTTATAGAGGTTGGATCGTATCAATTGATTCCACTGCTGACAACATTGTCGAATGATGATAAAGACGACCCGATTCCACTGACCGGTTTCATTTTCGATCGTAGAATGAACATCGAACGGTTGAGGAAAAGTCTGCCCTCATCGCCGAATTCGTCATTTTCACCGATTATTTCAAAAAGGTCGAAGGTTGAGTTACCCCCGGCTAAGCATTTTGGTTCTGGGCCCATTTGCCGTCGTCACCGCCTGTTACTGGATGACATACAGTCAAGCGAACGACGCGGGACCGAATCACTCCCGGCCCGAAATCACAACATCGTACGGAATAGCCGACACCAAGTCGAAGCTGACGATGGCTTGCGAAAAAACTGCAGCAGAATTGCTACCCCTTCTGTCGGCAGACTGCAACGTCCTCATCCACCCTCCGTACGTATTAGGGGGCAATATCTCCCAAAGTGAAATCCAAACCCACCTGCGTGAGACGATCGGACCGACAGCATTGGCACTTTCCGCGACGTATTTCGATCACCAGCCGGATATCCCCATCACGATTCTCATGTTTACCGATGACGATAGTTATCAAAAACACGCAGAACGACTCGATGGGCGCCAACGCGCCGATTATTACGGTTACTACCAAAAGGCCAAACGGCGCATCGTTTTGAACATTGCGACCGGCAACGGAACACTGGCTCATGAATTGACCCATGCCTTGGCCCAGTTTGATTTCCCCAATATGCCGGAATGGTTCGATGAGGGGCTTGCATCGCTTCACGAAGAAAGCGAATTCTCCGATGACCGTTTGCGTATCCTTGGCCTATCGAATTGGAGAATCTATTTTCTGATCGATGCCATTCAGCGGGACAATCTTCGATCCTTGGAATCACTGTTGTCGCCTGCCGGAATCCGGGACGACCACCAAGCAATCGACTACGCGCATTCGCGGTATCTTTGCTTGTACCTTCAGCAACAAGGATTGCTGGCTCCCTACTATCGTCGCTTTCGCGATTCTGCGGACACGGACCTGGACGGATCGGATTCGCTGCGCGACATCCTGAACGAAAGCTCGCTCGAACAAATCGACGCGGACTTTCGTCGATGGGCAACAGATGCCTATCGCGATTTGAGAGGAAAGTAGACGGCCGAGACGGTCTCGAACCCTTAAGTCGAGTGTTGCCGCCGCAGCGTGCTGAACAGTCGGCCATAAGGCCGATCGATCTGGCTCGTCGACTGCGTCTGGTGGCTGGCATTTTCATCAACGTGACTTGCCGTCAGGGGAGTCGGATGAACTTGGCCCGGGCCGTTGCCAGTCAGTTCCGAGCGACCCTCAGGCTCGACAACGTCGTATTGAAATGACGAGACGTCGATGCTCGACTCAAGCCCCATCGGTGTAGCCGATTCGCGAGGCGTTCCTAGGGTATCGAACGAAACCGCACCAAGAGGATCGCAGCCGGCAAGCAACGACTGCTGAACATCAAGACACATTTCAACGACATCCGAAGCGATGTCTGCCTCGATCTCTCCCTCGTCGTCGGCGTCGGCATTAAATGCGGCTGCGACCAATTGTGATTGCACATCGAGGTCCGTCGTCGAGTCATTCTCATTGCGGCTTTGCTGGCCGTGGAATTCGCCAGCTTGCTCAAGTCCAGATGGCCGGATGTCCACAGCGATCCCCGACGCGCCCGGTGAGGATGCGGTGGTCACTTCAAGCGATTTTTCAATCAAAGGCAGCATCTCATCGATGGCGAGATCGGGGCGAAGGTCGCGGGCCCCCCATTCATGAAAGTCACTTCTTGTATCGGGCCTCAAACCTGCTTCGTTAATCTGTTGCGACTCGATACCCGTTCCATGACCTTGAGTTTGGCTTGTATTGAGACTTTCATCCAAAGTAGTTTCCGCAGCGATTGTGTTCTTTGACGACGCCAAGTCCCATACAATCCCACTGACAGAACCTTGTTGAACGCCCGCATCGATAGCTGCATATCGATCGTGAACAATCTCTTCGACAAAGCCAATCGCTTCCGAAGTTGATTCATCTATCGTTTCCGAACCGGTTTCAATCTCGTGCGATTCAAAAACTCCACCTGAGGTAGCAATCTCTGTTTCGGATTGTCGCGGAAGCTCGACATCGCATTGGCCGATTTCCACTGTTTCCAAGAAGGTGCTGTCGCTGTGTTGTTCGCCTTCCCAGGGGTTTGTTATTGAATGATCACCCACCGCGTCGCTCTGAATACCACCGAATTCGATCGCGGGAATGGTACTGCCATCTGTATCTGGCTGACCGTATTCCTGGCGACTAACGATATCCTCGTCATTGTGCAGCGACTGGTACTCATCATTCGAAGCCCAGACATCGTCCAAAATCGCCGCGGACTCACCTGGAGCGACAACATCGTCTTGTTGCCACTCGGGTTCTGATGTGTCCGTGCGATGCACTTGTGCATCGGAGGGCGTACTCAGGTTGATGGGGTCGTTCCAGTGAAGTGGTAGCTGTTTCAGGTCTTCCAAGGCTTCCAGAACATGTTTCGTTGCGACCGGCTGCTCCGACGCAACGTATGACAGCAACAGACTATGATCGCAAAGTTGATTGAGGCAGCGAGGCAAGCCGTCGCTTGCATGCACGATCGTCGATACGGCTTCAGGGCTAAAGATGTCATGGATATCGGCACCTGCCCAACGCAATCGATGAGTAATGTATTCGGCTGATTCTTGCTGCGACAAGGGGTCTAACACCAGCTGTGCCCCGACGCGCTGATTCAGCGCTGCCATCGCGGGGCTTGCGAGTTTTTCCTCGAGCATGTGCTGCCCGCTGAGGATCGTCCGAACAAGTGGCTCGCCATCTTCAATGAGATTGGTTGCGGAGCGAATCTCTTCCAGAATGTCTTCGCCCAGCATGTGGGCCTCGTCAACAACGAGGACGACACCTTGGTAGTTTGGGCGGCATTGCTTGATTGCGGAAACAAACGAGAGCCTCAATTCTTGCTCGCCCATGCGATTGAATGGCTGATGGAGTTCGTACAGAACCGATTGCAGAAACGAACGTCTCGTCGAGAAATTGGAGTTACTTAGCAAGACGACCTGGAATGCCTGCGAAAAGGTCTCAGATAGTTTTTCGCAGATTAGCGATTTTCCGGTCCCGGCTGTACCGGTTAGAATGCCGATTCCTTGCCCGTTTTCGACGCAGGAAACGAGCCCTCGTAGGACCTCCCGCACGGAAGGCGGGACGTAAAAGCAATCGGAATCAGGAGCTGCAGCAAATGGACGTCGATTGAGGCCGTAAAATGATTCGTACATGAATCAAGAACTCCGAAATCAAGGCGTACAATTCTCGTTGGGCGCACGGTCAAGAATCTCATCGAGATTCGGTGACCTTTCTCTTGAGGACAACCGGTACAATCCTTCGCGACCTGCGCGAACCTGCTGCCATGCAAACCTGTCGGGGTTTTGGCGTGAAATGAGCAACCGACGTGCTTCTTATGACGCATTTCGGTTAGTCAAAGCGGACAAATTAGGACGGTTATCATGAAAGCGACGGTGATGGCCGAGATTTCCTAATTTTCGCATTGCGACTCTACAAATTTGGTGAAAACTTCTCCGGCGAGTCGGCCAATAGGACGGCAATGACGACACAAGGAATCTCCCCGTTTTTCCCGTGAAACTGTCCAGTTTTGGGGCGCATGACACTTTCCAGGGGAAGGTCGAGCCCGGCATCCGAGCGGTCCGATTCTGGGCTGATTCGCGTTCGTCGAAGTGCAAATGCAATAGCGGTACGTTGTTGTGCGAAAGGGATTTACGAAAAGCAGATATTCGCTAAATCAGGACTTAATCTGCGGGAGTGCTGCGGCAATTCGACGAGCCACTTTTCCTCTTAATAACCGTATACTAGAATAAGTTTTAGAGCGCAGTCTGATGCGCGTGTCACGATCCGACGATGGTACCACTGAGGATGTCCGAAGCGACTATTCTGTTTTCCAGCCACGACCAAATTCAAACGTTATTTGGGGCGCAGGACAGGCACCTTCGTCAGGTTCGCGACGCAGTCGGAATCGATGTCGTTGTGCGTGGCGACGAATTACGCCTGCACGGAAGCGACGACCAGATCGAGCGTGGACTTGAAGTGTTCTCGGAAATGCGCTCGATCGTCGAAAAGACCGGCAGCCTTCGGGATTCCGAAGTCGCGGACATTCTGCATCAGAATGGGATGGTTGGTACAGAGCCGCAACCCTCGGCCTCCATCGACCTTTTTGAGAAGGCCCGCAAAGTCCACCCGCGATCTCGAGGCCAGGAATCGTATGTACAAGCCATGCGCGAGAACTCGGTTGTGCTTTGTACCGGACCGGCGGGATGCGGAAAGACTTATTTGGCAGTCGCCATGGCAGCCAACGCGTTGCGTCAGGAACAAGTCCGAAAGATTATCCTTGTCCGGCCGGCCGTCGAAGCGGGCGAGAAGCTGGGATTTTTGCCCGGCGATATGCTGGCGAAAGTGAACCCATTTCTCCGGCCGCTTCTCGATGCACTCGGCGACCTTTTGACGTTCGACCAAGTCAAGCGGTATATCGAAAACGACGTCATCGAGATCGTGCCTTTGGCTTTCATGCGAGGCCGCACGTTAAACAACACGTTCATCATTCTCGATGAAGGTCAAAATACGACAACAACACAAATGAAGATGTTCCTAACTCGCATGGGAAACGATTCACAGATCGTCGTCACCGGCGATACGTCTCAAATTGATTTACCCAACCATGTTCAGTGCGGCCTAACCGATGCGGTGGATCGACTCCAAGGGATCCCAGGCATCGCCGTCGTCAATATGTCCGGAGAGGATATCGTTCGTCATCAGCTGGTGGGCAAAATCGTCCAAGCGTACGACCAAAATTCTTCAACAAAAAAGAGCAAAAAAAAATAAATCCGATGGACCGGACAAACGACAACCCCTCTTGCGAGCGTGTCTGGTAGGATCTAGCCAGCCTTGTTCATCAGGGTCTCGCAATCGCTATTCAGCGTGAGCATGCACCATGGCAATATTTGGCCATAAGCACCACAAACGATCACGATCTTCTCGCGTTTCTGAAATTGTTTCCGCTTCGACATTGCTCGGCCGGATCGGCGAACGATTGCGCAATCGTGGCGTCTTGTTGCGGCTCTTTTTGTGTAGTCTCGCCACGATTCTCCTCGTTGTCGGCGTGAAGGCTTGGGAATCGCCATTCCGTTACCGCCTGAACGACTACGCGCCGTTGGGAATTCAGTCTCGCGTCGATTTTGAGATGATCGACGAGGAAGAGACCCGTCGCGCTCGCGAGGAAGCAATCGCACTTGTTCCATACGTCTTTCAGAACGACACCACTTTGCTCGAGGATTTGGTGGATGAACTGCAATCCGATCTGGAAGAGATTGCCAAATCCGAATCGCTAAGCGATCTGACGACCGAAACTCAGGCGGCCTTTCGATTCGTTGCGTCGGCTGCCGTTACCAGTACATCAGAAGACGCAGATTTGGAGACTCAGCAACAATTCCGAGTGCTGAAATCAGCGGTGACCCCCGAGAATGACGGCGCAGTGTCGAGACTGGATCAGGTCATCGACGAGTTTCGGTCTTTCGTCTCGCCATTGGTCCGGCTCGGCCGAGCCGACCCAGCGGATCTCACGACTCACGAAATCGAGCTGACACACGATATCGAGATCCGGTCTCTTCAGGATGCCATTCCATCGACGATCGCACAGGCTTCGGATGTATTGCTTATCGAAATGCTGAAGGATGCCGGAGCACTCGGCCGCGCTTGGGAGTCTTCACCCAGCTTGGCCACCATTCGCCCCCAGTTGGAAGAATGGCTATTACAAAAGACACCTTTCACACTTCAGTATTCGGCAGAGGCCACGGAGCAGGCGAAGGAACGTGCTGAAGCCTTGGTCCCCCCCGTGACCGATCGCTATCTCGCTGGCGACGTTTTGGTTTCGCCTGGGACGCGAATTGACGAAACCTCACTGGCGGTCCTGTTCGCCGAATACGAGCAGGTCGAGCGAATGATCGGGCTTAACGAACGAGTTATTCGCGTCCTTACAGTGCTGTTGATGGTTATCGTGTTGTCCGTGCTAATCGGTTATTACCTCGTCCACAACGAACCAAGACTGATTCGCAGTATCAATCGGTTTAGTGTCTTCCTGATTGCCGTCGTGTCGGCAGTCATATTGGGACGCCTGCTGTCATTCGATCCTGCCCGGGCCGAGGTCATCCCGCTCACTGTGACAGTCATGGTGTTTGCCATCGCCTACAACCAGGTTTTCGCAACCCTAATTGCCTTCACCCTCAGTTTGATTCTCACACTGTCGACGGTTGTCGACCTGGGACATTTCGTGTTGTTGATGAGTGTATCGACAACTGCGGTAATGCCACTCGCTCAGGTTTCGTCGCGTTCGAAACTCATCAAGGTCGGCTTTTTTACTGGAGCCACTTACTTTTTCGTGGCATGCGGCATTGAAATCATCAGCAGGCAATCAATCAATTCGATTTGGCTCGATCGAGAATTTCTATTCGATACGTTGCTCGGCTCAGGATGGTGTCTGGCCGCCGGCTATTTGGTGGCAGGCAACCTTCCATTCGTGGAGTCGGCATTCGGTGTCGTGACCGATATCAGTCTGCTCGAAATGAGCGACGTCTCCGACCCACTCCTTCAAGAACTCGTACGCCGAGCGCCGGGGACGTACAACCATTCCGTCGCGGTTGCAACCATCGGCGAAGCCGCTGCCGATCAGATCGGCGCCAATGGACTCTTAGTTCGTGTGGGAGCCTATTTCCATGACATTGGGAAGATGCTCAAACCCGAATACTTTGTGGAGAATCTCACTGAAGGTTCCGAAAGCCGACACGAGCACTTGGCGCCAGCGATGAGCACCCTGATTATTATCGGCCATGTGAAAGACGGCGTTGACTTGGCAAAGCAACACCACCTTCCCCAACCAATCATTGATTTTATTGAGCAGCATCACGGCACGACATTGGTCGAATATTTCTATCACGAAGCGTCGCGCAAGGCTGGTGCAGAGCCGGATCACCAAAACGATGCTCAGGAATCATCGTTCCGCTATCCCGGCCCCAAACCGCAATCACGCGAAGCCGGTGTGATGATGCTCGCCGATGCCGTCGAAAGTGCAAGCCGCACACTGAGCGACCCGACACCCAAGCGCATCGAATCGCTTGTGCACTCGATCACAATGAAGCGTTTGCTCGATGGGCAATTTGACGATAGCTCGTTGACTCTCAGCGAAATCCGAACGGTTGAAGAATCACTCACAAAGTCGCTTATCGGCGTCTACCATGGACGAATCAAGTATCCGCAGCAACGAACCGCGTAACTCATATCAAGTCGACATTTCTAATGCGCAATCGCATCTCGATGTCGATGAGCCCTTGATCCGTCGCGTTGTATCGGCCACGCTTCACCACGAAGGAATCGAGTCAGCAACCATCAGTATTGCCGTTGTCGACAATCGTGAGATTCACCGGTTGAATGTCCAATATCTCAATCACGATTATGCAACCGATGTCCTGAGCTTCTTGCTGAACTCCTACGGCAACGAACAGACATCCGACCTCGAACGTTCGCAGGACGAAAAACGTTTCATTGACGGTGAGGTCGTCGTAAGCGCCGAGATGGCCAACCAGCGCTGTGCAGAATTTCTTTGGAGTCCGCAGGACGAACTAGTACTATATCTCGTGCATGGGTTGCTGCATTTATGCGGCCACGACGACCTAACGAGCCACGAGAAGGAGACTATGCAACAACACGAGCGGCAGATCTTGGAGATATTGGGAATCGAAATCCCGAAAGATAAAGACTGCGAAATCACCCAATCGGACTCGGTGACTGGAGCAGACTTCTGATGGAAAACTCACTGGCTGTCTGCTCAGGTTTGTTTCTCATCCTGGAGTTCCTGACGGCTGTCGAAATCCAGAGCCTTCGTGACTTCTCGCGAAGCCGGCTCGATGAGATTTGCCGCGAACGTCAAAACGAAGCCCGATTCGGCCTGATCCTCAAGCAATATGAGCGTGCGTTGCTCGCTTCGGAATTCTTGCACGTCGTTGTTTTAGTGGCCTTCGTGGTGTGCCTCGTCAGTTGGTGGGGGCTCTGGCAGCTTCCGGGCGACACGATTCCGAATTGGTTGGAGTTCGTCGGAAGCTGGCTTCTACTTCTCGCGGTGTTGTTCGGGTCTTCCGTAGTTTTGCCCTGGACGGCGGCCCGTGTCTCCGGCGAAATCTTCTTGTATTACACTTGGCCTGTCGTTCGCTGTTTACTGACTGTCTCGAAACCTCTGGTCTCTCTCGCCTATGAAGTTGATAAGGTCATGCATCGTCTCAAAGGTTTGGAAGAACCAACCGAAAGCGATGCCGCCACGCTCACCGAGGAGATTCGCACCGTAGTTGACGAGGGACAACGCGGTGGAATCCTGGAATCGGAAGCGCGAACCATGATTCATCGCGTCATGGAACTGCAGAAGGAAGACGTCGCTGCAGTCATGACCCCCCGCACGGAAATGGTTTGCATCGGCTCTGATGCAACTTTGAATGAGGCACGCGAACTGTTGATTGACGCCGGTCATTCCCGCGTGCCCGTTATCGGCGAGTCGCCCGACGACATTATCGGCGTGCTGTATGCCAAAGATCTCCTGAAATATTTCCACACGAACGGCGAACCCGATAAGCTTCAGCTCAACAAGATCGTCAGAGAGCCGTTCTACGTTCCCGAAACCAGCGGCATCGATAATCTTTTGGAGACGATGAAGCAACAACGAGTCCATGTCGCCATTGTTCTCGACGAATATGGCGGTGTCGCCGGACTTGTCACAATGGAAGACGTTCTTGAAGAAATCGTCGGTGAAATTGTCGATGAATATGATCCGGCCGAGGAAGAACCGATTCGGCAGGTCAGCCCCGGTGTTACCGAGGTCGAAGCACGCGTCCACATCGACGACTTGAATGAGCGTTTCCAGTATGAGCTGCCGGAAGACAGCGATTTCGACACGATCGGCGGTTTTGTCTGTGCTCAATTAGGTCGCGTTCCGGAGACCGGCGAGACGATTCCTTGGAAGCAGCTTCGCATTACTGTACTCGAAGCTGACAAGAGACGAATTCTCACGCTACGAATCGAAGTCGACCGCTCTCCGGCGGCAGCATTGGCTGACGACTAGAGCGATTTGCTTTTTCTCGTGGGCGTTTCTAGCTCGTGGGAGCCAGCAATCGTAAAGCAAGACGCGATTGTCGCGGCCACAAGTCAGCGAAGAACGCTGTCGCAATCGCGTTTGGCACAACAGTTACCAATGCGCGATTGGCCCCGAAGGAACGGGGATGTGCATATCCGGCAGTGCGTCTGTACCGGACCCTCCGATCGGCCCCTCGGCCGCAATGACCTTGATGGCCTCTTCAAATTCGCTTCGCGTTTTCGCCAGTTGAAATTGATGCCGTAACCACGCCCGCACCCGCATGGCCTTGAGATACCAATGTGCGGTCTTGCGGAAAATGATGATTGCCGATTTCGTACCGCGCAACTCTTCCAGAATGGCAAACTGCCGCATCAGCAACTGCAGTCGCTGTTCAAAATTGCCCGATGGTGGGATTTCACCAGTCCGTTCCCATTCATCCAGTTGCCGAAATATCCACGGGTTCGCCAACGCCCCACGTCCAACGGAGACACCATCGCAGCCGGTGAATTCGAGCATGCGAGCAGCATCGGCCACGCATCGCACGTCGCCGTTACCGATAACGGGAATGCTTTCGACCGCCTCGACGACTTGACGAATACCAGCCAAATCGACTTGACCGCCAAATCCCTGTGCGCGGGTTCGGCCATGAATTGCGATCGCGGCGACGCCGGCCTTCTCGAATTCTGCTGCAAACATGGGAGCCGAAATGTTCGACTCGTCCCAACCCAACCGCATTTTGACGGTGACCGGAATCGCAACCGAGCTCGCCACGCCCGCGACGAGACCGATCGTCTTGTCGCATTCGCGCATCATTCCGGCACCACTGCCACCTTTGGTAATTCGATCAACCGGACATCCCATATTAATGTCGACCGATTCAACACCATGCCGCTGCTCCAACAGTTGCGCGGCATCGCACATCATCGTCACATCGTTACCGAAAATCTGGACAGCCATCGGACTATCAGCCGGGCAGGATTCGATTAACTGCAATGATTTTCGGTTGCCGGCAAGAAGGCCTCTGGAATTCACCAAATCGGTCGTCGCCAGACCTAAACCGCCTAGCTCTCGAACGACGAGACGAAACGGCAAGTTGGTATAGCCAGCCAACGGTGATAACAGGTATCGGGACTGTAGCGCTAGCGTTCCATACGCCAACGGCTTCGGAAATGCGACCGGCCTTACAACCGGCTGAGTGGAAGGCATTTTCGTCTTATTGTATGCAGGCAAGGGAATCGACTATGCGAAGTTTCCTCGGATTAATTCGTCCTCTTTGCTGCTAGCAAACAAAGTCTGTAACAGCAACGGGCTTTGGTCGGTGGCCAAACAGACTTGAATCCCCAATGGGCGACTTCACTTCGGCCAGGGCACAAAACCAATCTGCTCTAATTTAGCGAAGACCGACCGAATTGAGAATACGATACGAGTCGAGATTCCTGGCGACGAGGCTGATGTGGCCGAACATCGACAAATTGCATAATCTAAAGACGGTGGCATCAAAGAATGAGACCAAAACGCCAAAGGATCAGTTGCACGGCCCACGACAATCAACAATCGCAGGCTTATGAAAACCTAACCGTTAGCCGGGAGCTATGACGAATCCATTAACGGAACTTCAACAAGAGCGCAATCTCAACGTCGATGATCAGTTTCATGATTCGTTGAACCACCGAAGCACCGTAACCGAGGAACTGCTACGGGGCCTTTCTGAACAGTCTGGGCGTCTCTGTGTATTGGGAGCCGGTAACTGTCATGACATCGATCTTCCCAAGTTGACCCAGCACTTTCGCGAAATCCACTTGGTCGACTTGGATACCGACGCACTAAACCGTGCAATGGTTCGACAGAATGTCGCGGATTCACCATCGATTTACACCCATGGCGAGACCGATCTGACCGGCGTATGGGATCAAATGGCAGATTGGCTCGTCAATACAGTCCCGAGTCAGCAAAAGGTCGCGTCGACGATCTCCAAGGCAGCACGCGGGCCACAATGCAACGTGCCGGGGAAATTCGAAATGGTGGCATCGGTCTGCCTGCTCAGCCAACTCATTGAGGGGGCGGTCAAGAGTCTCGGGGAATCGCATTCGCAATTCGCGGATATGGTCCGTGCCATTCGTCTGGGCCACTTGAAACTCATGATTGAGCTGATCAAACCGGGTGGTCACGGACTACTTGTTACCGATATCGTATCGTCGGTAACCGCGCCCGCCTTGGAAAACACTCCGAATGATTTGTTGCCGACCTATGTGGCCGATTTGATCAACCAGCACAACTTCTTTCATGGGCTCAACCCAGCATTCTTGTGCGCGATATTTGGTAGCGATCCGGAGGTTGCTCCCCATATCGACGGGTATCAATTGCTGAATCCATGGAAATGGAAGCTGGGCAAGCGCGTCTACGCGGTAACAGCGATTAAATTTCGCTGCAAGTAGCTGCACTCATTTTTCGGACCACATCGGCCGCCGCGCAATCTTTCACCCTAGAAATCCTTCCCGCAACGCCGTCGCGATGGAATCTTACCGACGTATCCGTTCGATCATTTGACGATCGGTCACCGGAGTGTCGCATCCAATTTCTTTTCACAGGCTGCGATAACCGCCGACTGCACGCCATCGACCTCTTCGTTGGTCAGAGTTCGATCGGGTGAACGATATTGTAGAGTTACAACGTAAGACTTTTTGCCAGCCGGGATTTGCTTCCCGCGATACTGCCCCGCAAAGCGGATGTCGTCCAACAAAGGACCGGCCGATTCGCGAACGACCTCATCAACTTGATGCCAAGTGACAGTCTCTCCAAACACAAAATTCAAATCTCGGGCGATGGCAGGATACTTGGCGATGTCCCGGTATTGGGGGAGCAGATTGGCCTGTTCCTCGAGAACAGACACCCGGAGTTCGGCCGCCACGACCGCATCACGCAGGTCAATTCGATCCGAGACGGCGCGATCAATCTCGCCGATCAATCCCCAACTTTGACCATTTAGAAAAACCTCCGCGCCGCGCCCCTCGACGAATTCGGAGACCGCAACCGGACTCACGGTGACCTCAGCCTCGGAATTAACGGAGTGCGCAAGCGTTTCGACGACTCCCTTCAGGTCGGCAAACGAACGACCACCGACAATTCCAAGCATCGCAGGTTCCGCTGCCTGCGAACCTGGTTCAGCCGACAAATAGACTCGACCAAGTTCAAACAATTCAGCGTCGAATGTTCCATGCCGCTCATTCTCTCGTCGCGACTGCATCAAGCTGGGAATCAAGCTCTGCCTTAACATGTTCTCATTGCGGCGCGAAGAATGGTCAACAGTGAGTGGTTCCATGTCTTTTTCAGGATGGAATAACTCGAAAGTCTCTCGATTGACGAATGACAACGTAATTGCCTCGTAGAATCCAGAGGCCGGCAACACCTCACGGACGCGACTGGCAACCCGGTCGCTATGAGTCCGCCGGCTGAGCTGCAACGGGACCTCAACATTATCGGGAATCTTCTCATAACCGTAGATGCGAGCGACCTCTTCGATCAGATCGATTTCCCGTTTGAGATCACGCAAGCGCCACGACGGGGGCACAAAATCGGCCGAATCATCAGACGCTGTGTTCTGAACCTGTAGCCCCAGGTTCGAAAGTATCTCTTTGCTTTCGTCTGCTGGAACATCAATCCCCAGGATCCGAGGAACTTGGGCAAACCTCAACGTGATGGGCTCGGCCTCGCGGAGTTTTCGATCGCCGGCGATAACAGGCTCTTTCAATAACTCTCCGCCGGCGATTTGTTGAATCAATTCGCAACAACGTCGGCTGGCCCAATCGAGTTGGGCGGCATCGACACCCCGTTCGAATCGATACGACGAATCGCTATGCAGGTTGAGCTTACGGGCCGTGTTTCGAATGGAAAGTGGGCGGAATTCTGCGGTCTCGATGAGGACATTGGCCGTGCGGTCGCTAATCTCGGTTTCCAGTCCCCCCATGACACCGCCGATGGCGACAGGATTCTCTGCGTCGGCGATGATACACATCTCCTGAGACAAAGGGTATTCGCGTTGATCGATGGCGACAATCTTCTCGCCGGGACGGGCTTGCCTGACAAGAATTCTTCCCCCAGCCAACTTGTCGAAATCGAAGGCATGCAACGGCTGGCCACATTCCATCAATACATAATTCGTGATGTCGACTACATTGTTGATGGACGCGATCCCCAATGATGCCAACCGGCTCACCAACCAGTCGGGGCTCGGCCCGACTTTGACACCTTGGATGACGCGTGCGAAATACCGCGGACAAAGCTCTGCACATTCGATCTCCACGGACGTGACATCAGCAGTCGGCTGCGGGATCTCCGCAATCGCCGCCGATGGGATCTTCAACTCTTTGCCGTACAACACTGCAATCTCTCGGGCCACACCGATATGCCCCAAGCAATCGGGACGATTACTGGTCACTTCCAAGTCGATGGCGGTGTCGTTGCCGACCGGTTCGACTCCCTCGAGGTTAAGCCCCGACATGGTCAGTCGATGGGTAAGATCCTCAAGCGGCATATCGAGCGAAACATACTCTTTTAACCAATCCCAACTAACAATCATGACAACTGCCGCCTCTTATCGAGTGAAGAACTCGACTGTTTCAGAACCTAAAACGATTACGAGTCTGTGATACCGAACTTTTTACAAACCCCACGCCTGGAAGATTTCTTTGCGGCCCCATGAGGGCCGATGCGACTGATGGAATCGCCGCACCGGAAGCGGTCGCTCGAGGAAACCGAATTTCCACGCATGATCGGCCCACTACTTTAAGCTTCGACCTTGAACATGAAAAGGGAGCAAATCGCGGGTGACGCCACGGGCGGCAAGAACGCGCCCACCGGACGATGAGGTGCAACGACGACCCAGCCTATAGACCTGGCAGCAGTGGTGCGGGAGCCGGGCGGACGAAAAACTCGCCTATTTCGATACCGCCTTGCGAGCCGCATGCGGGTGCGAGCGTTCGTATGTGTCGCGCATCCGTTTGGTGCTGACGTGCGTGTAGATCTGGGTTGTCGTGAGGCTCTGGTGCCCCAGAAGTTCCTGCACGCTCCGTAGATCAGCACCGCCATCCAATAGATGAGTCGCAAAGCTGTGTCGCAGCGTATGTGGCGACGTGAGCCGATTGAGTCCAGTCTGTTTCAAGTACTTCTCGAGCATGCGCCCGACGCTACGGGTGGTCAATCGTTTGCCAAACCGATTGAGAAACATCGCAGCTTTGTCGTTTGCATCGCTTCCGGGTGCCGGTTGCCGAATTTCCAACCACCGCGACAAGGCGCGAGTGGCAAAACTACCGACGGGAGCAATCCGCTCCTTTCGGCCTTTCCCGACAACGCGAAGAATTCCCGCATCGCGATCCCAAGAATCGACATTCAGCGCAACCAATTCGGCGACACGTAGTCCTGCCGTGTACAGCGTTTCCAACATGGCTCGATCGCGAATTCCGGCGGCTTCGTTGGCGGGCGGCGCTTCGAGTAGTTTTGCGATCTGCTCAGACGAAAGAAAGTGCGGTAATTTGCGGCCGACCCGAGGAGTTCGCAATGCTTTTGCGGGGTTCGATTTGGTGATACCCTCGCGCGTGCAATAGCGAAAGAAACTTCGCAGGCAAGCCAAACGTCGGGCCATCGTTGTGCGCGCGTATTCGCATTCATGCATGTACGCGACGTAGCCTCTTAAAATCCCAATCGTCATCTCATCGGGAGAGGGAACTGAGCCCAAATGCTCTTCGAGGTACTCGAGGAGCGCATCAAGATCCTCGGAATACGATTTGAGCGTCAGCGGTGAGGCGTTTCGTTCAATACGCAAATAGCGCTGAAAAGCCTCGATTGCCGTTCGCATACGACTAATCCAATGACGGCATTTTGTGATGCGTCGCCTCAACCGCTGGGCGGTGATTCAGCGAAGGCAGAACCTACTTCACCAGGTTTGGCAGACAATCGACTATCAATGCGTCGATTCGGGCAATCGGTTCTTTCCCTGATCGCTGCGGTCCTGTTCCCGCAATTTGCGAACCTTTTGGCTGAGAACGGCCGCGTCGTACCAGGTAAAACTCAATTCCTTATCCGAGGCGTACTTACCAAGCGATTGCAGCAGAGCATCGGAACTTTCATCGTCGTACAAGAAGACGTAACGTTCCGACTCTTTTACGAGTGCCAATACGTTCATGCTGCGTTGCATTCGCCCGAGTCCTTCCGGCTTCGCCTCTGATCGATGTGACTAGATCATCCCCAATCGGTGCTCTTTCCCCTTATCGACCAGAATGATTGCCGTCATCGATGATTTCGCTTTTTGAACACATAGCGTCGCTGAACTTCGCCGCCATGGGCCGTCAACATCTCAACAATCACAACATGCGCTGTGAATCGAATGAAATCCTCACTACGATGCAAGTAGGCTTCCCAACCGCCACTACGCAGATCACCATTCAACTCCACGTAGTCGCGCAGCTTTGCCACCAGATCGGCATCGGCTCCATCGAACAATCGCGTGTAGGACATTACCGGCTGACGGGGATCCGTTTGTACATTCGTACCCGCCCCGATGGCGGAGCTTTCGATCACCATGGGGTACTCGTTCGACGAACCGGTGTATGCCGATGGCGGACCCGTTTGAGGGTCGCTGCTGACCGTCGTTGGCTCTAACCCAATTGGGTCTGGAACGGGCGATTGCGCACGAAACTGGATTCGCCTGGGAAGGCTCTGGAGAAAGTTCTTGTCTGGCTGGCAGGGAGCACAATCACCGGCCTGAATGCTCCACGATTTCGGCGAGTACCACGAAACCTGAAGACCAATCCTCGGTGGATAGTAGGATTCGTAGTCGGTCACAGCCCCAACTACGACCGCATCGACATTCAAGAGTTGCGCCAAAGCCAAGACGTCGTCAGGATTTGAAAGCTCGAGTTGATTGTCAAAAATTGCCTGTTCGACGACACCGACCGGAACAACCTTAAACCCTTTAACTTTTTGTAGTTCCGAGTAGTAAGCCAAAGCAAACCGGCGTCCGTCGACGGCTCTTTCCTGGCTCAAATTGAAGAACGGTGCGACTGCCACCGTTTTCATTTCCGGAATCGGATTGGCAACGTCAATCCGCACGGCGACACAACCCAGTTGCATCGCTCCGAGAAAAAGGAACCCTGTTAATCCGATCAGTGCGCGCATGGCGAAATCTTGCCTTGGGAATTCGGCCAGTCATCTGCAATATCGGCACAATCGGATCAGTTTCTTTAGATGCTCCAGTCTGAATAATCGGCAAACTCGGATCTTCTGCCGTCTCAAGCATACAAGATGTCCCCGGGGAAACGTGTTTCCGGACAAGCAGGGAAGCGCCAGACCCGACGAATGCCGCAGAAGCGGCGAGCGCAGAGTGGTTGACCAGACATGCTGCAATGCCTGGAACCTGGTTACGCCTCGTCGATTTGCAAGTCGTCAACCAGGACTCGTAAGAAAGGTTCCACGTCTGTCACCAAGCCGACCGTTTGGAATGAGCCACGATCCGCCAATTTGGTAACCGTGGCGGGATTGATATCCACACAGACGACACTCACACGTGCCGGCAATAGGTTTCCAACGGCAATGGAATGCAAAGTTGTTGCGACCATGAGACAGAACGTGACATCGGAGATCATCTCCCTCATCTTGCGCTGCGCATCAATCGCATCGGTCACAACGTCCGGTAGCGGGCCATCGTCGCGGATACTGCCTGCCAAAAGGAACGGGACTTTGTGCTGAACGCATTCGTACATAATGCCCGACTCAAGCACTCCATTCGCCACAGCATTGCTAATGCTTCCGGCCCTACGGATACGATTGATCGATCGCAGGTGGTGTTCGTGTCCTTCCTCGATCGAACCGCCATGCTCCATCGAAATCCCCAGGCTTGTCCCGTAAAACGACTGCTCGATGTCGTGTGTTGCCAGCGCGTTGCCTGCGAACAGAACATTGACGAACCCTTTTCGGATCAACCAGCTTAGATGCTCGCGGCTTCCGGTATGCACAACTGCCGGACCGGCAACAACCAGGATTTTGCCCTCTCCCCGTTTCGCTTTCTGCATAGCGGCGGCTATGTCTCGAACGGTGACACCCTTTGGTTTTTCGCTGGAGACGGCACTGCTCATAAAACCGAACGAGCCGGGCCCTTCCGCATCGCGCCCGATGGGATGAACGCGTGTCCCTAAATGTCCGACGATGATCTGATCGCCGCGACGAACATCTGACATCGGAATACACATGGCCGTTTGTTGCTGCACATCGACTTTGACGCCGCAATCCATTTCCTGTCGCTGGACAGCGATCCAGTTTCCCTCGAGACGGACTTCGGTATCTTGATTCGTAGTGCTGTAGAAACCTTCCGGAAATGCGCCATCGATATCGGCCGCGACCAAGCGACAATCCTCTTGATGGATGGGAACGGCGCCATGGTGACCGACGGCCGAGAGAATCTCGTCGAGATCATCTGCAGTGGGAGCTGTCACGCGCAGTCGGGCGTAACTTCGATCATTGCGTCGGTGCCCGATGTTGATGTCGACAATGTCGAACTCTCCTCCAAGGGTTGTGATTTCGTCCAAAACCTTGGGCAGAATCAGACTGTCGATGATATGGCCGGACAGTTCGATCTCTTCGCTGAACGAAGTCTTGGTGTCTCCGTTCGCACCGCTTTCGACTGACCGCTCGTGCTGGTCCATCGGCTCCTCACAGTCAAGAACATTTGCAACGAAGTGGGACATCCGCCGACAACGCTGTCATTCTATGCGTTTTGCACAATCTCGAAAACGGGGTTTCGTGTTTTCGTCGAGAATCACACCGCCGCCAGTGACGGCCCCCGAAGCTCGATGGGCATCGGGCAGACAAACAGTCGTCCCTGCGCTTGACTTGCCGGGGAACAGGATGCTACCTAGCTATGAACAATTTGAAACAATTGATGGCGAAATGATCCGACCGGCTGCACGTAACGTTGCCCTGACCGGCCAAGTAGGCTGAACGACACAATCGGTGGCCGAGTCGAACGAAAGTGACCAAACGGCGGCGATTCCGCGCTAAACCGGGGCATTCCTGAAATCTCGGGGCGCCGCAGCGTTACAGCGTATTACGCTGACTTGTGGCCGCGACAATCGCGTTTTTTCTAAGATAGCTGGCTCCCACGAACCAGAACCGACCACGAGAAAAAATAAACCGCTCTAGAAAGCGAAATCAAAACTGTGGAGCATCTCATCCCGGAAGAATGGTTTGTCGGCCTGCATTGGTCGATTCTCATGGGAATGAGCGCTGTCCTGCTGTTCGTACTCATGACCGGTGCCGATTGGCTGGTCAAAGGCGCCTCTGGGTTGGCCTTTCGTATGGGTCTCCCCAAAGTCATCGTCGGCGCGACCATCGTCTCGCTGGGAACAACCGCTCCTGAATGTGCTGTTTCTGTGATGGCTGCATGGAATGGAGAAGCCGGTCTGGCACTGGGAAATGCGGTCGGGTCGATCATTGCCGATACCGGCCTCATCTTTGGGTTGGGGTGTTTGCTGGTCGCATTACCGGCCGACCGGTATCTGCTCTCTCGCCAGGGGTGGGTCCAATTCGGATCGGCCGTGCTGTTGGCGGGAATCTGCTACTGGCAATTCTGGCAAAATGGCAGCGGTGCGCAGATCGGTCGAGAAATTGGAATTTTGTTCTTATGTCTGCTCGGCTGTTACCTGGCAATATCGGTGAAGTGGAGTCGACAGCATCCCCATCCAGAAATTGCATTTGATGCTGATGACATCGGGGCCGAGCATCTCGCCGAAATGGAAGTACTGGAAGGCGAATCCGGCGAGAGACGTGCCGGCAACCGTTCCAACCTGATGTCAATGAAACTCGTCGGCTATATTGTCGCCGGACTGATCGTCGTCGTTTTTAGTAGTCACTGCTTGATCCACAGTGTTGCAGAACTCGCCCGACAGTTTCATGTCCCTCAAGTTGTCATCGCTGCCACATTGGTGGCCTTTGGTACATCGTTACCGGAATTGGTTGTCGGCCTGACTTCGTTGCGGCGCGGGCATCCCGAATTGCTCGTCGGAAACGTGATCGGTGCCGATGTTCTCAACGTGTTATTTGTGATTGGCGCGTCAGCATTTGCTAAACCGCTACCAATTGTTGATCCCACGGCGAAGCTGCCGGAGATCTTCTTGTATATCCATTTACCGGCCATGCTGTTGATTCTGTTTTTGTTTCGCATATTTATTGTCTCCGCCTCGTCGACCGGCCATTTCAAACGACCGATGGGCGTGCCGATGGTGGTTATCTATTTAGGCTACGTTCTGGTGCAATACTTCGTTTAACCGATTCCATGTGTGAAATCCGATGTCCGACACTCCATCAATATTGAGCGATGCCGAAGTTCGCAGCCAAATTGACTCGCTACTGCCAGTCGAGGAATTCTCGAACAAAAGCGTGTTGCTTGTTGTCCCGGACGCGACCCGAACAGCTCCGTTGCCTTTGTTGTTTGCAACGATTCACGACAAGCTAGCGGACGTGGCATCGAAAATTGATGTCTTGGTGGCATTGGGAACACACCCGGCAATGTCCGACGATCAAATCCGGTCGCTGCTCGGCATCACTGAAGGCGATGCAACAGGCCGATATCGTGATGTCGGTCTGTTCAATCACGAATGGGATAACCCCCAGCGTTTGGAAACGATCGGCACGCTCACGGCAGATGAGACTTCGAACATCTCGGGAGGGTTGCTGAGCGAAGAAGTCCCGGTCGCCATCAATGGCCGAGTCAACAATTATGACCGCGTGTTAATCGTTGGACCGGTATTCCCACACGAGGTGGTGGGATTCTCCGGGGGAAATAAATACTTCTTCCCCGGTCTTTCCGGCCCCGAACTGCTGAATTTCTTTCATTGGCTCGGCGCGCTGATTACCAATGTCGGCATCATCGGCGTAAAAGATACCCCCGTACGCCGCGTTGTCGACCGTGCTGCTCAGATGATTTCCACTGAAAAACGTTGCCTGGCCTTCGTCGTGGCGTCGAACGGAGGATTGCACGGGCTGTTCTACGGTTCGCCGGAGTCCGCGTGGGAATCGGCCGCTGAGTTGTCGGCGAGAGTGCACATCAAGTACTTCGAGAAGCCGTTCCGACAAGTCCTCTCGTGCGCGCCGCCGATGTACGACGAATTGTGGGTGGCCGGCAAATGCATGTATAAACTGGAGCCGGTCGTTGCTGACGGCGGCGAGCTGATCATTTACGCCCCACACATGAGTGAAATCTCCGTCACACATGGCCCGCTCATCGAACAAGTGGGATACCATGTGCGCGATTACTTCACCAAGCAATGGGACAAGTTCAAGGATATTCCTTGGGGAGTGCTCGCACATTCGACTCATGTCCGTGGACAGGGGCATTACGAAGACGGTATCGAATCGCCCCGTGTGCAAGTAACCTTGGCTTCGGGAATTCCCCGAGAGGTCTGTGAACGGATCAATTTGGGCTATCGCGATCCCGAGTCAATCGATGTCGAATCGTTTGCCGACCGCGACGACGAGGGAATCTTGTTGGTGCGCAAAGCCGGCGAGCATTTGCACCGGTTACGAGAGAGCTGAATCGACATGTCAATCAACTCCGAAGACGTTTCGCAACGGTTAGACCTGGCCCTGGACGCATCTGGCAAAGCCGGGGAGTTGATCCTGCAGCATTACCAAACCGCAGGATTACAAGTCGATCTCAAGGGAGACCAATCGCCAGTCACCGTCGCCGATCGCGGAGCAGAAGAGCTGCTGCGCGAACAGATCGCCCAAAAGTTTCCGGACGACGGAATCCTTGGGGAAGAATTTGAATCCAAGGAATCGGCAAACGGATTCCGTTGGATTCTTGACCCGATCGACGGCACGAAGTCCTTCATACATGGAGTGCCGCTGTTTGGCACGCTGATCGGCCTGGAACACAACGAACGTGTGGTCATGGGTGTTTGCCGTTTTCCGGCGTTGGACGAAGTCGTGTATGCATCGGAAGGGCAGGGGACGTGGTGGCAAATTGGCGACGCCGACCCAAAACAAACGCACGTGTCCGAAGTGGCAGAATTCTCGCAGGCATTATTCTGTACGACAACGATTACCGGGTGGGACAAAATCGACCGTCGGGAAACGTTTCACCGGCTCAGCAGTAACGCGGGACTGGCCCGTGGTTGGAGCGATTGTTATGGACATATACTCGTCGCAACCGGCCGCGCAGAAGTGATGGTCGACCCCGAAATGAGCCCGTGGGATGCGGCGGCATTAGTACCCATCGCCCAAGAGGCCGGCGGACATTTTATCGACTGGAACGGGCAACCAACGATTTATTCAAACAACGGTGTTTCCGTAAACGCCAAGTTGAAAGACCGAACCGTCGAGTTGCTCGCCGACTAGGTCGATGATGCCGAACACATCATCAGTCTCTTTTGCTGCCGACAGTCGGCGCCGCAAAGTCGGCGTGGTATCTCTGCAAGACATCATGCTTCTTGCCTGGTAGCAAATAGATTCGCCCTCGAATCGTTTTGGATTCACCAGGCTTCATCGGACCAATCCGGACGGAAAGGTGCATGCATTCCCAGGGATTGTGCCCTTGCGCGGAAAGAAAGTCCTCCCAGGCAATTCCGCACGCCCATTTACCATCGTTCGATTCGCGAATGATCAATCCTGCGATCGCGTTCGATTCGTTCTTAGGCCATTTGTTGGACCAAACGTACTTACCGTTCACGGCTTCCCGGTCAACAAGCCCTCGGAGTTTATCATTGTAGTGGATTTCCCGCTTGTTGAGTTGCTCTAATCCAGCCTTCGCGAGGAAGTAGGTGTTCGTATTAGCCAATTGGCGATTGCGCGTCTTTTCCGGCCCGGGATTGAAGCAAGGAATCACAGCGGCAATTCTCGGAAACTCGTAATCCGTCAGGTTCTTGACGGTTAACTTGAGGTCGGCTCCGTTTTCAGCGGCGGTCATTTCCAGGCGTAACGCATCGGAGTCGACAATGCCGAGTTGGCCCGATTTCTCAGTCTTGTGCTCCAACTGATACGTGCCATTTGTGTGTTGTCCCGGCTTGATCGCCTCAAACATATTCCATTCGTAGAACCACAGATAGACCGCCATGTCGGGATTGGTTTTGCTGCGCACGGCGAAACCGCGCTCCCATTCGAACAGTTCAACGTTGGGCGGATCGGCCCCCAATAGAATTGTGGGCGAGACCAACAATAACAGTGAGAATGTCATGAAGCGCGGCATGAGCGAATCTCCCCAGACGTGGAACTGCATGAGCCAAGTTCATCGACAATCAGGATACTGCATTCAAACGACATTTCCCGTGAAAAAAGGTGAAGCCGAACGAAATCCGGCAGGAATCCGACAAAACGTCTACAATCACTCGAGCGCCAGCCCCAATATCCGGTTGTGCCTGTTTTCATGGCTTTAATACCAGAGTCTGTACAATGCATCAGAAGGTCCGGGGCCACTTCGAAACAGATTTCCTCGAACGCACAATTGATGAGCCGCACAACCTGCGAGCGAAAGACGATCAGATGACATCCGAGAGACGGCTACACCCACCGACGCTTCTCCTATTAGCCATGGTCATTTATCCCGCAAGTTGCGATCGCAGCGAGGCAGCCCGACTGACGATTCAGGTCGTCACAGAAGATGGCCAACAACTTCCGTGTCGCTTGCTTGTTCGACCGCGAGGTCAGGAATGCGTGATCGCCGACAACGCGGTTTCGCTCGATATTGGGCCGGATCGATGGATGATGTCGACTGGACAGACCGAGATTGATGTGCCCGCAGGCCCCGTGACTCTGCGCGTCGAGCATGGGTTAGAGTTCGAACGCTTCAAACAAGAAATCGATGTCCCTGCCTCCGGACATACCCAACAGATCGTCCTCAAGCGCTGGATCAACATGCACGAGTTGGGATACGTGTGCGGCGAGAATCACCTGCATGTTGATACGAAATCTTTGACGCCCATGCTGGTTTGCGAAGGCTTGGATATCGGTTCATCGCTTACATGGTTCAACGGACCGGACCAACGCCGGCCAATTCCGCCCGGAGTCGGATCAGTTCGTTTTCTAGATTTTGCCGGCTGGAAGACACCGACAACGGTTTACGATTCTGAGTTGGAATACACGTGGGGCGCAGTCTACATCCAAAACTCCCCGGAACCGCTGCCGATCCCCAGCAACCGCCGCCGCCCGAACCTCGACTACGTGAAGCATGCGGCCGCGTCGGGCGCCATCGTCCATTACCAGGGAGGCTGGTCGCGCGAGGTGGCGCTCGAAGCCTTGTTGGGACATGTGCACTGCATCAATATCTGCAACAACAACTTTCACATGCATCGCTATCAGCAGCGCAGCCATTATTCGAATCTGCTCGAGGTGGATGATTTTCCCGTCTATCCCAATACCGAATTGGGAATGATGCAGATGAATACCGACACTTACTATCGCCTGCTCAATTGGGGATTGAAGCTGGCTGCCGGCGCTGGATCGGCAACCGGCGTTAAACAAGTCCCCGTGGGATACAATCGAGCATACGTCCGAGTGCCAAATGGCAACAAAGAGGGGGCACATTCGGTCGAAGCGTTTTATCAAAATTGGGCTGCCGGAAACAATTTTGTGACGAACGGTCCGGTCCTTTTGTTGACAACCCAAAACGACCACAAACCGGGAGATACCATCTCATTCCCCAAAGGTGAGCACGAAATCACATTGCATGTCGAGTCGCAGTCGGGACCGAACTGCGAGCTGCAACGTTTGGAGATCATCGTCAACGGCACTGTCGCTCATACCATACCGATAACGAACGCGCACCAGGCTGAAGGGGACGTGCAACTCGTAATTCGACAGGGTTCTTGGATCGCGGCCCGTTGTGTCGCCCATGACACTTTGCTCTCGGACGATGAATTGTCGGTATTCAGCCGCGGGTCCGATGATGATCGGTTTCGAATGCGCCCTTCTCGAATCCGGTTCGCACATACCAGTCCCATCTACGTGACGGTTGACGGCCGTGGTGCAGCGGTACCAACCTCCCTCCGTGAAGGACTCAAAATGCTGGATCGGCTGGAGGAATTCGGCCGTGACAACGCGGCAGAAGAGTTCCTACCTGACTTCATCGCCGGGGTGACAGCCGCCCGACGCAAGATCATGGTACAGCTCGAAGATTAGCGGTGCCGCCCCTAAGTCACCAAACCAATGATGCGATTGTTCAGTGGGCAGAACAGATTGCTCGTTCCGATGCCCGCGAAGCGCGATTTTGACAAGGCCTATGCCCCATGCCGGCGTGAGGGGACGGTTACACGTTTTCAAAACAGGCTGCGGCCGGTGCGGCCTTCCCGCACAACCGCTTTGACCTGCCTCTAACGACAAATTCGGTGCGTTGGAATCATCAGGCAGCACTGACACGTGCGTTGCGTCCGACCCGCCTATTTTTGGAATGATCCCCTTAGTCGTCAATTGGCTGGATTGCATTACCGCAATTGCGACTTCGTTGTGACACGCGCTTCGGTCACTGCTATCGAGAAGCCGATTTTTTCAATACGGGATCGTGTCTTCGTTTCCTCAAGCGCGTGAGATGACCATGCATCGAGATCAGGTCGTAGGACTGGCATTGGCCATTCTGCTTATCGGAGTCGTCGGGGCATTTTGCTTTCGAAACGACAACGACGGCGAACTGCCGGAACATCAGCTGGAAGACCCTCAAAAGCTCGACGCCGAGATTGCGAGGAAAGACCATGCCCCGTATCTCACGCAACCGGAATTTGATCGGTCAACAACCGTTTCGCAACAAGATCATGCCCCGATCGCGAACGTCACGAACTTCTATTCAGATGAAGAACTTTTCGATGAATGGGATCTCCCCGATTTTTTGAAAGAGCAAATCGAGCACGAACCTGTTGTTGCGAAGTCCACCGACACGAACCAAACGACAAGGCCTGCGAGCCTCACCAAGAATAAGACACCTGCGGTCAATGCAACGCAGGAACGAATACGTTCCAGCCCCTTGCCGGGCCCGGACCATAACGCGGCTTGGTTCGTAAAACAAAGGCCAACAACGAACGTCGCTCGAAATCAATCGAGCCAATATCGAATCCATCGCGTACAGCCCGGCGATACACTGACCGCGTTGTCAGTCCAGTACCTCGGAGCGATGTCTCGATTTCACGAAATCTACAATGCGAATCGCGACAAGCTCGACAGCCCCAATAATCTTCCGGTCGGTGCCGACCTGCGAATTCCGATTGTTTCCCGAGAATCGTTTACGGTTTCGGCGGCCCAAAACTCCATGGACAATAACCGGGCTGATACGAATCAAAACGGGGAGACAAGCAGTCAGGCAAACCAGAACCGTCGACCAACGACACGGTCGACAGGCTCTCTTCCGACGAAGCCAACATTCACGCAAATGGCCCCCGTCGACATTCTCGAATTGGAGCCGTTGCCGCTGACGCCCACGATCAAAACCGACAAGGTGAAGAACAATCCGCAAACCCCAACTTCCGCATCGGCTACTCCGGCTGACTCCTCTCGGTTGAGCGGACAAACATCCAGCGTTAAGCAGCGACCGATTCGACGATACAAAGTCTTGCCAGGCGACTCGCTCGAAAGAATCGCTATCAAGATCTACGGTGACCGGAACCAGGCCCGAAAAATCTTCGAGGCGAATCGTCACGTTTTGCGAAATCCACATGTCGTGCGAGCCGGTACGACGATTGTTCTGCCCTGACCTGTGAGCATGCGCTGCTGCGCGTTCTCATGCGGCAATCCTGACGGAACAGAGCGAAGCTCAATCGCGACCGTCAATTACACCGCGAGACCATTCTTCGCCCGAGAGAATCTGTTGCGCATAGGTTTCGACACTTGCGGGATCCTCAGAAGAGGGCATCCCCGGTTCGATCCCCAATTCCTGCAACAGGTGTTCCGCACGTTCGTACGGACAGGTTTTCTCGACCGTTTTCAAGAATTGCTGAAATCCTTCGTCGCGCATCGCGTCCGCAAAGGAGGCACTTTTTCCGATGACGTGGACGCCATTGTTCGAAAGCACGTAGTCGCG
>JANQRQ010000203.1 GCA_028284485.1 Planctomycetaceae bacterium | reverse complement strand
TTTTCGGGCGATCCCTCCGACTCGTCCCGCGATTCACGCCGCACCGAGCTACCAAGTGCACTATCGCCCGGCTTACCCAGCTGTCGGTTACCCGGCGTATCACAGCGGAACACCTCAGCTCGTCGTTCCGGCGAGCCCTGTGCCAGCCTATGTGGCCCCGATCGGGCAACCGGTCTACTACGCGCCGATCGGCGGCACTTCCGGGCAACAGCCTGCGCATCCGGCGTTCATTCCACAAAACGTTCCCTCTTATCCGGTTACCCCAACTTCGCATCCAGCCGTGAAGCCCTACGGGGCCACGAATTCGCAAGGCGGATCGACGGAACTGGAGAGCCCGTTTTACCCCTAACGAGCCCTCCTGCAGTCTGTTCTGACACACCTACGGCCGTTTCCGAGTCGATTCGGAAACGGCCGTTCCGCAATGGATTCCGGAACTGATAATGGCTGGCGTATGGGCCCTGATTCGCCTCCAACTGACCCTTGCATTCATCGTCGTGACGACTATACTTGCCCGTTTCAAGATTGATTTCGACGAACTGAAGGTAGATCCTCATGGGCCAGAAGTGCGCCATTTGCGGGAAAACCCCCACAAAAGGGAACCGCTTGTCACAACGCGGAAAGCCGAAGTACCTCGGCGGCAACGGCCGTAAGACGACAGGCATCACTCGGCGACTCTTTCGTCCGAACTTACAGAAGATCCGCATTCAAGAAGGTGGGAACACCGCGACGAGATGGGTATGCACGCAATGCATCCGTAGCGGTCGCGTTCAAAAAGCTGTTGTCCGTGAACCCTTCACGCTACCCAAATGACCGCTTCTCTTTCTCGTGAAGACGTCTCTGCAGTCGCCGTGCTCGCACGCCTGCAATTGTCCCCCGAGGAAGTTGATGTCTTCACTTCGCAATTGGGCCAAATCCTCGAATACGTCGACATCCTGAACGAAGTCGACACGACCGATATCGAGCCGCTGGCCCATCCCATACCTGTCACCAACGTGTTTCGCGACGACATCGTCACCCCCAGCCTACCTCGTGAGGCGGCCCTGTCGAATGCGCCGAACACTGACGGGAAGTATTTTTTCGTACCGCAGATTCTGGAAGAACAGTAGTGCCGCTGCTGGCGACAGCGGTCAAGACCTTACGTTGTCAGGTGGTTTTTCGTTGCTGCGGAATGTTCTAGTTTGTGAACGTCGTCGTTTTCAGAGAATTCATCTCGCATGTCCCTCACCGATGCGACCGTAACGACGCTTCTTGCAAAACTACAAAGCGGCGAGACATCCTCTACCGAGGTCACCGAAGCATGCTTGGCGAGAATCGACTCGCAGGACACTGATGTTGGGGCGTTTTTGCATGTCGATCGTGAAGGGGCACTTCTGCGGGCGACGCAGGTCGACGAAAAACGCAAAAACGGTGAGCCCATTGGGCCATTAGCGGGCTTGCCCGTTGCCGTCAAAGACGTCGTTTGTACAACCGGCATGCCGACCACCTGTGCAAGCCGGATGCTCGAAACATTCCAGCCCCCTTACGACGCTGGGGCCACCGAGCGGCTGCTCGCGGCCGATGCCGTCATTGTCGGTAAGACAAACCTCGACGAGTTCGCCATGGGTTCGTCGAACGAGAATTCGGCCTATCACGTCACACGCAATCCCTGGGATCTCACACGTTCGCCTGGTGGTTCGAGCGGCGGGTCTGCCGCCGCTGTGGCCGCCCAAATGGTGCCGCTGTCGATCGGCAGCGATACGGGCGGTTCGATTAGGCAGCCGGCCGCCTTTTGCGGGGTGGTGGGGTTGAAGCCAACCTATGGACGGGTCTCGCGATACGGACTTGTCGCGTACGCGAGTTCGCTCGATCAAATTGGTCCATTCGCAACCGATGTGACCGGTGTTGCGACGCTGCTGGAAGTCCTCGCGGGCTACGACCAACGGGATTCCACATGTATCGACGCCGACGTGCCAAAATATCGCGAAACAGTCGACAAGCCGATCGACGGACTTCGAATTGGAGTTGTTCCAGAGCATTTTGAAGAAGGCCTCCACCCTGACGTCAATAAGGCCATCCGGAATGCGTTGGACGTCTACAAAGCGGCAGGCGCAAGCATCGTCGATATCGAGCTGCCCCATTCCAAATACGTTGTTGCCGTTTACTATCTTGTTGCTCCGTCCGAAGCATCGGGCAACCTGGCTCGTTACGACGGCGTTCATTACGGCTATCGCGCGGAAGAAGCACAGAACCTGATCCCAATGTACTCTGCCAGCCGCGGCCAAGGATTCGGCGATGAGGTCAAGCGGCGTATCATGCTGGGAACGTACGCACTTTCGTCGGGATACTACGATGCGTACTACTTGAAAGCATTGAAGGTCCGCCGCCTAATTCGTCAGGACTTCGACACGGCGTTTGCGGATGTCGATGTGATCGCATCGCCTGTCGCGCCGACACCTGCCTTCAAATTGGGAGAACTGATCGACAATCCGCTCGAAATGTATCTCTCAGATATCTACACACTCGGAGCGAACCTGGCGGGTATCCCCGGAATCTCAATACCCGCCGGCTTAAGCGACGATGGTTTACCAATTGGCTTACAATTGCTCGCCCGGCCATTTGAAGAGGAACGCCTGTTAAGGGCCGCACGCATGTTCGAGTCTGCGACCGATTGGCATACGAAAAGGGCTGTTTTGAATCACGACTGAATAGATTCAAAAAGTGAAATGAAAATGGAGTTTACGACGATAATTGGGCTCGAGGTCCATGTTCAGCTGCTAACAAAGACAAAGATCTTTTGCGGCTGCGCAAACCTCTTCAACCCCGAGAACCCCAATGTTCAAACCTGCCCTGTTTGCCTGGGATTACCCGGCTCGCTTCCCGTCATGAACCGGAAAGCATTTCGGCTTGCCGTGAAAACGGCGATGGCTCTCAACTGCAATATCACCCCGTTTACGAAATGGGACCGCAAGCAGTACTACTACCCCGACTTGCCCAAGAATTATCAAATCAGCCAGTACGACCTCCCCTTTAGCACCGAAGGCTGGCTCGACATTGAAACCGACTTGGAAACCGGTGAATCAAAAAAAGTGCGGCTGATTCGCGTCCATTTGGAAGAAGACGCCGGCAAGAATATCCACGATGAAACCGGTCGTGGGCGCGATAGCCGTGTCGATTTGAATCGCGCCGGTACACCGCTGTTAGAAATCGTGTCGCAGCCCGACATGCGATCTCCCCGCGAAGCATACACATTTTTGAATGAGCTCAAGCTATTGCTCACATACCTCAACGTTTCTGACTGCAACATGCAGGAAGGAAGTTTGCGTTGCGACGCGAACGTCAATCTGCATGTTCACACCGATGACGGACATCGCATCGCCACTCCGCTCGTGGAAATCAAGAATCTGAATAGCTTTCGTGGTGTGGAACAGGCAATCGCATACGAAGTCGAAAGACAACAGGAACAGTGGCGTGAATCGAAACTCACCATCGACGACAGCCCGAAACAGACTCGCGGCTGGGATGCGGAACGCGGTGTCACATTCGGCCAACGTGGAAAAGAAGAGGCATCCGATTATCGTTATTTCCCCGATCCGGATCTCGTTCCCGTCGTTGTCGAAGAATCGCAACTTCAGGAATTGCGAGGCGAGTTGTGCGAGCCTCCCGCCGACCGGCGGAAACGGTTTCAAACGGCTTACCAAATTTCATCCTACGATGCCTCGGTGATCATCGATCAGGGTCTGGCTTTTGCAGACTACTATGAATCCGTGGCGTCGGACAGCGGCGACGGAAAACAGGCTGCCAATTGGGTCACGCAGGACATTCAGCGGGAACTCAATGAACGCAAGCTGACGATTGATCAATTCCCGATCCGCCCACACATTCTCTCGACGTTATTGCAGCGAATTGGCAGCCAAACCATTACCGTCAAAAGCGCACGTGAAGTATTTGCCGAACTGCTCTGCCGCGCCGACAATGACGAATCGTTGTCGGATGATTTGATCGATGGCATCATCGACGCGAACGGGCTGGCCATCGTTTCGGATACGGGTCAACTCGAAGAAACAATCGAAGCGGTCATTTCGCGAAACGAAAAGGCAGTGGCTGCGTTTCGTGAGGGAAAGCAAGCTGCAGTCGGCCCTATGATTGGCCAAATTATGCGGGAAATCAAAGGTGCGGACCCAAAACAGGTGCGGCAAATGCTGATTGACAAGATCAGCGAATGACCGTTGGGACCGACAGTCGTTGCCAGCAACCCGAAGATTCGGGCCAACGATTGATTGCCACTGGGCACTGCCGTAGAATGATCGTTTGTCTCATAGATTCGGCAACTTTGTGCTCCTCTAAGGCGGTTCGGCCGCTTTTCCTATCGTGCGCATCGAACCCAACGCCAGTCGACAATTCACTCAGTTTGCGAATGACATCCGCTTTCGGTTGTCCCGCAATTCACAATGGGCTTCCCCTTGGTTGCTAACCGGAGCTTTTTTGCTGAGCTGTTTCCCGACAGCCACGCGTGCGCAGCAACCTTCGAATGAAACCGTCCCTCAAAAGGCTGCCGATGACAAGGCAAAGGACGATGGATTTGCCGATCTGCTCACGACGGCAGATGAATTGAAGAAGGACTGGAAATACTTCCCCAATGGGAACGCTGCAAATTCCCAATCAACTTGGAAGTTGGCGAAAGTCGAAGGGGAAAAGCATCCGGTCCTGATCTGTTCGGGGGAACCTTACGGATACCTCCGTTCCTTGAAAACATACCGAAACTACGAACTGACGTTGGAATGGAAATACCCTGCAGATCCGAACGGGAATAGTGGCGTGCTCGTCCATACAAGCGGCGACGACAAAATCTGGCCCACTGCAGTGCAAGTGCAATTGCACAACCCGAAAGCGGGAAGCGTGTTTCCCAGCGGTGAGGCGCAGACCGACAATCGGCTTGACATCACTGACTACTCGAAGCCGGTCAATCAATGGAACCGCTGCGTGATTACTTCGCAAGACGGTAAGATTCAGGTTGTGATCAACCAGAAGAAAGCAGGCGAAGTGACCGGCTGTATGCCGGATGCTGGTTCGATTACTCTGCAAAGCGAAGGGGCCGAGGTCCACTTCCGCCGAATCCGATTGAAGTCGCTCGACAAGCCCAACGAATCGGAAGAGAAAGCGCATTAGCCGACGAAGCGAAAGCACGTCGACTAACTAGGCGACGTGCCTGTACTTTGCTCGCACATCGCCCTCAGGAGCTGCAGAGAATAAATCCCCGAGCTATGGCCGTCGCTGAAGCCGATCCCGTAGGCGTAATTCCCTAACGGCTTGACCGCGGTCACCGCAAGCGGTTTGGTTTCAGCCGGTTGAAGAATCGGTAACAGATCTTGCGGACTCTCGGCATTCGATCGGCAAGTTGCGCAGGGGCAATGTCGCCTCAGTTGGCCCCAATCAATTCGAGCCCTCAGGCCGTCGCCCCATTCGAAGATCAATGCCTGGTCGTCACTTTTGAGTGACCGCAACGTTGTCTTGATGTTCTCGGGTTCGGCCATTGTTCAATTCTTACGGCTGTGACTCCGTGTCGTTCCGGAGGAAACGCCTGGCGGAAATTCTTGCAGTCGGAGTGACCATTCCTCTTTGATGGTCCGCGCCAATCGGCAGCTTTCTTCGGCACATTGGTGCCTTGAAGCCGCCTGTTAATCCTGGTCGTGGCGGCGAAGTACCAAGACGGGGCACTTTGAAAGCCGAATGACTCGCTCTGCGACCGACCCTAAGACATAACGCTTGATGCCGTGATAACCGTGCGCCGGAATGACGATCAGATCGGCTGCATTGTTTGTGGCGTACTCCGAGATTTCGTGGCCGGGATTCCCGAACAGGACTGTGTGGCGGACGCCTTCGACCCCTTTTTCAGCAAGGTAGGTATCAAAGTAGTCGTTGACAGCCTTTTCGCGCTTCGTGTCGTCGGTCTCGCCCCAAACGACGCCGGGGGATACAGAGTCCAGCGGAAATAACACATGCACCAAATGGACATGACTGGGATCGTCGGCCAACTCGAGAGCCGTGCGAATCGCCTGCTCTGACTCATCGGAGAAATCGATCGGAACGACAATGTTGCTCTTCGGTAACCAACTCATGAATTCCTCCGGGTGGCGTGCCTGCGTATGGTTACTTTTAATTGTACGGTAACGGCGAGAAATTGGCAGTCCGTGATCCTCGCGACTGCGTCATGATGATCGCGTAAATTCTCCTGACTTGTAACGATTCCAATAGTCGTCCAAATCGGTTTTGACTTTTCCGGAAAGTAACAGCACTCCCAGAATATTGGGAAAGGCCATGCCAAGAATCATCAGGTCGCCAAAATCGAGAACGTTCGTCGAAGAGACGATCGAACCTAAAAACACGAACACCAGAAAGACGATGCGGTATGACATCGATGCTCGGTCACCAAACAAATAGGCCCAGCATCGTTCCCCGTAATACGACCACGAGATCATCGTGGAATACGCAAACAACATGACCGCAATGGCCAGGACATATTGGAAGCCCGTAATCTGGGCGGCCATTGCGTTGGATGTCAGCGCTGCACCGTTGTTGGAATCGCGGTAGACGGCCAACTCGGGACTTTCATACGCCCCGGTAATGACAATGACCAATGCCGTCATTGTGCAGACGACGACCGTATCAACAAAAGGCTCCAAAAGAGCGACGATCCCTTCGCGAACAGGATAGTCGGTCTTGGCTGCCGAGTGGGCGATCGCAGCGGAACCAACGCCGGCTTCATTTGAAAACGCAGCGCGACGAAAGCCTTGGACCAGCACTCCGATAAAACCACCATACATCGCATCGGGATTAAACGCGCCAGCGACGATCGTCCCTATTGCGGACGGGATCTCGGAAAAATTCATCAGCAAAATCGCCAAGGCGGCCAGCACGTAAACTCCACACATGAAGGGAACAATCTTTTCAGCGGTCTTGGCGATTCGGCGAATGCCACCGATGATGACGATTCCGACCAGCACCGTCATAATGAGGCCGTAAAGCCATCGGTTTTGCTCCAAAAACGGAATCGTTTCCTGCACAGCGTTCAAAGATTGATTGACTTGAAATGCGTTCCCGCCGCCGAAGGAACCCCCGATACAAAGGATGGCAAAGAAAATCGCAAGGAACTTCCCCAACGGAGCCATTCCCATTTCCGACAGCCCTTTGGAAAGGTAGAACATGGCGCCACCCATGATGCGGCCGTCCGGGCGGACTTCGCGGTACTTCTGACCCAACGTGCATTCGGTGAATTTCGAGGACATCCCCAGCAGTCCTGCGAGGATCATCCAAAAGGTTGCCCCCGGGCCACCCACCGAAACGGCAATCGCCACACCGGCAATGTTCCCTAGCCCCACTGTTGCCGAGAGGGCGGCCGTCAACGCCTGGAAATGGCTCACTTCGCCGACGTCTTCGGGATCATCATACTTCCCTGCGGTAACCAGGATGGCATGCTTGAACCCGCGCAAATTGATGAACTTCATTCGAACGGTGAAAAAGATGGCACCGATGATGAGCCACAAGACCGCTAATGGAAATCCAAAAACGGGATAGAACATCCATGACGCAAGAAAGCCATTGAATTCCCCGAATGCGTTGTCGACCTGCTTCTCAGCACTTCGAAAAAAACCCGCCGGTTCTTCGGGCGGGTCATCTGCTGCCGCAGCTGCATCGCCCGAGGCCGTGGGCTCGGACTCCTCGTTTGCTTGATTGGTATCACTCGATTCGGATTCCGCCCCCTCCGCGGTCGCCTCAGAATCAGCGGGTTCGGCCGCCACCGTTGGGTCACCAGCATCCTGAGCGTAGCTGGGAGACGCAGTGCCCGATTGCCAAACCGCGACAAGCACCGCCAGAATCCAAAAGAATCGCTGTTGAATCATAGGGATTATGCCGTTCCTAACGGGACGAATGCGTGGTGGCCAAACCAACCGTTACGGGTGGATTGCCGTCCGGACCGATTTACGGACTCCCACCGGTTGAAATCGGTCGACCAAATCGGGATGAGTCTATCAGCTAAGAGGTTACGGCAGAATACCGAAGACCGTTTTCCCCAAATGTTTCGATCTGTTTTCCAAAGGAGTAGTTTTTGACAATTTGAGTTGTCGAAATTACTCTTACCGTCTATCATGGCTTTTGACTGGTGGATTTCATGAAAACTGCGCTCGAACAAAACGACCGGGAATTCTTGAATGAACTGCACCGCCTGGGTGCGGCGACTGTACAAGAGATTTGCGCCAAAATCGGGGTCACCGCGACTGCGGTGCGGCAACGACTCTCCCGTTTGCAAAGTTTGGAGCTGGTCACAAGAGAAATGCAGCGGAAAGGGCGCGGACGTCCTCATTACGTCTACCGGGTGACGAATAGTGGATTGCGAGAGTTAGGAGATAACTACGCCGATTTGGCGATTACTTTGTGGCGTGAATTGCATCGCATCGAAGAGCCGGAAATCCGAGAGCGCGTTGTCCAGCGGGTACGGGAGTCCTTTATCGCTCGCTACGGGCATGTCGCTCTCGAAAGTACCCTGCAAGAACGATTCATGGCGTTGCAGACGGCTCTGGTCGATCGCGGTTATGACGTCGAGATCGATCAGGCGGGTTCTTTGCCAATTTTGCGGGAAAACAACTGCCCTTACCAGGAATTGGCCAGCGTCGACTCGTCGATTTGTGAATTGGAGCAGGAAGTTTTCGAAAAGGTATTGGGCGCTTCGGTCACGTTGACTGAGTGCTGTTTAGACGGACATCATTGCTGTGAATTTCAAGCGGTCGCAGGAACGGAAAAGACGCAAAAACAGTAATTCCGCAGTCGATTGCAACGTTCGAAGTTGCTGTTAAAGTGTTGACTTCGTATCGGCTGTTTTCGATTGACGGTCAATCAGAACACGGAACATCACTGTCGCCTGTGATTTGGACGAAATCATCATGAGTTGGATTGAAGGAAGATTTGAAGAAAACGTCGTTTTGTCGACACTCGAGCAGGCCATGAATTGGGCCAAGGAATCGAGTATTTGGCCCATGACGTTCGGACTCGCCTGCTGTGCGATCGAAATGATGGCGACTGGTGCCAGCCGATTTGACCTGGACCGCTTCGGGGCCGGGGCCTTTCGTGCGAGCCCGCGTCAAGCAGACCTGATGATTGTCGCCGGTACCGTGACGTACAAAATGGCAAGCCGAGTTCGACGCCTTTACGAACAAATGCCGGATCCGAAATATGTCATCGCCATGGGTGCCTGCACCGTGGGCGGTGGGCCGTATTTCAAGTACGGCTACCATGTCGTCAAGGGAGTCGACCTTGTCGTGCCGGTCGACGTCTACGTTCCCGGTTGCCCCCCGCGACCGGAAGCGTTGTTAGAAGGCGTGATGAGAATCCAAGACAAAATCAAAGCACGCAAGCTAGCCAAAGATGCGACCGAAGCACTGCCGGTTCCGCATCACAGCGGATATGCCGACGTCTCGGAGATTCTGAACGTTTGAGCCGACTGATTGAGAGAATGCTTTTTAACGAATGGGGCTGCCGCGAGAAGTATCCGCGAACAACCTGAGAAAGAAACGACAACGATGGAAGCTGTTTTGCAAATCGAGAATCTGCATGTCGCCGTTGAGGGGACACCGATTCTTAAAGGGGTCGACCTGAAGATTAAGCAGGGAGAGACCCATGCCTTAATGGGGCCAAACGGTTCCGGCAAGAGTACACTCGCTTACGCACTCGCCGGTCACCCGAAGTACGAAATCACCGAAGGGCGCGTCACGATTGACGGCACCGATCTGTTAGAGCTCGATGCCAACGAGCGTGCCAGATTGGGCCTGTTTTTGGCTTTCCAATATCCGGTCACAATTCCCGGCGTCAAGGTGGCCGACTTTCTCCGACATGCGGTTTCAAATACACGGAATCCCGACCGCAAGGAAGGCGAAGGTTTGATGCCGATGCGAGAGTTTCGCCAGGAACTTCGAGGGCACATGCAGGAACTCGGCATGGAGACCGAATTCGCTCGACGCTATCTCAACGAAGGATTCTCGGGCGGCGAGAAAAAGCGGATGGAGATCCTGCAATTGGCGATGCTGCAACCGCGATTTGCTTTGTTGGATGAAACAGACAGCGGCCTCGACAGCGACGCCGTACGAGTCGTGAGTGAAGGGCTGAAGCGGCTTTCGGGGCCGGAAATGGGTGTGCTCATCATCACGCACCACGAAAGATTGCTGGAGTACAATATCCCGCAGTTCACTCATGTGATGCTTGCAGGTCGTATTGTCGAAACCGGTGACGCCGCCCTAGCCCACGAACTGCACTCGCAAGGATACTCAGCCGTGAGGGAACGCCATCCGGACGCCGCTGCCGAGGAAGCTCAACAGGAAGTCGCGGCCGGCACTTGACGACGACCGGCTCATCTTTTTCAGAAGATGTCGCTACGTCCTTTTAAGTCGTAACTCACCTTTGGGGTGATTGGAGAATAGAAAGACATGTCAACCGAGCTGAAGAACGACGTTGAAATCGGCGATTACCAATACGGTTTCCGCGATCCAACCGACAAATACGTCTTCAAAAGCCGCAAAGGACTCGACGCTGAAATCGTCTCCCAGATTTCTCAGATGAAGGGGGAGCCCGATTGGATGCGCGAGTTCCGCCTGCAGTCGCTGGAGCTTTTTGAGCAAAAGCCGTTGCCGACCTGGGGTGGAGATCTCAGCCAACTCGACTTTCAGGACATCTTTTATTACGTCAAGGCGTCCGACCACCAAGAACGGGACTGGGAAGATGTCCCCGAAGACATTCGCAAAACATACGATCGGCTCGGC
>JANQRQ010000201.1 GCA_028284485.1 Planctomycetaceae bacterium | reverse complement strand
GCCGTAATGCTTCTCTCACGAAATCCAATGTTGACGATGTCGATATGTTGTTCCTTGGGGTTCGTCGGGTAAATCCCTGGCGGGAGCACGGTTTGCTGAATACCCTTAGTCGCTCCCGTTGATGCATTGTCGGTCAGATTGGTCACGACGCCGACATCACCTGTCGGGATTTCGACCCAACCGGCATGCTTGACTTGATTACCCGAGGCAATTGTTTCCAACTTGACAATTTCGAAATCGTACGCGTACGGATTGACTCGATACCGCCCGGGTCCGAAGGCTTTTCGCATGATGCCTTTGTACTCGGTGCTGCCCAAGTCGCCATCGACGACGTACTGGCCGTTGGGCAATTCTTTGCCCATTTTGCTGGTGACGATGCCAACCTGTCCTGGTTCGACAACTTGGTCCTCGACCGGCTTGCGTTCCCACCACAGCGGGCAATAAAAGTGTCTGCCCGGTCCGACCATTTCTTCGAGAACGCCCAATTGCAGGGGATTGCCGTCTTCGTCAACCTTTGCGAATTGTCCGCTGTCGGCCTGTGGACGGACACCAAGTCCGGGAATCGGCAGCGGCGGGCCTTTGTACCGTAGCAGCAAGCTCGAACCGACGGGGACATAGACGCGATTGTAGCCCCACTCGATCAAGAACCAGCCGACTCCGACAAACATCGCCGCCCCGATGACGAGCGATGCAATCATGCTTTGCGGCATTCTGAAGTTGAATTGGCGTGCCATCGTTTATGCTCCTATTTGTTGCCCGTGAACCGGGCTTGCTGACTGTCTCTTAAATGGCGAATCGTTTCGCAATTGACCTCGCGATTATCGTTCGTCGGATGTTGTGCTATTTGATGCGCTGGTGACAGCAGTCGACGGCGGATCAAGCGGTGTCTTGCGCGATTCCGCGGAATCGGTAAACGATTCGAAGACCTTCATAATCGGGCTATCGGCTGTATTGACCATGATTCGTCGATAAGCGGCTGCCATCTTCTGAAACAGTACGTATTGAGCGAATTGATTGCCGTTGCCGCCAAAGCTCTCTACGGCGTGCCGCCAGCCGGACGCGTCGGCTTCGTTTTCGAATCGAATAACGTCCGCTTCAGCGGTCGCTCGTTCCAAAACGGCAGTCGCCTGGTCAGCAGCGGCATCGCGGTTGTGGCGCGCCACCTCGAGACCTTCGTTAGCCTTGGTCAATGCCACTTCTTGTTCCCGCTTAGCTTCCGTGACCACTTTGACAATCGACTTTTCGATGGTGACTAAGGCTTCCCTTTGGTGCACCAACTCGCGTTTGGTGGCCAGGATTTCTTCCTGCTTTTGTTGTACGATCTGTTGTTGGTATTTGCGTTCCTGTTGTTTGGCGATCTCGCGGTCACGAACCGGTTTCGCGATTTTCTCAGGGGGAATAATTCGTGTGACCAGTGCCTGAATAATTTCGATTCCCAACGGCTCGCATTTTTCACGCATCGCCGTCTGGAAGTTCTCCTGAAATTCGGTTCGGCCCTGAATGAATTCGCGGCCTAAACTGTTCGAACCTTCCAAGCGGCAGAAGCTACGCGCGTTCGGCAGAATGATTTTGCGGATGATTTCTTCGTCAATTTGGTCACCGTTTTCATCCTCGTTGTAAATCACGAAGACTTCGGCGGCTCGTTCCGGGTTGACGCGAAATTCGATAATTGCATCGAGGCTGACCCAGAAGCCGTCTTTCGACGGGAATCCCATATTTTTGTTTTCCGCCAGATTGAATCGTTGGCTGCGGCAATCGACGAGACTAATGCGCGTGACATAGGGATTCACGTAGGCAGTGCCAGGATCTCTCGTTTGCTTTTGTACGCCCCGTTCGCCTTCCTCGACGAGCAGCTGATTGGGATCTTCTGGAAAGGGACCGGCGAGATTTGTTACGACGCCTTTGAACCCCGCGGGAATCGTAATCGGGTCGTGTTCCTCGACTTTGTAAAGATGGGGATTGATGGCATAGCGGCCCGGCCGAAGGACGTCGGGGACGATCCCTTTGGTATTGGCTTCGCCATCTTCCATCCGCGCCAGGAATTCGCCATAAGGGAGATCCTCTCCCGTCAGGCTGATTCTGATCCCAAGCCTGCCGTTAGGGATCACTTTTTGATCGACGATGTCCCAGTCCCAGTTGTAGGGGTCGCGGAAGTAACGACCTTCTTTGAGGACTTCTCGTTGGACGCCTTTGAACTCCGGTCCCGGGGCGATTTCGTTATCGTTTTGAATCTCACTGCCGGTTTTGTGGATCAGCACGGCGAGTTGCCCTGTGCCCACGTCGATGCGAAACAGGCTGTAGACAAACCACGCCGCGGCGACAGCGAGCGCCATGGTTCCAAATAACCACAAACCCCGCTTTGATTGAGGCGAAGGTCCCCGTCCGTTGAAGAATTCATTTTCCGGCATTGCCGTAGTCTCCTTTGGGTCGAATTGCACGAAACGGCGTGGTCAGCGCCGCGGGTTGTATTCTCCGTACAGCACTTTCATGCGGCGGTCGACGAGTTATATCCTTTCGGACCGTAGCCACAAGTTGTGCCCCACGATATTGGCGAAATTGGTTCGGCGAGGGAGCCGAATTCACCCCTGTTCACATTCGATAACGGACTGACGAACGCTACGGATCACAAGGAAGTCAGAAATGTGACCGCAGTTTTTCCAGCCATCCAAGTCTGTGCATCCGCTCAGTGTGGCAAATCAGGGTTGTTTCGCATCAGGCACCTAGATGCACGAGTGTAACATCCGTCGATCGCTGGTGACGAGGAACGGACCAATTTGTACGCGGATCGAGAGGTCGAACGGCCTCATAACCGCTACATCCGGTGAACTTAACGGGCTCACCTCACTTTGTTCAATTTACGTGAATTTTGAATCTTTCGTGACCGGAATTCCGTCGATGGAGAGAAATGCCTTGGATGTCGTTTCGCGACACCGAGAAGTTGATTCCGCAGAGCCACAATACTCGAGCTTCTCAACAGGATAATCCCATGCGATACGATCTGATTGTGATCGGCAGCGGGCCCTCCGGGCAAAAAGGGGCAATCGCCGCAGCCAAGCTGGGAAAACGGGTTGCCATTGTCGAGCGTGGCTTGCGCGACCTGGGTGGCGTGTGCCTCCACACTGGTACGATTCCGTCGAAAACGATGCGTGAAGCGATCATGCATCTTTCCGGATACCGTCAACGTGACGTGTATGGTGAGCAGTATCGCAAGAAGCGGACAATCACCATGGAGGCACTGCGACGCAAACTGTCTCAAGTCACCCAGCACGAACTCGACGTCGTGCAGGACCAACTCGAACGCAATGGTGTCGATGTTTACGAAGGCAATTGTCGGTTCACTAGCCCGCATGAAGTCGAAGTCACAGGAGTGGATGGCGTATCGACAATTGAGGGCGAGAACATTCTTGTGGCGACTGGAACTCGGCCGGCTCGTCCGGACAATATTCCCTTCGATGGACGCATCGTATTCGACTCCGATGAGTTACTTAGCCTGGACCACATTCCTCGCTCGATGATTGTTGTCGGCGGCGGAGTGATCGGCATTGAATACGCCATCATGTTTGCCACGCTGGGAGTCCACGTGACGGTCGTCGATGGCCGAGAACGGCTGCTGGATTTCTGTGATCGAGAAATTGTCGATACCTTGCTTTACCACGCTAGGTCTTTGGGCATGGTGTTCCGACTCGGCGAAGATGTCATTGGGATCGATCGCCTGGGGAACGACCGGGCCGTCGTTCACTTGGAAAGTGGGAAAAGGCTCATAGGTGACAGTGTTTTGTATACGGTTGGCCGCGTGGGCGACACCGATACGCTGAACCTCGAAGCAGCCGGCCTCGAACCCGACGAGCGAGGTCGTTTGTGGTGCAACGAACACCACCAGACCTGGGTTTCGCACATTTACGGTGTGGGCGATGTCGTCGGATTCCCGGCGCTCGCCAGTGTTTCCATGGAGCAAGGCCGACGAGCGGTTTGCCACGCATTTGGGCAGCCCTTTGAGGCGTGTGCTGAGATGCCGTATGGTCTGTTTACGATTCCCGAAATCTCGATGATCGGTCGCAGCGAAGAACAGTTAACCCGCGATCATGAACCGTACGAAGTGGGAATTGCCCGCTTTCGCGAAATCTCCCGTGGGCAAATCCTGGGTGACCAAACAGGAATGCTGAAGCTGCTTTTTCATCGTGAGACACGGAAAATCCTCGGCATCCATTGTCTGGGCGAAACCGCGACCGAAATTATTCACATCGGCCAGGCTGTCATGTCGTTTGGTGGCAAAATCGATTATTTCCGAGACACCGTCTTTAACTATCCAACGATGGCGGAATGCTACAAAGTTGCAGCATTCGATGGATTCAATAAATTGAGTTTCGACGTGCTCGGGGAGTTTCGCATGCCAGCAAACGAGTTCTCGGGCGACGATTCTTCATCCGAGTCCGCCTCGTCAACTTTGGCGATTGCCGACGTCAAGAATTAAGAGCGAGCAGACTGAAACGATAGCGGTTCGAAGATTCGAGGGAGCAGCAACCGGCACGACAGTTTCTCTAATGTGTCATCGCGTTTTCGATGGTCCGGCATTTCGTTCGCAGCCGATCAAGGAGCCGGCGCATATCATCTGGTAGCGGCGCCTCGAATCGCATACGTTCCGTAGTAATTGGATGGCGAAACAACAGACTACGAGCGTGAAGTGCGTGCCGGCAATTGAGAAGCAAATCGCCTGGGATTTGAGTTCCGCCACCAGCGATCGCGTGTCGTTCGGTGGAGCATTCCTCGCGAGATTGTTTTATCTCGCCACCGGCACCATAGAATTGGTCGCCAACGATGGGGAATCCCATTTCGGCCAGGTGGACGCGAATTTGGTGCAAGCGTCCCGTGTGCGGGTATGCCTCGACCAATGTGGCTTCGTCAAACTGTTCTCGGACGACGTAGTCGGTACGCGCCGGTCGAGCCGACCGAGCTTCGGGACTGGCAGACATTAACACAGTCTGACCGACTGACGAGCGACCAATGGGGCGATCAATCACACCCTGCATGCACTCCATGCGACCGTCGACGATGGCCAGGTAGCTCTTTTGGACTTCGCCTTTCGCGAATTGCAGGGAAAGCGAGGTATGCGTGTTGTGCTCTTTCGCGACGACCATGATTCCGCTGGAAAAGCGATCGAGGCGGTGGACGAATCCTGGGCGCAGAAGTCCAGGAACTTCCGTGCGGGCATCCAACAGAAACTGCATGGAGTTCGCCAACGTCCCACCGGTACACCAACTGACTGGGTGCACCAATTGCCCGGCTGGTTTGTTGATGACAAACATCCACGCGTCTTCATGGTGTATGTCGACGGGCAGATTTTCAGCAGGATGCAGCTTATCTGGTGGTTCCGTAAGCCGCACGGCCACTCGTTGATTGCAATAAACACGTTGATTGGCATCCGCAACGAGTCCATCGACCCGAATTTGCCCGGCGCGAATCAGCCGCTGCATTCGAAAACTTGTGTAGTTGCGAAAATGTCGAACGAGAAAACTGTCGATTCGCTTGCCATTTAAAGCGGTTTCGACGGTCAACTCGGTTTCGAATGGGTATGGCATCGATTCCAGTCCATCAGCATTCGTTGCGGCAGATCGCGCCACCGGGGGGCGTTGTTTTTATCACGGATCGTAGCACATTCTCCGATTGTCACTTCCCGGTCGCCTCGCATTTCTTACTGGTTGTCTATACGATTCGTGAGGCGCTGCCAGAATTGCGCTGCTCCTTTCGGAAGTCACAGCAATTATGTGCCATCAAGTCTTGGGGAAATCGTCGCATCGTTAGATCAGACATTCAAACGAGGATAGACAAGTGGATAAGAATCGAAAAGCGGAAGTTGATGCAGCATTAGAAGACGTCGACTTCGAAAAGAATAACTATCAGGTGGAGTTTGAGACAACGGCTGGGAAGATGTTGCTGGATCTCTATCCCGACGTTGCGCCCGGTCATGCCCGTAACATAATCGGCCTGACAAAAATCGGATTTTACGACGGAATCATTTTTCACCGCGTCATTAAAGGTTTCGTCGTTCAGGTTGGGTGTCCTCACGGAAATGGTATGGGAGGCCCTGGTTACACGATCGATGCCGAGTTCAACGCGAAACCGCATGAGCCGGGCGTGCTATCGATGGCTCGCACACAAGATCCCAATTCGGCCGGTTCGCAGTTCTTTGTGTGCGTAGCGCGGGTCCCTCACCTTGACAATCAGTACACGGTTTTCGGGAAAACTGCCGATGACGAAAGTCTTGCAGTGGCTTTAGGTATTGGCGACGTTGCCACCGATGGAAACGACCGGCCGCACGACGACGTTCGAATCGAATCGTCGCGCGTGATTGTCACGCCCAAGTAGCAATAAGGGACGTCGCCCTTTACAGCGGATTACGCTAACTTGTGGCCGCGACAATCGCGTTTTGCTCCATGAGAGCCGGCTCCTACGAGCCAGACACACGCACAAGAAGAAATAAAACGCTGTAGCACGATCCTTGGGCAGTCGAATCGGGCTGAAAGGAAGCTCGGATCATTCAGTCGTCGGTGAGTCGGTTAAACAAACCTCGACCGAGTCACCGATGCGGATGGTCCCTCCATTGACGACGCGCGCCGTGATCCCGCCATGGCCGACCATGGCGTTGTACCCCCCCGGCCCCAGGTTTTGCCGCATCCGCTGACAAGGTTCGCATGGTCCCGTGCCTTCCAGCGTGACGTCACCGATGCGAAAAGTCTTTCCTTCCAATGCCAACAGGTTGATTCCCCTCACAACAAGGTTTCGGCGGAGCAACTCGGGCGAGATTGCGTCGCGGCTTAGAAGGCTTGCGACGATGGGAAGATGCTCGGATTGAATCAGCGTTACTTCGCGTTGAGATCGACCTTGCGAGTGTTCAGCGTGATGATCGCCGACAAGACCGGTGCCGACTTTTGCTTCGGCCGTCTCGACGCTGAGGATGTCTGCACGTGAATTTGGGCTGAGGCCGATCCAATGCAGTTCTCCGATGCTTGGAAAATTGTCGTCCATCACTTGCTTTCCGCAAAATCGGGATTCGTGAGATCGATCAAGACTTTCGAATTCATTGTTCTTAGTCGCTATACTATCAGAATGACATCACATCGTTCAGCCATGGAATCCACTGGCGCGGCTTCTGCGACCGATCGACTGTCGTTGATTTCCGGCCGCGATGTGCGGCAGGCATGTCGGACTGGCGTTTTTTCCGGTCAGACTTCAGGCGCGGCCAACGGGTACACGCAAGCGAATCTGGCCGTCGTGCCAAGCGACTTGGCATTCGATTTTTTGGAGTTCTGCCGGCGTAATCCAAAACCGTGCCCCGTGCTGGATGTGACCGAGCCTGGCAGCCCCGTTCCCGGTCGGGTGGCACCTGATGCTGATTTGCGCTCCGATTTGCCACGTTACCGTATTTGGAAGAATGGCGAGGTGGTCGACGAGCCGACAGATGCCTCTGAGTACTGGCGAGACGATTTTGTGGCCTTCGTCATCGGGTGTTCGTTCACTTTTGAGTCGGCCATGCTTCGCGCGGAGATTCCGATCCGCCACGTTGAACTCGGATGCAATGTTCCGATGTATTGCACGAATATTCCGTGTCGCGAGTCGGGCCCCTTCAAGGGATCGATGGTCGTTTCGATGCGACCGCTGAGTCCAGCTGATGCGATCCGATCGGTGCAAATCACATCGCGGTTTCCCTCGGTGCACGGTGCACCTGTGCATTTGGGATTACCTGAGCAGATCGGGATTACCGATCTTAGCCGACCGGATTTCGGCGAAGCCGTTCCGATTAACGAAGGCGAGATACCGGTGTTCTGGGCGTGCGGTGTGACGCCTCAGGTCGCCATTATGAATGCGAAACCTCCTCTGGCGATCACTCACAGCCCTGGTTGCATGTTTGTGACCGATCTCACAGATGAATCCCTCGCTGTCGGTTAGCGACCTCGGCGCAATACCGATGCCAATGAATTCGTCGGCACTTCATTAATTAATAATGTGGCGAGCGGGTGCGTGACGCTATCAAAGCGGAACAGCGTGCAAGCCGTTTCATGAGCGCCAGTGTTAACAATGCATGGCCATTGTCCGTGTCAAAACCGCTTGCCCTAATCGGCACAATCGTTTTTTTTGACAAAGTCATTGTGAAGTGAAAATTTCGCCGGTAGAATGCGGCAAAGTCCGAAGCTAGTACGTTCTCGTGGTTTATGAAGAAATTGTGTACTCGCAAAAGTCACATTTCAGATTGCAGTTTCGAGTTTGACGTCGCAAGAACAGTCAAAGAGTACTAGCCGGAGATCGTTTCGCACCAGCATCAACAGTTGAGGGAGAGCGAAGTCCATGCGAGACCGTAAAGACCAAAACGAAAGCGGCTCGGGCTTCAGTCGCCGCGACTTTCTGAAAGGTTCGAGTGCCGCTGCTGCTGCAACAGCGATGGCAACTTCGGCCACGGAAAGCCCGGCGCAACAGAGCCAGTCGCAAGGGAATGTGGCTTCGGCCGAAGCCAGAGACGTGACTTTAAGTATTAATGGGCAGCAGCATACGTTGTCGTTAGAACCTCGTGTGACTCTGCTCGACGCTTTACGAAACGATTTGAATCTGACAGGCGCGAAAGACGTTTGCGATACGACGACTTGCGGTGCCTGTACGGTTTTGATCGATGGTAAGGCCACGTATGCGTGCGCCCGATTCGCCGTCGAATGCGAGGGAGCCGAAATTCAGACGGTGGAATCGCTGCGAAATGGTTCCGAGGTAGACGAAGTCATCGAAGGCTTTGTCGAACATGACGCCATGCAATGCGGTTTTTGCACTCCTGGTTTCGTGATGGCGACACGGGCCTTTCTCAACGAAAATCCCAACGCTAGCCTCGAAGACATCCAAAAGGGACTCGGTGGCAACATCTGCCGTTGTGGGACCTATCATGGGATCACGCAGTGTGCTCTGCAGATCGCACAGAAGGGAGGTGCCTGCTCATGGCTGAACGAACGATTGGTTGGGGACCTCGTAGCGAAAACCGCTTGATTGGAAGCGAAGTTCAGCGCATTGACGGCGTTGGAAAGGCTTCCGGTGCTGCCAAGTATACGGCGGATATCAATACACCAGGTACTCTCTACGCGAAACTATTAACCGCGACGATTGCGGCTGGAAAAGTCACCCGGCTGAACGTCGCTCCCGCTGAAGAAATGGAAGGCGTCCATGCCGTTCATGTTCTCAACGGCGAAGGGGCGGAAATCCGCTACGAAGGCACTCTGCTTGCCGCAGTGGCGGCTGAGCGGCCGGAAATTGCCGAAGACGCCGTGCGGGCCATCGAAGTTTCCTATGAACCTTCTGAGTTTTTCGTCGATGACGACAATCTCGAAGCCGCGGAAGCAGCAGGTCGCACCAAACCACAGGGTGAAAACACCCAAGGCGACGTCGAAGCGGCACTTTCGGCGGCGAAAGTCGTGCATAAGGGTTACTACGGTATCAACACGATTACCCATATGTGCCTGGAGCCTCACGGTTCTCACTGTGAATTCACGGGCGATGAAGATTTGACTGTTCACCTTTCGACCCAAAACGTTTCGGGAACGGGTGGACAATTCGCCGGCCCACTAGGGATCGACGAAAGCAGCGTTTCGATTATTTGTAACTACATCGGCGGTGGATTCGGTTCTAAGTTTCAAGCCGGTGAATGGGGCTTGGCCTGTGCTCAGCTAGCCAAGAAGGCCGGACGCCCGGTGCGATTGATGCTTGATCGGTCGACGGAACTGAAGATTGCCGGTAACCGGCCGTCTGGTTTCGCTGAAGTGACGATTGCCGGTGATGCCGACGGGAATATCACTGCTTGGGACAGTCATCACTGGGGAACCAGTGGTATCAACGGTTCTGTCGTTCGGCTCAGCTTGATTCCGTACGTCTTCGAAATCGAAAATCGAAACCGCAAGGCGACCGGAATTGTCTGCAACCGAGGTCCGAACCAAGCTTGGCGTGCCCCCAACCATCCACAGCTTTCGGCATTGACCGCGACGGCGATGGATGACTTGGCCGACAAATTGGGAATGGACAGTTACGACCTGTTCAAGAAGAACCTCGATAAAACCGAGCGCCCTGATGTCTACGCCGCAGAAATGGAAGTCGGCGCCAAGATTATTGATTGGAAGGCGAAGTGGCATCCGCACGGCAAAGGCGAAAGCCGAGGCGGAGTTAAAAGCGGTGTCGGCATGGCCCTGCACACGTGGGGTGGTCGAGCGCACGCTGCCATTTGTCAGCTCAAGGTTCACAGTGACGGCACCGTCGAATCGTATGGCGGCAGCCAGGATTTGGGGACCGGCACGAAGACCATCATCGCCATGACAATCGCCGAAACGTTCGGCATTCCCATGTCGAAAGTCAAAGTGCACGTCGGCTCGAACGCCTATCCCAAATCGGGGCCTTCGGGCGGCAGTACCACGGTCGGCGGGGTCAGCGGACCCAATCGGCGGGCGTCGCAAGAAGCGCTTTGGAAAATTATGGATCTCGTCGCCGCCAAATATGGTGTCGATGCCGATTCCGTTGAAGCCAAAGATGGTTATTTCCGTTCCGGCGGAAAGACGATCTGCAGTTGGACGCAGGCTTGCCGATTGATTGGTCCCATGCCTTTGGAAGTTCAAGGGACTGGGCCGAAAGACGACGGTCTGACGGATCAAGGCGTGGGTGGTGTCCAAATGGCCGATGTTTCGGTCGATACGGAAACCGGAATTATCCGCGTCAACAAGTTTGTTTGTGTTCAGGACTGTGGACTGATCATCGACCTGCTGACGGCAAAAAGCCAAGTTCTTGGTGGCATGATCATGGGAATCGCTTATGCCTTAAGCGAAGAACAAGTCATGGACAACAACACAGGCCGGTTTATCAACGCCGACCTGGAAAACTATAAATTGCCGCGCATCGGTGATGTGGGGGAATTGGTTGCCGAAATGTATCAGCCCGATAGCGAATACGATCGTGGTGTTATCGGACTGGGGGAACCACCCGTGATTTCCAGCGGTGGTGCCCTTTCGAATGCGGTTGCCAATGCGATCGGCGTGAGAGTGCCGGTCCTCCCCATGACTCCCCAGCGAGTCCTCGAAGCGCTGAAAGGAGGTCAAGCATGAGATCCTTTGAATATGCCCGACCGCAGACCGAGGCCGAAGCTGTCGCTCTGCTGAACGATCACGATTCCGAGACCACCGTTCTCGCTGGTGGAACGGACTTGATGAATCTGCTGCGAAGAGATTTGGTCGGACCGAAACGTGTCGTCGACATTAAGCAAGTCGAATCGATGCGCGGAATTCGTCCCATCGACGATGGTGTCCTGATCGGTGCGCTCGCCACGCTTGAAGATGTGGCGAGCAATCCACTGACTGCCGATTATCGGTCATTATTGGATGTCGTGGATGGCACACGGGCCATCCAGATTCAAGCCAACGGAACGATTGGTGGCGACCTCTGCCATTTGCCGAACTGTTGGTATTTTCGCAATGGGTATGGCCTGCTTGGCTACGACAATGGCGAATCGTTGGTGCAGGCCGGCGATAATCGCTATCACGCGATCCTGGGTAACGCCGGTCCGGCGAAATTCGTAAGTGCGTCTCGGTTCGCGCCGGCGATGATTGCCTGGGGAGCCCGTGTCAGAGTTATTGGCCCGGAACCGGATGCCGAGGAGTACCTACCTTTAGAGTACTTCTACATTACTCCGCGGTTGTCGAGCCAAGGGGTGACCGTTCTCAAACCGGGCCAAATGATTTCGCATCTGTGGCTACCGAGTGCTGGTCGCAAGCGAAGTGCGACTTACGAAGTGTTGCAGATGGAAGGTCTCGATTGGCCGTTGGCATCGGCTTCTGTCAGTGTCGAAATGGATGGCGACATCGTTCGCGACGCGTCGATTGTGTTGGGGCATGTCGCTCCGACACCCTGGTTATCGCGCGAGGCGGCGAAGCAAGCCGTCGGTCGGCCACTGAACGAGAGGTCGGCTAGCGAGATCGGCGACTTGGCCGTTGCAACGGCGACGCCACTTTCAAATAACGCGTACAAAGTGCAATTAGCCCGTACAGCCGTGAAACGCGCGCTGCTCAAGGCTGTTGATAAATTGGAAGGAGGTCTCTAAAGCCATGGCTGACGAACAACAAACGATTCAAACTGGCGAGCGTTGCCGAAGCCTCCTTTCGAAGGGGCTGTATATCAATCACGGACTCCCCCCGGGCCAGGAAGCCGCTGGGGACGGCCATTTTTGGTGCGGCAAGACTCAAACGATTTTTGGTCCGGACGATCAGCTTTGCGATGGTGAAAACTGTCGAAACGCTGCTCGGACCTGTTACGAAACTCCCTAAAAGTCCCCGCCCGGAATGTGAATCTTGGGCGAAATTCCCGGGATTAACAGGGTTACATTACGAATTTGTCGCTTTGCGGTGACGCGCGACGAACCTGACAAGCCCTGTCGGATCTGAAGATCCGGCAGGGCTTTTCTTGACGATCTTCTTCACTCTTGAAAGAATAAGGGGGTCGCGTCGGAATCTTGTGTGGGCAGACGATCTACCAGTCTGCCGACGTCGACGCAAAAAGTTGGTCGATTGTCGCCTTCCGGCAACGTCGGGGCTTCCAAATCGCTGTTATTCTCCGGAGGAACATCGAAATGACGGCATTTCGGACTCTTGCATCGGTCGCTTTGGTATTCATGTTCAGTTCTGTCGGTAGCGCTGCCCAGATTACCGGCGAATACTTGGAAGCTCGCTCCTGTAATGTCTATACCGGACCCTGCTTCGCGAACGCGGAAATGGACCTGTGTGGCAAAGAGGCCGTCATGGCCTGGAAAGTCGACGAAGGAACGTGGAACAACGTTTCCCTCGATGGTTTAGGTGCCGCGTTAATTGTGCGGTCAGAGAAGACTATGGGTAGTGACGGCGTATTTCCCATGAAACCGGGCCGGGTCGCCGCTGTCATTCTTGTCGACGAACGAGCAACCCAAGAGCAGCATTATGCTTTGGTCAGCTTTGTTAAGGACAATGCCCCCCAGCTCGCGGAGAACATTGTCAAAGTTCAGAAGGCCCCCATCGAATTGAAAAATGATCATCTCACAGGCGTTGGTACGTTTAAGGCCGGAAAGCTGGCCCAAATTGAAACGCGCGCATTGACCAAAGACGATTGTGTCTGCACGAACGAGATTATTTACTACCAGCCGCTGAACGAAGTCGAAAACTTTACACCGGTCTACTCGCTCAAAATGGCCTACCAAGGTGAAGGCCTCGACAGCCGTTGGAACAACCTGAACCTCCGAAGTGCGTTCCAGGCGACATTTCGCCGCTAAGCTGCATCTCACCTGGCTTCGCGTTGCGGTCGGGGTCGAGCGAGATCAGCCAAATTGTGCACAGAGTGTTGTACGCTGTTTTGCGGGAAACCGGCGACTTCGGTTTCCCGTTTTTTTTGACGAATACCGATGCAGTAGACCCTCTCAGCTGTCTACGATTTGATTGAGATCATAGAACGGCAATTGAAGGAATCTCTCTTGTCAGTCGAATAGTTTGGAGCACCATGATGAAAAACTGGGGCATACTCACGATAGCAATACTGATTTTGGTCCAAGCACTGCCTCTCACCGCTGCCGAGACACACAAACTCGATGCGATTTCGAAGTTGCCGGCCGAATTGCCCGCGGGAGTCGCGAAACAGTTGCGGCCCGAGGGGATTACTGTCGTCGGTCCGGACGGCCCGGTGTGCGATATCTGGTTCGGCAAGGACATCTCAGTCCCGGCCGAGTTTAACCCGACTCTAACGGTGAAGTATCCATTTGCTTCGGGGCAGTTTCTCGGCGCGCTGCGCGTCCATGCCTCGGGGGGATTCACCGATTTTCGTGGACAAGAATTGAACGCCGGTTTGTACACGTTGCGGTACGGCCGACAGCCGGAGGATGGTAACCACATCGGTACGAGCGAGACGTACGATTTCCTATTGGCGTTACCGACGAATATCGACGATGGTACGGGCGTAATTTCTAATGAAGACGAGCTCTCCGAAAAAAGCGGTCAGGCCGCTGGTTCGACGCATCCCGCAATTCTGTCGATGCTTCCGACGGAAAAGAAGCCGGAGAAGCCCGAGTTAGAACACGACTCGAATCACGATTTTTGGATTGCAACATTGCCCTGCCAAGTGAAACGCGGCGACAAGGCTGATTCGCTCGCGTTGCGTTTTGTTGTTGTCGGTCGCGCACTCGAATAACAGGTAGATTGCGATGACGCCGAAACTCAGCACGGTCGTATCCCTGCTTATGACGTTGGCCGCCGGCGTCGCTATAGGTGGCGACGAACGCTCGGACAGCGCTTCCAGCAAGACCCAGGACGTGGCTGTCGACGAAAAGAAGGCTTCAGAAACAAAAGCGCCGCCGACTCGCAAAGAACTATTTCGTGGGGAAGTCGTATTCTTGCACGACGCATTGAAGAAACGCGGCGTGAATGCGTACGAAGAAGAGCTATCGGGGCAAATCGTGTTGGATACGTCCGACGGCCGACTCATTCCTATTGTTCCGGACTGGCGGGGGCGAGCGTTTTACCAGGATGACCGGCTTCGCAATCGACGAGTGGAACTAATCGGCCAACGCAAATCCGGCCTGCCGTACTTGCAAGTCTTAATGGTGTTCACCTTCGATGAGAATGGGGGACGGCAATACACCGATTATTGGTGCGACATTTGCGCGATTCCCATGTATGAAATCAAGTTATGCGAATGTTGTCAGGGAGACATTGAGCTGAGATTTCAGCCCCAGGACCTTCCTGACTACATCAAGAAGCCCGCTCATGAGCAATCAACTGCACGATCGTCTGAGGGGGATCATCCCGCCGGTCGTAACTCCACTGAACGATAGCGGTCGCTTCGACCGAGAATCGGCTGCGCGCCTGTACCGCTATATGCTTGAATCCGGCGTTCATGGCGTATTCTTATTCGGATCGTCTGGTGAAGGACCGCACCTGCAAGAATCGGATCGAATTGCAGGTCTCGAGGTCGCGCGAGAAACAATCGCTTCGCAAATTCCCATTCTGGCCGGCGTTCTTGAACCTGCGACCGATCGAGTGATTTCAGCCGCTCGGACTGCACAGTCATTGGGAGCAGATGGAGTTGTTGTTTGCCCCCCATACTACTTTCCGGCGACGCAAGAGCATGTCTTGTCACATTTTCGCGCGATTCGAGAGGCGATCGACCTTCCGATCATTGCCTACGATATCCCGGTCACGACGAAAGTGAAGATCAACCTCGACACCATGCTGACCTTGGCACGCGAGGGAACGATTATCGGAGTTAAGGATTCGAGCGGAGACTCGGTTGGCTTTCGGCGATTACTGATGAAACGGCCATCTCAGTTTGCCATGTTTACCGGTGCCGAATTGTTGGTCGACCAGGTCTTGCTGGCGGGAGCCGAAGGGGCTGTGCCCGGGTTGGCCAACGTGGCAGCGAAGCCTTTCGTCGAGCTGTACAATTTCTGGCGTGCGGGCGAATCGAAACAGGCCGTCGAGTTGCAAAACACAATGGCAAATCTTTTCGACGTATTCATCCCACCCACGGGAGAACGTAATACCGGTTATGCAGTCGGCGCGATGAAGGTTGCTTTGAAGATCCGTAGAATCATATCCTCCGCAACGACGAGCCTGCCCTTTGCACAGGTGACGACGGAGCAAGAGGAGCGCACGCGGTCCATCATGTTGGAATGTGGCGTTCTCTAACCCGTACTCAAGCAAATTGCTATTTCCTATGCCCGCGAAGGTCGATTTTGATACGGTACATGCCGTAATTTCTCGAAGTTGGATGATTACGGGAATTCCAAAAACGCGATATTACGATGACTGAACAAGACCGACTCAACGATCGAGCCTTCCAGCTCGTACAGAATCTCGCTGAGAAATCCGACCGTCTGCGGATCAATCAGCAAGCCGTTCCCGGGGGGGGGACGATATTCGACTTTGGTGTCGCTGTGCCCGGGGGAATTCAGGCCGGTTTGGAATTGTCGCGGATTTGCCTCGCTGATCTGGCTGCGGTTTCTGTCGTTCCAGGAAAAATTGCTGGCGACGACTGGCCCTGCGTGCAGATTGTGTCCGATTTTCCGGTCGAGGCTTGCTTGCTGAGTCAATATGCCGGTTGGCAAATTAGTGTCGGCGAGTTTTTTGGAATGGGTTCCGGTCCAATGCGAGCCGCGGCTGCTCGCGAAGAGTTATTCCAGCGAATGGATTATCGCGAATCGCCGACAAACGTTGTGGGCGTACTCGAAGCGGCAAGTATCCCCGGCAGTGAAGTTCTCGCGGAAATTGCGGAGAAAACGGGCGTCGCACCCGAATCGGTGACGCTCCTTATCGCACCGACTTCAAGTCAGGCCGGTAATTTGCAGGTCGTCTCGCGTTCTGTCGAAACGGCGCTGCATAAACTATTCGAATTGGGATTCGACGCGCGCCGCGTTCAAAGTGCATGGGGAGTTGCTCCACTGCCTCCCGTCGCTGCGAACGACTTGGAGGGAATCGGCCGAACCAACGATGCCATCCTCTACGGGGCAACAGTCACCGTTTTAGTAAATGGCGACGACGATTCGTTGCTGCAAATCGGTCCGCAGGTGCCCTCGAATTCTTCGAATGCATACGGCAAGCGTTTTATGGAAATCTTTGAATTGGCAAACCGGGATTTTTATGCCATCGATCCTCATCTGTTTAGTCCGGCTGCGATCATTTTTCAAAATGTCGATACCGGACAAATCCATCGATTCGGTCAGGTGGACGAGGACATCCTTAAGCGTTCATTTGGCCTGCAACGCACACACTAGGCGTCGTGCGAACGCAGAGAATCGTGGCCGCTGCGATGAAGGGCATGCGACCGACAACGTAGGCGAATCAACCTGATCGAGACCGATGACCCAACAGATTGGCGTCTTGGCGAACGCGAAAAGCTGGTACTTGCAAGACTTGATGCGGGCCGCAGAGCCCCGGGCTCAACGTATCATACCACTCGATTTCCGTGGTTTTTCGGCAGGGACCGATTCTCTCGGGCCATTGGTCTGCGACGGAGTCGAATTGACAAACGCTGACGCAGTCATTGTGCGCACCATGCCGCCTGGATCGCTGGAGCAAGTGGTATTCCGCATGGATGCGTTGCTACGTTTGGAGATGGCTGGTGTTTATGTATTAAATTCTCCGAAATCGATCGAGTGCGCGGTCGACAAATACTTGGCAACTTCGCGATTGGAACATGCGGGACTTCCGGTCCCGCAAACTATTGTTTGCGAAGATTCAGAATCCGCTTTGGGAGCCTACGATCGTCTCGGTGGCGATGTTGTCGTGAAGCCACTGTTTGGCTCGGAGGGCCGGGGAATCGTGCGAGTGAGCGATCTGGACATCGCTTGGAGAACATTTCGGACATTGGAAAGGTTGCAATCGGTACTCTACCTGCAGAGATACATCGATCATCCGGGATTCGACATACGGATCCTTGTGCTCGACGGACGGATCGTCGGAGCAATGCGTCGATCGTGTGCTGACGACTTTCGAACGAACATTTCCCGCCGCGCTGTCAGTGAGAAATACCTTCCCAGCGACTTGGAATGCGAATTCGCCATTCGGGCGGCGTCGGCGACTGGGGCTGTCTTTGCCGGCGTTGACTTACTGTGCAACAAACAAGGCGAGCTGTATGTTATCGAGGTGAATACCGTGCCGGGTTGGCGCGCATTTCAGCGAACGACGAATATCGACGTGGCGACTCTCGTGTTGACTTTTTTGAAGGATCGTGGTGCTGCCCGCATGAAATCGCTTACCACGAAAACAGATAACTTGGGGAACAACGGCTAATGGAACTAAAAGAAATTACCGATGCACTCAGCGCTCATCTTCCGGAAGTGATGCGATGGGCTGGGGCTGTCGCGCGTCGATTGAGGGGTTTTAACATCGCATTAGACGGAAAATCATCTGGCAGTTCCAACACCGATGCCCTGACGTTGGCCGATTTGACGATCCAGGAATTGGTTGTTGCGGCATTACGAGATCGGGATCCGATTTTCTGCCAGTGCCGACTGGAAGCGGAAGAATCGACCGGAGATTTGGACCGTTTTGCCAGCGATGCTCCCTACACGATCGCCCTCGACCCGATTGACGGTACGAAGCAATATCGCGACAGAACGGCTGATGGATACGCGGTGATGTTGACTCTGCGATCTCCGGAGACGGTTCATTATTCGCTCGTATTTGCACCGGAAGAGGGCGAGCATGGCACATGGATGGAAGCGGTCGAGCACAAAGTTGTTTGTGGACCCGATGATCCGTCTCGTTCAGCGCGAGAGGTTTTGGACAGCATAACGCCCGTCGATGCGAAAAGCTGGGATGGTTCCAAGAAGATCTATTTGATTGGATTTCAGCAACATGATGCTTCGCGGGCGCAAATGGTGACCGATACCGGTCTTCAAGGCGTCCCGCCGGACGACATGCCTGGCTGCATCTACACATTATTGGCACGCGGCGACTTCGGCGGATCGCTGATCCACACGCCCAACATTTACGATTTTCCCGCTTCCGTGCAGATCGCACGAATTCTGGGAGGCGATGCCATTCGAGTCGATACAGATCAGCCGGCAGAGTTCCACGAGCTGTGGAACGACGAACGGGCCGATATGCTTCGCATGAAAGGGATCATCGCCTGTAGCCCCAATCGCGAGATCTTGGAGACGCTGGTCAATCTCGCTCGCGATTGGAATCCCATACGGTACGCCGAAAAGTAACCAAGGGGCGCTGCGAAAACTGATCCGCCGACGAAGACCGGCGATCGATGATTCTCTATTTTAGCGAGGTCGAGGGGCGACCACGTTTTCCGGTTTTGTGGCTTCAACGAGAATGCCGCCCATTTTGAAAAAGCGGTGTACTCCCGACAGCCACAATTGCTCCTTCCAGGGCAACCCGGATTCGTTGCACGCGTTTTCCAGTTCACTGCGATTGTAGGTGCGGCACTTCCAAGTGCGGCTGACCATCGCCCCGGAAAATGTGTCTTCGGTCGCCAGCAGGAGCAGACTCCCCTGGGGCCGCAGCACTCGCGCCAGTTCTTCCAGCCCGGGTCGCGGGTCGGGAAGATGCTCGATAACCCACCCACATGTTATGCAGTCGAACGAGTCATCGCGAAATGGCAGTCGCGTCAAGTCGGCTGCCAAATAGGTCGGCCGACCACTTTTGAGCCGATTGCGAGCGCGGCGCAACATTTGATGGGAAAGGTCCGATGCGACAAGCCGAGTCTGCGGGCTGATTGTTTTCAGCAAATGTCCCAGAATCTGACCGGCCCCAGAGCCAATATCGAGAACGCTTTGAAACTGCTCCACATCAAATTTGCGTGAGCGAATCAAATGTCCCACAAGTGGTTCATGCAGGGAGACCATACTCCCGAGCGCCAAAACGGCCCCGGCTGGCCCATCGTAAAGTTGTCGCACGTGCTCGCGATACTGGCGGAAACTCAGTCGGCGAATCCCCTTGAATTCGACGAGTTTGCGGAGCTTTTTGCGACGGGGACGTCGTTTCTTCGGAATTAGTAGTTCAGGTTGAGACATCGTGTCATCGTAGCGATTTGGTATTCAGAATGCATGTCAGGCGGGACCGATTTTGACGGCAGCCCATCAGGTAAACTCCAGTTTGCGCGGCATGCTTTGAGCGCCATGCGCGAGGAGCGTCCATTACGCTATTGCTGCGTCATTTGGGTAAACACCTCGAGTTGTTCCTTCATCGCCTGAACCTTGTCGGCCGGGTTGGTACGCGCTTCGAGCAGAATCCAACCGGAATAATTCGCATCCAAAAACAGCTTCATCAATTGTGCATACGGGTAATCGCCGACATTAAGTTCCCGGATGTGAACTGTGTCGCCGAAGCGATCTTTGACGAGGTTGAAGTTGTATTCCAGCCCCTCGCCGTCCAAATCGACGTCGTTCGAGTTCCAACAAACAGTCGCATTGGGATGATCGGCGACATCGAAAATGGCTTTCACGACTGGCAATTCGCTGGTTCCCCGTCCGTGGACTTCCACGCGAATCTCCTGACCGTATTCGGCTCCGTAATCGGCCACTTCGTTGAGGGCCTTACCGATTTGCTCGATCGTTTTCTCGCGGGGGACGTCCTTTACAAAACCGTTTGGTTTGACCTTTACGCCCGTGCCGCCACAGTCGTGCATCAGCCGGATGTACTCTTTGGTCAATTCGATATTCTGCTTGACCTTTTTCGGGTCGTTCTCGTGATACTGTGCATTTGACCCATAGCCGACCAAGGTGACCGGGCTGTCGGCGAAACGACGGCGAACTTCCTGTCGTTCGGACTTGGAAAGGGCCGGTTCGACCGCGTGGGCGTGCTCCGTGCGAAGTTCCACACCCAAAAGGCCGGATTGTTCACACGAAGTAATCAAAGTCGGCAGGTCCATGTCCTTGCCCCACAAGTACGTCACGAGCCCCAGTTTCATCTGGTGTTCACGGGCCGCAGCGAACGCTGTTCGACCAATCGATTGCAGACCCAGGCTTACGGCGCCGACTGCGGAAAGGTCTTGAAGAAACTCTCTTCGATTGATCGTCATTTGACTGGTCCCTTTATGGCTTGTGATTTCAAATCGCCAAGTCTCTGATCGAATTGGGGTACGTCTTGGTTTGCCTGTTTGTCCACCGAAATAGCGTGCGCTGTCGCCCAAGGTCGAGGGCACATTGCTCGTCGTATTCGTTTCGAGTGGCGAGGTGAGCAGCGAACGAAATTCGACAAATCCCATCGAATCACGTCGTTCGCAGTTACTCTTCACGTCGTTACGTCGTTCGCAGTTACTCTCCTAACAGCATACGGAATCGAGGGGCAGTCTGTCGATGCAGGCAGGGCATCAGGATTTGGCGGCAAAAAATGCGGGGAGATTTCCAAGCGATTGAGCCACAATGCGGGATCTTACGCTTGAGAGATCAGGCGGCGTTTTTGATGATAGAGGTTGCGGAAACCTAGAAATCACAGACTCAGAATTTATGGTCTCGTCTGACATTATGGATCGGAATTCTTACCATCTCCGTAAATCTGCAGTGCGACTTGTCGCATTGACTGCTTGCCTATTGTGCGCGTCGGCCGCGATGTCGGCCGATGGTGTCGATTTTGCCCGCGACATCCGACCGATTCTTTCGGAGAACTGTTTTGTCTGTCACGGGCCTGATGAAGGGACACGGCAAACCGACTTGCGGCTCGATACATTTGAGGGAGCAACCTTCGATCTGGGAGGCTATGCCGCGGTTGTTCCAGGCAAGCCCGATGAGAGCGAACTCTACCGAAGAATCGCGTCGAATGATTCCGACGAACGAATGCCCCCTGCTGACTCGAAACTGACGCTCACCAACGAACAAATCGATTTGATCCGACGGTGGGTCGCCGATGGGGCCGAATGGGTCGACCACTGGGCGTTCATAGCGCCAAAGGCAATTGCGTTGCCACAAGTGAGTCAACCCGAGTGGCCGAACAACAACATCGATGCCTTCATATTGAGTAGAATGGACCAGACTGGCGTCGAACCGGCGGCCGAAGCGCCGAAGTCAACTCTCCTCCGGCGAGTTAGTTTCGATCTCACGGGTCTCCCACCCACACTGGTGGACTTGGATCGGTTCCTTAAGGACACGCGCCCCGGTGCCTATGAACGAGCCATCGATCGCCTTTTGGCCTCACCACGGTTCGGCGAACGGATGGCAAGTGATTGGCTGGATGTCGCCCGCTATAGCGATACCTATGGCTATCAAGTCGATCGCGATCGTTATGTTTGGCCGTGGCGCAATTGGGTTATCGAGGCGTTTAACGCCAACCAGCCCTATGATCAATTTATCACCGAACAACTCGCGGGAGATTTGCTTCCCGATGCTAGCGACCAACAGATTCTGGCGACAACTTTTAACCGACTGCATCCTCAAAAAGTTGAAGGAGGCAGCGTACCGGAAGAGTTTCGTATCGAGTACGTCGCCGATCGGACACAGACCTTTGCGACGGCTTTTTTGGGGCTGACGTTGGAATGCGCGCGGTGCCACGACCACAAGTTCGATCCCGTGACACAAAAAGAGTACTACCAGCTTTCAGCGTTCTTCGACAACATCGATGAAGCCGGCCTCTACTCCTTCTTCACACCGGCTGTACCGACCCCGACGTTACTTCTGCCATCAGCCGGGACCAAGGATCTGTTGCAAGCGGCACGAGATGATGTGGCGACAGCAGAGCAACAGTTGAGCAAGGTCGCCAGCGACCATAGGTCCGAATTCAGGAAATGGTTCCGCAATTCCGCTAAGAAGCACAGTGGTTTGACAACTGGCGATGCTCCTCAGTCGGAGTCTAATGAACGACTGCTTCCCGGTTGCATCGCGACGGTCGATTTTGAAGGCGAGATTTCAGAGGCAAATTCCTCGGCTCCTGGGCGCGTTGGCAAGGCCGTCCGCTTAACGGGCGATGACGGAGTAAAGCTTGATGTTGGCAACTTCCGCCGTTACGAACCATTTTCGATTTCGTTGTGGATTAACACTCCAGACGAGAAGAAGCGTGCCGTCGTTTTTCACCGATCGCGGGCCTGGACGGACGCCGCTAGTCGCGGATACCAGTTGTTGATCGAAGAGGGTTGTCTTAGCGCATCGTTAATTCATTTTTGGCCGGGGAACGCGATTCGCGTTCGCACAAGAAACCAAATTCCGGTTGATCAATGGCTGCATGTTGTCATGACCTACGACGGTTCGAGCCGAGCTAGCGGGCTTTCGATCTCGCTCAATGGTCAGCAGGTGGAATGCGAAGTTGTGCGCGACAACTTGTATAAGAACATCACTGGCGGTGGTGGCGACACAATTACGATCGGTCAGCGATTTCGGGACAGAGGATTTACCAACGGATTGGTTGACGAGTTTCGCGTTTTCAATCGTCAGCTTTCCGGTTTGGAGATTGCCGAGCTTTACGACGGCCACAGTCTGAAGGCAGCGTTAGCGACTCCATGGGCGCAATTGACAAATGCGCAAAAGAAGTCCCTGTTCGAATACTATTCGTTCACACAAGATACGCACGCCGCCGAGAAGATTCAGGATCTACAGAAGGCCCGAGAGCGACTTTGTTCCATTGAGGATGGCATCGATGAAATTATGGTCATGCGGGAATTGCCCAAGCCTCGTCCTTCGTTTCTGCTCCGTCGAGGGGCGTACAACCAACGGGACGAATCTGTCGATCCGCTAACGCCTGCCATCCTGCCGCCGTTGGGAAGTGATCAGCAAGCGACTCGGTTGGAGTTGGCGCGGTGGCTGACGAGTCCAGAACACCCCCTGACGGCGCGCGTTACGGTGAACCGCTTCTGGCAAATCTTCTTCGGAGCGGGCTTAGTGCGCACACCGGAAGACTTCGGCAGTCAGGGGCAACTTCCCACCCATCCGTTGTTATTGGATTGGTTGGCCCATGACTTCGTGTCCCATGGTTGGAATATCAAACGGTTGATTCGGCAAATTGTGACATCGTCGACTTATCGGCAATCGTCGGCAGCGCGGCCGAAAATCGCGCGCATCGATCCCGAAAACCGACTTCTGGCTCGTGCGCCGGTTTATCGCCTTCCAGCGGAAATGCTGCGAGACAATGCCTTGGCGGCAGCAGGTTTATTGGTCGATCGTATTGGTGGGCCTCCCGCCAAACCGTACGAAGTCGAGGTTTCCTTCAAGCCGGTCAAACGTGACAGCGGGGAAGGATTGTTTCGGCGCAGCTTGTATACCTACTGGAAACGGACCGGCCCCGCCCCGGTGATGATGGCACTCGATGCGTCGAAACGCGATGTTTGCCGCGTCCGACGCGAACCGACTTCGTCTCCGATTCAGGCATTTGTGCTCATGAATGGGCCGCAGTTTGTCGAAGCCGCACGCATGTTGAGTCAGCGGTTAATACAGATGCACGGTGCGGATTCCGAGTCGATTCTCGTCGATTTGTTTCGCATGCTGACCAGCCGTCATCCCACCGATTCCGAAATAGCCATCGTGCGTCATCTTTATCAGCAGCAATTGGGTGCATTCGAATCGAATCGTGATCGCGCGAAAAAGTATCTCGCCATCGGCGATTCACAGCGCGATGCGGAAGTCGACCTCGTTCAGCACGCTGCGTGGACCGTTGTGGCCAATACGCTGTTTAATTTCGACGAATGCATTATGAAGCGGTAGACAGGGTCGGTAGAATCACATTCCAATGGTATTCCCAGCAGGGGTTAATTCATTGAGTCAGATTTGCACCGGATACGACAGTCCCGTTCAGATGAGCCGGCGGACGTTTCTCAACCGATTCGGTCTGGGGGCCGGAGCGATTGCGCTCGCTGATCAGATGCGATTTGACGGTTTGGCCGCCGATAGCGCCGGCGTCTTGAACGATTTTCATCATACGCCACGGGCCAAACGGGTGATCTTCTTGTTCCAATCGGGCGGCCCATCGCAGATGGATTTGTTCGACTACAAGCCACTGCTTAATGAAAAGCATGGAACGCAACTTCCCGATGAGGTTCGCCAGGGGCAGCGTCTCACCGGAATGAGTGGCAATCAGTCGAGCCTGCCGCTCGTCGGTTCACCGTTCAATTTCCGGCAGCACGGCGAGTGTGGTGCCTGGGTCAGCGATTTGCTGCCGCGTACAGCGAAAATTGTGGACGAGGTTTGCTTCATCAAGTCGATGCACACCGAGGCAATTAACCATGGCCCTGCAGTAACGTACGTTCAAACGGGCTCGCAGTTCCCCGGTCGACCCAGCATGGGCGCATGGCTTGATTACGGCCTCGGGACCGAAAACGCCGACCTGCCCGCCTTTGTGGTGATGGTGACAAAAGACAAGAAGGGACAGCCATTAATCTCTCGTTTGTGGGGGAGTGGATTCCTACCACCCAAACACCAAGGCGTGCAGTTCCGCTCCGGAGACGACCCGGTGCTATACCTCAGCAACCCCACCGGCCTCGGTGCGGCAAACCGACGCGAAATGCTCGATGCACTTCGCAAATTGCATCAAAACCAGTTGGAGCAAAACCCCGATCCCCAAATCGAAACGCGGATATCTCAGTACGAGTTGGCATTTCGTATGCAGTCCTCGATTCCCGAAGCGACGAATTTCTCCGACGAGCCGGAGCATATCTTTGAATTGTACGGCGACGATTCGCGAAACCCTGGTTCCTTCGCCGCCAATTGTCTTTTGGCCCGCCGCTTGGCCGAACGGGGCGTCCGGTTCATTCAGCTGTACCACCAGGGCTGGGACCATCACGGGGGGTTGCCTGGCGGGATCAAGCGGCAAACCTCGGAGACCGATCAGGCTTCGGCGGCGCTGATTCTCGATCTCAAGCAAAGGGGACTGCTCGAAGACACGCTGGTCATCTGGGGCGGCGAATTCGGGCGCACGAACTATTGCCAGGGGAAACTGACCGAAAAGAGTTTCGGTCGCGATCATCATCCTCGCTGTTTTACAATTTGGATGGCAGGCGGCGGAATCAAAGGGGGAATGTCGCTAGGGGCGACTGATCCTTATTGCTACAACATTGCCGAGCATCCGGTGCATATTCACGATCTGCAGGCGACGATTATGCATTGTCTCGGAATCGAC